>CANIVF010000059.1 GCA_947470895.1 Bacteroidota bacterium
ATTAGGCATATTGACAAGTTTATACCCAAAACTTGGAATTCGTGATTTTGCGCCACGATGCACGACTGGTTAACAGGATTAAACAGTAGTTTATTTACTACAAAAAAGATGAGCGTCAATATACTCTGCTCTATTATCTTTATCTTAATTAGTTGAGATGCTTTGATACATAAAATCCAAATCATCATTTAAAATGGAAAGAAACCTAGCATTAATTATTTAGTCATATAACTGAATCCTTAACATGAGCTTAAAGTTAAAATTTGATGGTAAATCTGTTGACTGGAATGAGGTTGTAAATATTTTGATTGAATCCGGAATGCCTCATCGGTCGCCTGAAGTCCATAAGAGGGCATTTTATATGAGCCATCCTGTTTTATTTGTTTATAGCGATAATAAATTAGTAGGGTTCGGCAGGGCAATTTCAGATGGTGAATACCAAGCTGCTATCTATGATGTGGCCGTGCTACCCAGCTATCAAAGAAAAGGTATTGGAAAACTTATCGTCAGCAAAATTATCGACATGTGTCCGAACTGTGATTTTATTCTTTTTGCATCGAATGGCTCTGAGAGATTTTATGAAAAGTTGAATTTTAAAAGTAATAATACTGGAATGATCCTTTCCGCTGGCGATTTAAATCCAGCGGCTACCCATGTACACGACTCGCTAAGCGATCACACTGAAGTGAACACTCAATCGTAAATCATTATTACGTAATCGTGTTGTAGCACGTAGTAGTCCTCGTGGATGAGTAATACAGCTGAGTGAAATTAGTTATTAAGCCTAAGATGATTTTGGAGGGATGGATTTGTTCTCTGGTATGAAATTTTTTCTAAATGAATAGATTAAACTTATGTTCCAGACGAAATCGCTTTTGGTTTCAATGGATGTATTGATCGCCTGCGTAACTATCGATTGAATGGAGAGGGGGAAAGCCTTTCGTGCCAACGTAACTGCTGCTGTCACATAGTATCCATGTTGCTGATCCATTTTTAAAAAATATACCTGAGGATTGAGTTTGACAAAGTAGTTTTCAGTTAAACTGAGTTGAGAAAAATTGCAATTCAAGGTTACAAAATCAAAGTTGCGGGTGCCGTAATTTTCTATTCCACTCGAATGAGGATAGTACATTCCGATACTGATGTTTTTTCGAATGAAATAATTTGGAGCAATTTCACCATCGCTTAACAGGCTTCAGCCCATTAGGGTAGCTCTCATAACACGCTGGCCGGAGTAAAATTCTTTCTGAACGAATACAGTAAACTCACATTCCAAACAAAATCACTTTTGGTGATAATCGTTGAATCGATGGCTTTATTTAAGATTGATTGAATGGAAAGTGGAGAATTTTTGCGGGCCAGAGTAATCGCAGCAGTCGCGTAATAACCATCGCGTTGATCCATTTTCAAGTAATAAAGTTGTGGATGAAATTTCAAGAAATACCGCTCTGTTAATCTGAGATTAGAAAAATTAACATTGACGGTAATAAAGTCGGTACTTCGTGTGGAAGTTTCTTCTAATCCGTACGAATGAAGATAATATAATCCAATACTGATATTCCTTCTAATAAAATAGTTTGGTGAAATTTCACTCCCCAAATAACGCTGTGAAGTGATCACATTGGTGGAGATGCCATTGATCGTTTGAGTTACGGTTTTAAAACCAAGGGCAGGATGTGCGCCCACACCCAATTGAAATTTTTCAGTTTTAAGAATCTTATACCTACACCAGAAAATAAAATTCCAGGGCTTGCCTTCCAAAGCAAATCGAAAATAAGGTTCGAAAGTAAGCTTCTTACCGCCCATGGCGAAATCAAACATCACGGCTGGCTTACCCAGCGTGAATGTGGGCAATAGGGAGATACCATTATTGGTAGCGGTAAGGGTGCCGCTCACAAACCTATTTTTATTAGCACTCTCATCCGTTTGGGAAAAGACAGACGATGATGTCAATATAAAAATAGTGCAGAGTAATGCCTTTGACTTTACGATGACACTCGTTGCATTAAAAGTAATCATGTTATGTTGTGGTAACGTTCCTTCGCCTTAAATCTCATCGGTAGTTTCTAATGCTTATGGTTGATGTATTTCTGATATTATCCAAATCGCGCGTGAAAGTAATTTTAATATTATTTATAAAGAATAGTTCAGGCGTAATATAAATACTACACCATAACTAAGTTGATTCGTGCAGTTTTGAAGATGAGTATTTTTAATATGATCTTTTTCGGCTGCTCTTACTGTATTTGAGAAAGTTTATTCCCTTTGTTTATCCTATTTTGATTATTCTGGTTTTTGCTTTTGCGATTGCTGGTTATCGAAATCTTTTGGGCAATGAGTTTGAGTTCTGGGCTGTTCTTTTCACGGTTATCAATTTCTTTTTCCTGAATGATGTTGATACTCATCAGTTGTCGAATAATACATATGTCCTGATCGCCAAGTATTTGGCTACTATTCTGGTCGCCATTGGTCTTTTTAGTATTTCTTATAAGTATATACGTAACCTGATTCTTATTTATAAGATCAGACTGTTTTTTACAAATCATATAGTCATTTTTTCGCTTGATTCGATAGGTTATAGAATTAGTAAGGATTTGTTGGGAAAAGGATATTCTGTAGTGATCGTGGAGAATAATTCTGAATCTCCATTCATAGAGGAAATTGAAAAGGACGGTGGTATTGTTATTTCGTCAAACCCGTTTGAAAATAAAACACTTATTCGCATTGGGCTTTCCAGAGCGAAGGTCTGTATTCTTGCTTATACAAAAGATGAGACAAATATTGAAATAGCAGGCAATATCAGGGCGTATTTATTACAAGCGCTTGCCCTGGATCAAGATCTCGAGAAGAACGTATTAAACCTTCATTTACAGATAACTGATATTAATAATTTACATGTTATAAAAGATTATTTTGATATTAATAATCTAGATGAACAGTATGACCTGTACATTATCAATCTTGATCAGCGTGCTGCTCAAAAAATTTATGATGATTTCCCTCCTCACCGATATTTTGGTAATCATTCCCTAGAGGATGAAAATTCAATCGCCATCATTGGTTGTGATAAAACGGCTGAGGCATTTATTGTGGAGAACATGATACTCAGTCATTATCGGGAGAATTCACTTATAAAGATTTATTTGGTAGATAAAGATGCTGATACTTTCTTTAGTCAGTTCACCTATCAATATCCAGCGCATGCTGAGTTTGTTGAATTGATTCCGGTCAAGTTAATTAACGGTAGTTTTTTCGCTAATTTTTCCTGGTCTAAAACTCATATTGAGCAGCTGAGCAAAATTAAAGTTGCCTACTTTTTTGGGCAGAGTGATGCTATCATTATGAATACCGTAGCTTCATTCAGGCAATTTTTATATGTACAGACTTTAAGTTTTTCACAGGTACCATTTATTATTTCATTGCCTGAGGATATTGGTCTCTATGATTTTCTCAATAGTAGTCTATTGCATAGTCAGGAATTCACGCAATTAAATAATACACTCAATCAATATTACATTAGACGAAAATCAGATACCTTTTCAGACAAAAGCTTAATTTCGGATTACGAGACTTACGATACGATAGCAAGAGTAATTAATTTTTATTATACAGTAATCTATGGATTTTCGCATTCGCTACAAACGTGTTTTAACGTATCTGTAGGCCCTGATCTTATCGCTGATTGCATCCAATACTTTGAAAGTTATCCTGAACAGTATAGTTCTGCTACCGAGAAGGATTTTGAATCTAATTTTTTTATGTTTTTATCTGAAAAGACAGGTGTTCCCTACTCCGGATTAATCCAAAAATTGTCGATTCAGAAAAGCTGGAATCATTTAAATAACCGGAAGAAGGACTCCAATCGATATGCTGCAAGGAATATACCCGTAAAGCTGTATTTTTTAGAGCAGATTGGCTGTACGCCTGTTAACAGACATAATATACTTCGTTGTTATTCACACCTGGCATCTGTTGAGCATAGCCGATGGAGTGGCGAAAAAATTGTGTTTGGTTTCAAATACGGACCCTTTCCATCGGATAAAAAGGAAAAGAATTTATTGAAAGATGTCCTAAAGATTCACGATCAGTTGATTCCTTATGATAAGCTTACACAGGAGGAAAAGGATAAAGATTTGAATCTTTTTCTGTTGTTGCCGTTGCTTCTGTTATTAATGAAAAAAAACAATAATCTATAACCAGTAATGAGGTTTGCTAAAGACATATTTATCAGTTATGCTCACATCGATGACGAATCATTGGTTGAGTCGCAAAAGGGATGGATTACAGAGTTTCATCGCGCTTTGGACATCAGGCTTGCCCAATTATTAGGCAGAAGACCAGTGATTTGGCGTGACCCGTCATTACATGGCAATCATATATTTGACAAACAGATAGTCGATCAGTTTGAACAGGTAGCCATTATGATTTCCATCCTTACGCCCCGTTACGTAAAGTCAGAGTGGTGTGTTCGTGAGGCTAGTGAATTCTATGACGTTTGTAATAATAATATAGGTTTTGGCATCAATAATCAAGCAAGAATATTTAAAGTCATCAAGACACCCGTTAAGGTTGAACTTCATCCGGAGAAGATCCGAAACATTTTAGGCTATGAGTTTTATACTACTGATTTAGTTACGGGCAGATTAAAGGAGTTATCACAGATGTTTGGAGAAAATTCGGAGCGCTCGTATTGGAGCAAGCTTGATGATCTGGCCAATGATATTTCAGAGTTTCTCGATAGTATTGAAAGCCTGGATACATCTCATCTTAAATCAAGTGGTGCGATCGTTTCAGTGGGTAACAATAATATACCGATAAAAGTATACCTCGCGGAATCAAGTTATGAAACGAAGGAATTCCGGGATAGTTTGCGCAGAGAATTACAGGATACTGGCTACCCGATCTATCCTGATACACAATTACCGTTGATTGAATCGGCTCTGGTGGAGAACATCAATTCTTTTTTAAGTAAATCAGACTTATCCATTCATCTTCTTGGCGAAAATTATGGAATTGTACCGGAAGGTGGTACTCATAAATCCATTATAGAAATACAGAATGAAGTGGCTTCTGCAGCGAGTGCTTCTTCTCCTCTTCAGCGATTGATTTGGATTCCTGAAGGATTTACACCCAAGGATGATCGTCAGCAGTTGTTTGTTGACAAGCTAAGCCAAGGCAAAGAAGGTATCACAGGTGCTGATCTCATTTTCAGCTCCCTGGAAGAATTTAAAAGTATAGTTTCCGATCGGTTGTCAGCCATGGAAAAAGAAAGAAATAAGCTGTTGGTAGAAGCTCAGAAAGTTGTAGAGGCTGAATGTTTGAGCACACCAACCACTGCCACCGGATCTGGAATCATTTACCTGATCTGCGATCGGCTTGACCTGGATGAAATCAAACAACTCGAAGACTTTCTGTTTGATCATGGATGTGAGGTTATGCTACCTCTGTTTGACGGAGAAGAATCACAAATCCGGGAAGATCATATTGAGAATTTAAAGATGTGTGACGCTGCCATTATATTTTATGGCAACGCCAATGAAATATGGCTAAGGTCCAAAACCAGAGATTTCCTCAAGATCAATGGATATGGACGTGAAAAGCCGCTCAAGGTAAAATCCGTGTATCTCGCAGGTAAACCTGATGCTTCCAAAGAAAGATTCCGCTCGCAAGATGTAGAGGTGATCAATGGAATGAATGACTTCCCTACTGATAAGTTGAAATTACTTTTGTCGAATCTATAATAACCGATTATGTTGAAAGAATCAGCAATAAGTAATCCATTTCCTGGTTTACGTGCTTTTGAAGAAGATGAGGATGTGCTTTTTTTCGGAAGGGAAAAACAGGTCGATGAACTGTTAACAAAATTACGTAACACCCGCTTCCTTGCTGTGATCGGATCATCCGGCAGCGGTAAATCTTCGTTGATAAAATCCGGAGTGATTCCCTCATTACATAGCGGATTTATGTCGGGCGCAGGTTCAATGTGGCGCATCTGTTCCTTCCGCCCAGGCAATGACCCGATTGCTAATCTGGCCATGCAATTATCACAGCCAGCAGTTTTGCATGACGAGTATAAATCCGATAGCGAATTAAAAACCTATGCAGCCATCAACGAAAGTAGCTTACGAAGAAGCAGCAATGGCTTGGTGTCTGTGTACAAACAATCAGGCATTGATACCCGGCATAACCTCTTGGTGCTGGTCGATCAGTTTGAAGAACTTTTCCGATTTAGTAAATATGAAAAGAGCGAGAAGGAAGGAAAGAGAGATTCACTTGCATTCATCAACCTGCTGTTGAAAGCAACAGAACAGCGGGATGTGCCTATTTATGTGGTCTTTACTATGCGCTCTGACTTCTTAGGTGATTGTACCGAATTCAGAGGATTGCCAGAAGCCATCAACAATGGACATTATCTCGTGCCCCGCATGACGCGTGAAGAACGAAAGGAAGCCATCGTATCACCGATATCAGTAGCTAACGCATCCATCGCGCCACGGTTAGTCAATCAGTTGCTCAACGATGTAGGCGATAACCCTGACCAGCTTCCAATTTTGCAACATGCACTCATGCGTACCTGGGACATCTGGAAGCAGAAAGGAAAGTCAGATGCGCCCATAGATATTGAAGATTATCAGGAGATAGGAACCATGAAGTCTTCGCTGTTGCAACATGCAGAGGAAGCTTACGCTGAATTAACCACCAATCGTGAAAAGTATTTATGCAGCATCATCTTTAAAGTACTTACCGACAACGGTCGTGATGGAAGAGGTATAAGAAGACCAACCAAATTATTTGAAATAGCCGAGCTGGGCGATGCACGACTGGAAGAAATCATTCATGTGATTGAGATCTTTCGGAAACAAGGAAGATCATTCCTGATGCCTCCTGCCAAAGTGCCCCTTACACCTGATACCATCATTGATATATCACATGAAAGCTTGATGCGCGTTTGGCAGCGGCTCATTGAATGGGTGGAAGAAGAAACTCAGTCAGGCGAATTCTATGCTCGACTTTGCGATGCGGCCACGCTTTATCAATTAGGAAGCGGTGGACTATTACGCAACCCCGAACTGGATATCACCCTCAAGTGGCGCGCACAAAATAATCCTAATGCCACTTGGGCGAAACGCTATAATTCAAATTTCGAAAGTTCAATCTCCTTTCTTGAGTATAGTAAAGCGCAATATGAATTCGAAATAGCTCAGAAAGAGTTGCAACAGCGCAGGCGCATTAAAATTGCGAAGATCATTGCGGTGGTACTGGGCTCGGCAGCCATGATCTGTTTGATTTTTCTGATCGTAGCATTGAATCTCAAATTCAAAGCGGAAGAGAGTGAGAAGATAGCAAAAGAAAGTCAGCTAGCGGCCATATCTGAAAGCAAGGAGGCCACACGCCAACGCGACATAGCGCAAAAAGAAAAGCAGCGGGCCGAGGAGCAAAAGAAAATAGCGGAACAACAAACGCAATTGGCAGAGGTGAAAACGGTTATTGCCGATCAGGAAAAAAATATTGCAAATAGTGAAAGACAAAAAGCCATCATTGCAAAACTAGCCGCTGATCGTGCGAAGGTAGATGCGGAAGAAAGGAAGGTTGAAGCAGAAAAGCAGACCGTGATCGCCAACACAGAACGCAAAAAAACTGAGATATCAGAAAAAAATGCTACACGCTTACGCTTGCTCACCTTGAGCCGCACATTGGCCAACCAGGCAGTGAGGGAATTCAATAGTAATAATATTGACCTGGCACGTTTACTGGCTGCTCAGGCATTCTCATTCAACAAAGAAAATGGTGGCAATGAATATGTGCCCGAGATTTTCACAGCGCTCTCTACCGTTTCAAACAATCAGGAGGTGTATACCGCTTTCACTTCAGGAGTGCGGTCCATTGCAGCAGGTGGCGACAAACTATTGGCGGCCGGTGATGAATCAGGTACCGTGAGGTTATGGCGCCAGGGTTCATTGCGTGATAGCTCTTCGGCTTATACCATCAAACAACAGCAACTGGGAGGCAACAATGTAAGGTCCATTACTTTTAGTAAAGACCAAAGCAGAATGGCCGTGGGCACTGCATCAGGTCATATCTATCTTTTTACAACAGAAAGTTTTCCTTCCAAACCTATCGTCATCAAGGCACACAACGGATCGGTATCGGATGTGGTGTTTGCTGAACAAGGAAACAGTCTCTACTCTTCTTCCAGCGATAGCACCATCATGAAGTCATCCTGGTCGGCAATAACACCCAGCTCTGTGGTAATTCGAAAAGCAGGTTCCCGCATTATGAAGATCCGCTTGTCGGAAGATGAATCAAAACTGATGATCGCAGAAGAGCGTGGAAAAGTAGTACTACTCGATCATCTGAATTCCGCATCTCTTTCACAAAAAGAACTGATCAGCACCAGCGAGTTATTAAAATCACTGGAGTTTAGTAAAGATGGAAAGCTACTGGCATGCGGAACCAGTGATGGAAACATCTTCCTCTTCGAAGAATCGAATAACTATCTGAATCCTAAAAAAATCAAAGCACATCAATCACCGATTTATGCTATCAGCTTTAAAGATGATAATAGACTGTTGGCTACCGGTGCTGGTAATGGAGAAATTAAATTATGGCAGACCAGCAATTTCCTATTCGAGCCTTTACTTCTAAAAGGCAATGATTCGTGGGTGTGGGATATTAAATTCATTCAACATGGAGATATGCTAACCGCTACGGGTGGTGATCGCACCATACGTACATGGTCATTTAATCAAGATCAGTTAATGAAACAGAATTGCGAAGCTACCGTGCGTGATTTCACGCTAGCCGAATGGCAAGTCTACATCGGTGATGATATTGAGAAGAAGGATGTTTGTAATAATCTCTTAAAAAAGTAAGATGAATTTTAGAACTATTGTGCTATCTGCCCTATTGATTGCCCCAATGTCGAATGTATTCGCTCAAGCGGTGTGTGGTGAGCAAGCATTGAAAGAGGCTGATAAATTGTATCAGACTGGTGAATTCGAAAAAGTCGAATCTGAACTTACTCCCTGTCTTACGAACGGCTTCACCGATCAGGAAAAAGTGCAGGCCTATCGCTTGCTGGCACTGAGTTACCTGGCCAACGATGCTTCAGACAAGGCCCGTAAAATGATTGAAGATCTATTGAAAATCAATGCCGCATTTGAGCCTGCGTTCTTTGATCCAGAAGAATTTACCACGTTGGTCAAAATCATGAAACTTGGATCATCGGTTCAATTGGTGACATCGGTTTCCAAGAAGGCAGAAGACATCCGCAAAGCAGCAGCCACCATTTCTGTAATCACCCATGATGAAATTGTAAAGCGAGGTTATACGGATTTGGTAGAATTTCTAAATGATCTGCCTGGATTTCAGGTATCGCGCTTCTATGGCCCGCAGTTAGCCAACATCTACCAACGAGGTCTTAGAACTAACAATACTGAAAAAACGCTTTTACTAATTGACGGTGTAGAAGAGAATGACTTGTGGACCAACTGGGCAGATATTTCAAGACAATACTCCTTATCAAACATTAAGCAAGTGGAAGTGGTCTATGGACCAGCTTCTACGATGTATGGACCCACTGCCTTTGCCGGTGTGATCAACATCATTACTCGAACAGGTGGAGACTTAATATCTTCATCCAACTCGTTTGGAGCAAAAGCCAATATAGGCTACGGTTCATACAATCATCGGTTTGCCGACATCACCGTTGGCTATAAAAAGAAACTTATTGCCGCCACGTTTACAGCACGTCTCTTTGAATCAAACAGCCACGACTTGTCATCGCAATCATTCTTTGATTATAATCCGGATGTGTATAATTCAACTCCTTATCGTGGTCTACTCAACTTAAAAACCAATGCACAGAAATACATTACCGATAACAAACTTCCATTGGCAAGCCCATTGTATACCATTTATGGTCCTGTCAATGCAGCGGATAGTATTATTATCTCTCCGCAAGGTATTGATTTGGCACGAAGCCTGGATAAAAGTGCCTATAGTCAGACTGTAAACGGAAATCCCATTGGATATTCCAAAACCGATCGTGCTCATTTATATAATGCTAAGATTACAGTGGGAGATATCACCCTCGGTGGACAACTTTGGGCTAAAGGTGAAGGAGGAACCACGCAGTTTACCGATACGTATGTGGCAGGTGGTGATAACGGTCAGGTATGGAAACCCACGGAAACATTCTTCTATGTGAAGTACGACAAAAAGATCTCGGACAAAGTCAGCGTATCCAGTTTTTCCAATTACCGAATTCACCGGGTGGATGATTCCAAACTGGTATCGGTAAACAACTATGCGAGAAAGAACTTATCCATCAAAGATTTAGTAGCCAATAAAGAACCTTTCTGGAGCACGATCCATCTCTTCGAAGATTCGAAACAATTCCGATCTGAATTTAAAGTGTTGTACACGCCCTTTCAAAAACTCGATATCATTTCTGGTCTTGAGTTACGCAATAGTCAGTTGCAAGGTAATTATCTGGTATCAGGTGTTCCAGACGCACAGGAGAATGGTGTGTTTACAGCTCCACCACAAGGTGGAAATCAATTTGATGTGAACGATTTTGGTGTTTACACGCAAGGTACCTTTAAATTAAGCTCATCATTAAGAGCCACTGTTGGTGCCCGCTTGGATCAGAATAGGATCAGATCGACTGGTGGCTATGGTACTGAGATAAACCCGAGGCTGGTGGTTGATTACGTAAAAGATAACTGGGTATTTAAAGCCATCTACGCCCGAGGTATCATGAACGTATCGAACTGGACAAAATTCTCAACGGCTGGTAATCGCATTCCCAATCCAACCCTGGGAACTGAAAGTATCCGTAATTTTGAATTTTCTGCCAGCAATATCTTCAGCAAATCATTCACGGCAGATATTTCTGTTTACCACTCTTTACTAGATGACATTGTGGGCACACGATTGCTTCCTAACGGGCAAGGTATTAATGACAACATTGGTCGCTTCCGCATAAATGGTATTCAGTCAAACCTCACGTATCACATCAATAAGTGGAATGCCTATGTCAACTATGCCTACACCAACGGCCGCCAGACTCAGGATGCTAATGGAAGTGTAGACATTGTAGTCGGTGATATTGCCAGCCACACCATCAATGGTGGTGTGTATTATGAGCCAATAAAATATGTAGGCTTGAATGTTCGCGGTAATTACATCAGCAGCCAACCGGTAGGTCCGGGCACTTCCGTTCCGAATAATACCGTAACGTTTCCTGCCTATGTAATTACGCATGCCACACTAAGCATCAAGAATGTATTGAAAGGAGCTTCCATCCAGATCATTTGCAACAACCTGTTAGATAAGAAATATTTTAACCCTGGTGTAAAAGCTGCCGATGGGGCGGTGAATCCCACTGAAATTCTTCAACGAGGAAGGAATTTTATTTTCCGATTAAACTATGATTTTTAATGAAAAGTCGTTTACGCGCTGAACAAACATTTGATAAACCTGATTGGGGTAGTTATTACCTTCCAGCTCAGCCGCAGCAACGCGTAGATTCCGCATTACGGGTTGTCTTCTTTGGTTCTACTCTGGGCGGCATGTGGGTTTTGGAAACCTTGAAAAAGTTGAAGCAATTGCATGGAAAGGAACAGATACAATTAGTTGGTTTAGCAACCGATGAGGCCCGGGAGACTCATGCCCGAATTTCTGTGAAGAAAAGAATCTGGCACTACTATGAACAGGAAACCCGTGTGAGCATGGTAGATGGTATCATAGAAATGGCCATTCAGGAATCCATGGAAGTATTTACTGGAAACATTAAGTCACCTTTTTTTTCAACGTTGTTGGAGAAATGGAATCCGGATGTCATCATCATGGCATGCTTTGGACAGATCGTTCCTGCGCACATTTTTAGTTATCCGGTCTATGGCATGTATAATTTTCATCCGTCTGATTTGAAAAATGACATCGGTGCAGGCCCACGTCCTTTTGAAGATACCCTGGCGCTTAACATGACTCATACCTACGTGAGTGTCATGGAAGTTACCGATATCATCGATCACGGCCCTATGGTGATGCGTTCTACACCTATTCGCATTACCGGGCAGCATGGAGAACCCTTTGATGATGTATTGATCGCTGAAGAAAGAATCATCAGGGCTTTTCCTTACCTCACTTATTTACTGATGACAAAATTAAGGGAGCACAAAGTGATGGGAATTCAAAAAACAAATCTGCCTATTTCAGTCTCTGAAGAGATGGATTATTCTGTTCAGCGAAAATTACTGGAGCCCGTGTCAGGTGTTCATAACCCACATTATCCGTTTATCGATTTAGATATTCTTCATTCCATTTTACCAATACCCATTCCCGCGTGAGTAGTAACACTTATATCCATCAGGCATTTAAAAATCTGTTTAATATCCACAAAGGAGAACTATCCTCGGTGTTGTTACTCCTTTGTTTTTCCTTCTTCACCGGAGTTTCATTCGTATTCTATTCCACTGCCACGGTATCGGTTTTTGTTTCTATTTTTAAAGCAGACGCGCTGCCCTACGCCTTTATCACATCCGGCATTGTGGGTTATCTGTTGTGGTACGCCTTCGCCAAAGTTCAACGCTATTTAACGTTTGGAAATTTGTTGGTGTATGGTTACTTGTTTTTATTAATCAGTATTGCCACCCTCATAGTGATGTCAGAAATCAGCGGCAACAAATGGTGGTACTTTGCCATGTTTGTGTGGATGCGATTCTTCACATTCCTCAATGCCGTGATGTTTGGAGGCCTTGTGGCGCGGATCTTCAACTTACAACAAGGGAAAAGATTATTCGCACTGATCAGCTCGGGCGATGTGGTCTCGCAGATGTTGGGTTACTTCTCAATCCCTTTTCTTTTGCGCTCCTTTGGCATTTCTACACTTTTATTAATTTCTGTATCCGGCATTCTGCTTCATTTAATCACGGTATTCATTATCAACATAAATTATAAACACCTGGTTACCCAACCACCCACCAAAGTTAATAACACGAAAGCAGAAGCCAATCAATATGGCAAGGATTGGCGCGAGTACCTTACGTTGTTATTCATAGTGTCGCTCTTGCCCATGTTAGGGTTTTATTATGTTGACTATATGTTCTTAACCGAAATCAAAGTTGAATACAACTCAAAAGAAGCACTGGCTGGTTTTCTAGGTATTTTTATGGGTGGCGTTGCAGTGATAGAGCTATTAACACGTTTGTTCCTTTCTGGTCGATTGCTATCCAGCTACGGATTACGATTTGGTATCCGGATTTTACCGCTTACATTAACTTTATCCACAGGGCTGATCATTATCTTTTTTGTATTGCCAGGTTTTGGTGGTCTTGTATTTTCTATGATTGCCTTATCTAAGTTATTAGAGCGTGTGCTTCGGTTTTCATTTAATGATCCCGCCTTTCAGATATTTTATCAGCCAGTACCACCCGAACAACGATTTTCCTTCCGCACCATGTTGGAAGGTGTTCCTAAATCATTAGGTGTGATTATCGCAGGTCTATTGATTCTTACCTTTAATTTATTGGGATTTAAATCTGCGCTATACCTTAACTTGTTATTTCTGGCTGTTTTGATTATCTGGTTGTATGTGACCAGTGCTTCTTACAAAACCTATTGCCGCATTCTCAATCAATTTGTACAAAATAAATTTTTAGCCAAACGTACCATTGCTGATACGGAAATGGTGCTAGCCGCTCAGCCTCAAAAAGACAGCATCGTTATAGCCAAAGCTTATAATCTTATATCGCATCAGGAATGGAACGAATATGAAACACTGAACCAGTCGGTGTGTCATCCAACAGGAGCTACCCGTGTGAGCGAACGGGTTTGTATGGTTTTTATGTTGAGTAGCATTTTGCCAGGCCACTATTTCAAATCATGGGTGGCAGCCGATCATATTTTAGCCTCGTTATTAAAGTCGCGTTATTACTCGTCCGGCAGTCTTATGGAGCGTCTAAGAATCATCGAACTGCTTGCCGATGCTGCCGAAGATGTTTCATTTCTGAAAGAACAACTTTTTGTAAAACAGCCCATACTTGGACTTTTCATATCTCGAAAGATAAGCAAGTTTCAAATTGACTTGTCAACCAAGGAACGAAACGATTGCAAAGTATGGATTGAGTACCTGATGGGAAGCATCGTGTGGTATGAGGCCTGTGAACGCGATCTTGCCGTAGACATCACGTTTTCCCAATTAAGCAATGAATGCCAAAAAGAAAGAACACAACTTTATACGTTGCTATTTCATGGTTTGTCATTGCTCTATCCACCAGCGGCTGTTGACGAAATCGAACAAAGCCTGGTGAAAAAACCATCCGATGACGGCCGTATGCTGGCCTATGAATTATTAGAGAATTTATTTGACGCTGACATTAAAGAAAAAATATTATTACTTTTTTCGAATGCCGAATTTCACGAAAAGATCACAGCACTAGCTGAACATTATCCGCAAAGAACGATGGACGTCTACGATCGTCTGGAAGATATTCTTCTTAAAGAATACCAGTTGGTTCCTCTTTACCTTAAGATTATAGCTCTGAATGAAATTGGAAAAAGACCGCACAGCAAGCGCGAACCATTACTTAAAGAAAGTTTACAAAATGTGCACACCTTATTGGCAGCCACTGCTGGAAAATGCCTTTCGGAAGTACATGGTGATTTATATCAAACCTATTTCAATCAATTAAACAGCGAGCAGCAAAAAAACATCACCACACAGGATAGTACTCTGATCAACAAAATAGAATTTCTAATCACGACCAAACCTCGAGCTTTGATCCATAGTGCGCTGCTTCCAGACTACGCAGAATCGTTTATTGACAGTGCTGAAGAAGTTGTTTTTGCCTCCTCCGGAACATGCATCCCGTTATCGGAATCCTCAATTGAAATTTCATCAGCATCAATTCATTTTCATGATGTGGAATCCAGGATTATGGTCATTAAGAAATCCATGATGCCAGCGCTGCGGCTTTTCTTTAAACAAAAGAGTTTTTCGTTGCTCCCTATTCTTGACGACCATCATTAGGCATCATAGTCTGTTAGTTTAATCAGCCTATCCGGATACACAATTACCGTTGATTGATTCGGCTCTGGTGGAGAACATTACTTCATTTTTTTTGTAAATCAAACTTATCCATTCGTCTTCATGGCGAAAATTATGGAATTGTGCCGGAAGGTGGTACTCAATAATCCATTATAGAAATACAGAATGAAGTGGCTTCTGCAGCGAGTGCTTCTTCTCCTCTTCAGCGATTGATTTGGATACCTGAAGGATTTACACCTAAGGATGATCGTCAGCAGTTGTTTGTTGACAAGCTAAGCCAAGGCAAAGAAGGTATCACAGGTGCTGATCTCATTTTCAGCTCCCTGGAAGAATTTAAGAGTATTATTTCCGATCGGTTGTCATCGATGGAAAATGAAAAAGATAAGGTGTTAGAAACTGGCACTATATAAAACCAAGGAAAACCCACTTAATGCCGATAACCCGTTGTTGATTATTATTCATTCTTATCGAAGTGTAGTATTTTGTCTACATTCTTACTTTCCACAAGGACATACTTTTATAAAAGTTATAAATCTCAGGTAATTACAAAACGGCTCTTCTTGGAATCGGTTAAATTAGGCATATTAGTAGATTACATTTCTCAGGCCAAGAATTCTGTCAAGCTTTTTGTGCGGTTTGATGTATTTAGTTTAATCATTGATGATTTTTTTAGTTGTTTATCGAAGTTCGTGGCATTAGATTTCTACTTATCGGAAGAAATTTATGATCAGATCGAAAAGAACCCCTTCTTACTTAATAAAATTTATCGTTTAAGAGAAGCCGGTGCCAGTTTTTACAAAATATCATCTTTTGAAAGGGATTTAGATATTGTCTGTCAGATAGACTTTAAAAAGATCCTGGTGCTAAGAAACGTTTATAATCAAAGCAGGAGCACCTTCTTAATCGAAGGAGAAAGTACGTTTGCTATTTACAAAGAACGATATGATCAAACTGATCTTGAAATTTCGGAGTATAGATTGGAATCGGATGATATTAGAATTTCCTTTTATAGCGATAGTTCTAATGTAATTAGAAACTCATCCACTAAATTTCATTGGAAAGTAAGTAATGCGAGCCGTGTAGAAATTGATGGAATAGGTGATGTCCCTGCTACAGGAACCCAGACTGTAACTTTATTGAGTGACACGATTATTAATATCAGGGCGTTTAATCAAAAGCATAAAAAAATAAAGTCGCTGTTAATACGCGCGATTAATCGGTTAGTGATTTCCTATGATATTCAGTATTTAAATCCTGCCTCGAATGAATTTTGCAGTTTGAAGGAAGCAGACAGTAACGGGGTTTATGGAATTTATAAAGGAAATAAAATCAAGCTTGTTTGGAATGTTGAGTATGCAGACGAAGTTGCGATCAGCCCCTTTGGTTACACTGACAAACTAGGAGAGCATATTTTCTCTATCAGTGACGTGCTCGAGATCATGATTCATGCTAAAATGCGCCATGGGAAAACCAAGATCACCAGGATTATCATTCATGAATTTCCAGTTCACATTTTTCGTCACAAATTTGCCAGAATCGATGATAAATACCTTCCCAACGTTGAATTCAATGTGAAGGATATGCGCATGCAGGCTTATTCATTTTTGAAGGAGAAAGGCTATCTGAGATTTGCTGAGGTATCGGCACGTTGGCGGAAGCAAGCGCTATCTTCTGAACGTGAACTACTTTCCATGTATAACAAGCGAGACTTTCGATCCTTTTATAATACCTATTCCATTTCTAAATTAAATAAGAACATTAAAGAACGATTGCTTTCCTATTTCCAAAATATGCCTTCAATTCATTCCACCGTAAATCGCATGCCGAATCATCATGATTGAAGATCGCAAAACTAGTGAGCCAGGAAAAATCATGAGGTTCTTCCTTTTCTGTTCCGCTTCGGATATCGAGTTATTAAGGAAGTGTCCTAATTCGGAACATCACAAATATGCTGGTGTAGGTGCAACCGTTTTTTTCACGGGCTTGTTGGCGTGTGCTTCGGGTGGTTATGCGCTATACACTGCATTTGATGAAGTTTGGTTAGCACTTCTGTTGGGGATGTTCTGGGGGTTATTGGTATTCAATCTTGATCGGTTTTTGGTTTCTACCATGAAAAAAGGTCGCGGTATGATGAAGGAGTTGATACAGATAACACCGCGCCTTCTGCTATCCGTATTGTTAGCCTTTGTGATTTCTGTGCCATTAGAGCTTAAGATTTTTGAAGAAGAAATCGAAGAAAGTATGTACTATGTGGGAGCACAGAAGCTGGATGCACTGGATGCTAACTACGATAGGCGATTGGAGCAAAAACAGAGTCGTGTCGATGCGGTGAAGCACAATACGCAGCAAAAACAAGAAGAACGCGATGAGTTTTATCAACAATACGTTTGTGAGTGTGACGGCACCTGTGGCACAGGCCAGAAGGGAAGAGGCTCTGAGTGTGAACGTAAAGAATTAAAGTATCAAAAAAGTGATGAAGAGTATCTGTTGACGAAGAAGGAGAATGATTTTGAGATCAATGTTATCAAATCCGACAAGGAAAAACTACTTGCGCAGTATCTGGAGGAAAAACAAAAGTTGCAGGCTTCCTTTTCAGATGGACTTTTGGTGCGTTTAAATGCACTCAGCATATTACCTTATGGCCCTCAACTGGCCATCGTACTCTTACTTATCGCCATAGAAATCGCACCGATCTTGGTTAAACTGCTTTCGCCCTACGGCCCTTATGATCACCTGTTAAAAACGATTGAATATGATTTTGAAATTGATGAGATATCGTCCATCAATACGAGGAATCAACAATTGAATAACAAGCTTACTGTGCTGGCGAGTGTAGAACAAAATCGACTGGAACAGGAATTGAAGAATAATGAAGGCGCCATGAAGTTGATTGGTGAAGCTCATCTTGAGTTGGTTAAAGAGCAACTGAAAATTTGGATTGAACAGGAAAAAGATAAAATCAGAAACGAGTCAAACTCGTTGTAATAATTATTTCATGATTTCCATATGCTAAGAAGTAGTATTTTCTGTATCCTTATCTTAATGGCTTCGGCATCGTTGGCACAATCTCCTGTGTCCATAACGAGAAATAGCAGTGTATCATTAACATTGAAAAAAAAGGAGAAGAGAGCCTTTAAGATAAACTTGATTCAGCATGACGTTATAAGCTTTAATCTCAAGGTTATTAAAGGGATTAACTTCAGATTTATAGATGCAGAAGGTCAGATTATTATTGAAAGCCTTGTAAAAAAAAATACATTTACCTGGGAAAAGGAGATTAAAATTGACGGTGTTTATTCCATTGAATTTGAAAATACATCCCTGTTTCTTCCTTCTGTATTTATTGCCACGATTGCACTACAAAGGCCGAATTTCATTTATGGCCCGGGAGACCCAGCCGTGGACCCCGCAATTGTTAAACTGGCAGAGCGAAATCAAATGGTTTTATCGGGTGCGCGATTTCAAATCACTCAGCCTAATCCGAAAGAATACAAATTTCCATTTGAAAAAGGGGATACTCTTCAATTTCAATTGATTCCTATATTAGCAAATAGTCCCTTTGTTGAGATCACCAATGATCTTAATGAAATTGTCTTCGCAAGTTTACCCGGAAAGCGAGAATTAAATGTGACTATACCTGTATTGGAAAAGGGAGTTTATACCATTTCTATGGTATCTGAATCTTTCCTAAAATCAAATCCCTTCAGAGGAATGATTGATAGTCTCCGGATAGAAAAAATTTCACCGGCAAAGTATGGTAAACCAGATGCTGCTCAATCGGATAATCCTGCACTGTTAAATCTAGATACCATTGCTGAAGTATTTATCGATACTGTAATTTATTTAGGTGCTATTCGGGATATTATCCATCCAAGTAAGCAAAGGCTAAACGTTCAGGTGCAAGAAGCGAATGAAATATTGTTTTGGGGAATACTTTTTGGTTCAGGACAAAGTTTTACCAAAGAGGTTGATCAATTTCAGCCACTCCTTCAGGGAGATGCTCTTGCCTCCGGAGCAACGGATGTGTTATCTGCTTATGGTTTAGGCTATTTGAAAAAAATGCCGGGGCCAGGAAATAAGGACGTTACTTTTACTCCTTCAAAGAATATTAAAGATCATCTTTTAAACGGACCTGGATCAAACTACGCGTTGATTTACGGTAAAGGAATTTCTGATTATCTGCAGTTTGAAAACGAAAGTAAAAGTGTTGGGCATAATGTATATGTAAAAGTTGTGCTTTTTAAAAGTGCATTGAAGGGACCTTAGTCGTTTAGTTGTTGAATACTTACTATGGAACTACAATTTAATGAAGTTAGATGATGCTATTTAGAGACATAAAATTCAATCAACTCATGCGATGTAAATCAGATCGTTGTGGTATGATCCTCATTTTCGTTTTGCTATTGTTACTTAGCGATTCCCGTTCACTTTCCGGTCAGAATATTCGAAGGAAAATTTACGATGTACAGCGGCAGGCGATGACTGAAATAAGTCGGACCAAACGAGATTTTAATGCTATTAAAAATCTCTTAAGTTCTAGTAAACGTACGGTTAATTCTTCTGTGGATACTTCCAAGGAACTCACCTGGTCTAAAATGCCTTATATACCTAACAGTGGCATGATCCATGATTATAAATACACCTACTCATTTTTACATAGTCAGCAAGAGCTTACCTTTAAACACGAGGCTGATCTGAAAAGTGTCGTCTGGGATTCAGTCAATAATCTATATTATAAAAATATTGGAAGCAAAGATACGTTAGATAGCCGCTACGAGGTCATAGGATGGCATCCGCATTGGATGGGGGAAGCCTATAAGAACTATAACTTCAGGCTGCTGTCCATGATCTCATTCTATTCTTATGATATTGATCCAAATACAGGGAGTTCCTGGAATCCGGAAGTAATCGAGCAATTAAAAAATTCTTCGTTGCCAGATTCTGCAGCGCGTTATGGCACGAAAACACTTATTTCAGTAACTTCCTTAGAAAAGGAAAATAACCGCATTTTTTTGTCTGATGAATATGTTCAGGATCAATTTATATTTGAAATTCTCGCATTATTGAATGAGAAAAAAGGCCGCTTTGCAGGTATCGATCTTGACTTTGAAGAAATTGATCCAATATATCGCGATAATTTTACTCATTTTGTTAAAAAATTAAATTCGAGGTTAAGTGGAGATGGTTATCTTCTGATTTTAGATGTGCCTTACTTCAATGACGGAAATGTCTTTGACTTTAAGCAGCTGAAAGATCATGTGACTTATATAAATATCATGGGGTATGATTTTAGCGGATCGCACTCTACCTACCCTGGCTCAATCTCACCTTTGCGTTCATTAGATACCCAGCCAAGTCTTGAAACTTCAGTCAATGATTTATTAAATTTGGATGTATCGGGTCAGCAAATTATTTTATCATTGCCCTTATACGGGGTGTCGTGGAATATCACTAATCTCAAATCTGGACAGGCTTCACTTTATGAGGAATCCCTTCCGTATTATCAAATCATGTCCAATTATAAAACTGAGTATAACCCATTTTACGATCCATTTAGCGCCAGTTTTTTCTTTGTAGTAAGTGAAAATGATAAGGATAAAATATGTTGGTACGAGAATGAAATCAGCTTACAAACAAAGTTTGAGTGGATTAAGGCCAAAAATTTAAGAGGTGTGGGACTATGGGCTTTGGGATATGAACAAGGAGCGCCTGAGATATGGAAGGGTGTCTCCAAAAGCTTTGCTGCCGACTCACTATCTGTTATCGATTATACATCGAAATTAAGTGGACCTTACGGCATTGTTAAAGATATTGTCCGTTATAAAAAGGTGATTGGGTTAGGGTTTATTGTTTTCTCCGGTTTCGTTTTATTGGGTTTTGCACTATCGTTGAAGGATTGGAGAGTGCGGCAGGTTTTGTTTGAAAAGCAGTCTTTTAGAACGGTTTACAGCCTGGTATTTTTAATACTTTTGATTATGGGTATCAAGTGGTTTTGGTATATCGACTCGCAGTGGAATGTTTTAATAGGGCTGGTTATGGGGGGTGGCGTTGTCCTGCTGGTCAATATTGCTTTTACTAATTACAGAAGAAAGTTAAAATAGAAGACCATGAAGATATTGGCACGCGAATTAATTTGGTTTTTTATTGCCCTGATTTTGGCAGTCCCTGTGGCTTATTTGTTTTCTTATAGTATGGGTCTTGAACCTGAAGGTATTACCCTAAGTACGGAGGAAGAAGTCTTTCAATTAGAATTTTTTATCATCGGATATTGTATTGGGATAGTTTGCACCTATATCATGAGAATAGTTATTTGGGCTGTTACAACATATTTAATTAACGAAGATTAATGATACATAACTTATTACCCGTTGTGGGAGCGGAGCTTAATGACTATCTTAAGACTAAATTTGATATTAGTGAAGATCGTTTAGTGCTATCTAATCTGATCAATCAGGATGGTACTGTGGCTGTTGATGAATCCAATAAAGTAGTTTGTTCATTGCTGAACATTCAGGAAGAAACTACCCTAAAAGCTACTTCCGGAACCTACTATTCGGGAGGGTCTTATTTATCGGGAGGTGCTAATTTGCACGTTAACCTGACGGTTATGTTTTCAGCTTATTTTTCAGGAAAAAATTATATTGAAGCGTTAAAGTTTTTATCGGGAGTCATTTATTTCTTTCAATCTAAACCTGTATTTGACAGTAGCAATACTCCTGGGCTTACCAGTAATATCGACAAGGCCTGTTTTGACCTCATAACGCTATCGTATGATGAGTTAAATAGCATTTTTTCTATGATGGGTGCTAAGTATATGCCGACTGTTGTTTATCGAATCCGAATGCTTACTTTCTCTAGTGATCAGGTTATGGATACGGTACCTTCGTTATCTGGCATTGGAATTAATTAACAATAGAATTCGTTAATGAGCGCATATAAAACATTATTTGAAGTCAGGTTTTTCCATAAATACTATGATGGGTATAAATCGAATGACTTTGAAATTTCATTAATGCCTGCTACCCGGGAGCTGTTATCGGGTTATAGCTTATTGTATCGATCTACCGGAGATGGTTTTTTGGTACTGTATAAAGAAGACAGGAAATATTTATTGGAAACGGTGCGGGAAAAGCTAACGCTTACCTTTGGGATAAAATCTATAAATCCTCATTTTGAGACTTTTACTAATATTCTTCCAATCAATAAGAAAGAACGTTATTTCTTTGATAATCAATGCCTGATTCCGGGTAACGGTGCTGAACCGGAACCCGATGGCGAAGGGAATCACGTCCGCTTACATACGGGATCTTTTGTAGACGAAACTAACTTATTTCAATATGGTTACCCGCACTCCAATGTAAAGGAACTAGTAGCTGCTGATGAGATCGTGGTTGAAGGTGATGGACAAGTTTTTTTTGATGGATTATTAACCGGATCGGAACATTTTGCCTCGCTTGTTCATGAATCTTTTGGTTGGTATGACATCGCTATCAAAAGACTGGGCAAAAAAATCAAGTTCAATCTTTTATCTGGAGCCTTTGAAAGGTCATTTGCTGTTATTGAAATATCCTTCGGTGGATCTTCTTCCATTGGATTCGACCAACTAAGAGGTGCGAAGTATCAGATTAATTTTGACAATAGACCTGTTTTATGGACTTATTACTTTGTTTCAGATGTTGGCAAGTATTTTGAACAAGTAGAAGTATATTCCGGAAAGGAATTACTATCTTTTTCTAGTCCTGCGAATGTGAAGTTGGCCAATGGTCAGGCAGCCACAAAAATCACATCGTTAGCATCCTTCCCACTTCAGGAACGATTTAGTGGTAAACAGGTCCACGCAGAATTATTAGAAAAATTGGCCGGGGCAGAAAATAGTGATCCAAAACTCAAAATTAACCTGGCAACCCCCAATGCGACCAGAATTAAAGGAAAAAGAGAAGGAGATAAGGAGGTTTATTTTTCTGAGATATACGTTTACGTATAAATACTACAAAATATTTCGGAGGATCTCTATAAACTTGTTGTATTATACTAAACCACATATAATACATGGCACAAGTCCTAGCTACCCCAGGGGTATACATTAAAGAAGAAAGCGCCTTTCCGAGTTCAGCGGTTCAAGTCGCCACTGCAGTACCAGCTTTTGTTGGATACACAGAAAAAGCACTTAGAGACAACAAATCTCTAATTAATAAGCCAACCAGGATCACATCGTTGACAGAATTTCACCTTTTTTTCGGTGGAGCTCCAAAAACTACGTATGCGGTTTCTGCAGATCCTATCACAGGATTTAAGGTTACAGTTGATGCTTCAACTAAGTTTAACCTGTACAGAAGCATGAGACTGTTCTTTTCTAATGGAGGAAGTGTATGTTACATTGTTTCAGCAGGTAATTACGACTATGCGGCTGGGGCAAAATATAAGGACTTGAATAATCCGGGTGTTGAAGCTGGTATCCCTTCTTTATTAAAGTTTCCAGAACCTACTATGGTAGTGATTCCTGATGCTGTGTTATTAGCTGATCAAGATTGCTTTCAACTACAGAAAGACATGTTGATGCATTGTGGTAAGGATATGAAAAGCAGAGTGGCTATTCTTGATGTATATAATGGAGATAAAGACCGCACCAATGATGAAAATGATGTAATCACCCGTTCAAGAGAAGGATTAGGAAATGAATTCCTTCAATGGGGAGCATCTTATTATCCTTTTATTAACACCACGATTGTTCAAGCCGATGAGGTGGATTTTGCTTCGGTAAGCAATCTTGCTGATTTAATTGCCATGCTGAATGTGCAAGCGGATAGTATCTATGAAACGAACGATGCTAAACTAATTAAGGACGAAATTGCAAAACTTTCTGATGCTAACGATCCGTTAAACTTACATCAGACGCTATTAGCAAAATTGCCTTTATATAAGGCCGTGCTTGCTGAAATCAGATCATCTATGAATGTACTGCCTCCAAGCGGTGCTATTGCAGGTGTTATTGCTATGGTTGATGGAGAAGTAGGAGTATTTCAATCTCCTGCCAATGTCTCTATGGGATCAGTAGTGAGCCCTAGCGTTAATATCACGAACAAAACACAAGAAGATCTTAACCTTCCATTGAATGGTAAGGCGATTAATGCAATACGTTCATTCCCGGGTAAAGGTGTCCTGGTATGGGGCGCTCGCACGCTGGATGGTAACAGTCAGGATTGGAGATATTTAAGTGTGAGACGTACGGTGATCATGATTGAGCAGTCTTTAAAAATTGCTTCGGAAGCTTATGTATTTGAACCCAACGTGGTTAATACATGGGTAGCCGTTAAAGGTATGATGACTAATTTCTTGAAGGATCAGTGGAAGCAAGGCGCTTTGGCGGGTGCTGTACCTGAGGATGCGTTTAGTGTTGATATCGGCTTAGGAGCAACAATGACGCCTACTGATATCCTGGATGGTATCATGAACATTACTGTTAAATTGGCGATCACCAGACCTGCAGAATTCATTGTGATCACATTCCAGCAGCAAATGCAAAAATCCTAATGCTCAATAATTTTAATCATTAATCTATTTTACATTTAAATAAAAAAATATTATGGCTGGAGAAGTTCAAGACAATGTGTGGCCTTTGCCCAAATTCAGTTTTAAGGTAGAGGTAGAAGGAGGAATGGTCGCTTCCTTTCAGGAAGTATCGGGTTTAGATGCAGAAGCAGACGTGATTGAATATCGTCACGGTGATAGCCCTGTATTTTCAACAATTAAAATGCCCGGACTAAGAAAATACACCGATATATCTTTGAAGAAAGGTACGTTTACCGGAGATATCAACTTCTTTACCTGGTTCAACGAGATTCAATTAAACACAATTGCAAGAAAGACGGTTACAATTATGTTGTTGAATGAAAAAGGTGAAGCTCAGATCATCTGGACACTGACCAATGCCTGGCCTAAGCAAGTGCAGGGTACGGATCTAAATTCATCAAGCAGCGAAGTAGCCGTAGAAACATTGGTTCTTGCTCATGAAGGATTAGTAACTACAGCTGCTTAATCGTAGTTCAAATTATTTTTAAGTACCCATCCTATTATGGTAGTAGGATGGGTATTCATTTAATACTTTTTTATGGCCGGATTGGATGGTTTATTTCAAAATGCAAATTGGCCCTTACCTTCATTTCATTTTGAAGTAAAAATTGGGGATGAGGAGTGGTATTTTCAAGACGTTTCTGGACTATCAAGCTCAGTTGAAATTTTAAAATACCGGCATGGAAAAAGTAAGAATTTTTGGGTATCTAAAATGCCAGGAATGGTTTCGTTTGAGGCTGCTTCTCTAAAAAAGGGTGTTTTTTCGGGTGATACTAAAATTTTTGAATGGTATAAAAAAAGCTACACGTCCAAAGGTGAGCGTAAAACGGTTATTATAAGCCTTTTAAACGAACGGCATAAGCCGGAGATTATATGGACATTGAGCAATGCTTTTCCTACAAATATATCCCTCCCTTCACTTTCAGCTGAGAATAGTGCAGTAGCCATTGAAGAGATGAAACTGGAATATGAAGAACTTACAATTGAAGTTGCTCCCAAAGATTTATTAGATACACTTCTTAATCTATTGTAACCGATGGCGGATGAATACAACTATCCTCCATTAAATTATTTCTTCGAGGTGAAGGTGGGTAGTTTCGGTGGAGTGGACGGTTATTTCTCTGAAGTTGAAGGCATCGAGATGCAGATTGAAACGGGTAGCGATCTTAAAGAAGGAGGAAATAATTATGAACAATATCATTTGCCAGGCAGGGCAACATACACCGACCTTACCCTCAAAAGGGGTATGGTACTCGCTAACTCCGCGCTATATACCTGGTGTGAAGATGTGATCAATAATTTAGGTGATAAACCTATTGAAACTAAGGATGTAATGGTCAATCTGCTGAGCAAGCCAGGTACTTCATCTGACGGCTCAGTGCTGATAACATGGACGTTTAACAAGGCATTTCCAAAGAAAATTAGTTTTGGATCGCTCAATGCCAGTGCCGGTGCAATCATGATTGAAACTATTGTCTTGGTTTATCGGTCATTTAAAATGACGCGAAAAACATGATTTAGGTGTGAATAGTGTTTGTTGGTGTAGAGATATCAATATAAATTTTTTTATATGCCACTTAAAGTAAATGATTTCGTTATACAGGCAAAGGTAATCGAGGAAGGAAGTACCGATTACACGCAAACGCATGAAGAATTTCGATTGCCTTCTTCTGTTAAAAGAGAAATTATTGATGAATGCATGGAGAAGGTGAAGGAATATATAGAAAGATCAATTTATCGTCACTGAGTTGGCTCTGTGGTTTAGGTGGGCGGTAATTCAGCAAATGGATTTTAGCTGTCAGGATTTTAGGTTTTGGTCATATTTGTTAACAAAAAAATAATTCTTCAGTGTCCTTAGTTAAAATGCAAATTGACGGATACTCAGATGAAACTTTTAAGACTTCAGTTGGAAGCTACGTCTTACAAGTAAATCCCGAAGGGTATTCTTTTACCACCACCGCCTTAGCGAGGGAGGCAGCGGTTACGGCTGGCGCAACAGAAATACCAAAGGTCGCTATACCGGATAAGCAGAAATTAGAGATTAGCTTTCATCTTGATTCTACCGGAGTGATTGAGGGCTGTACCGATGTCCCGGCTTCAATTGATGAGTTTAAAAAGTTGTGCACGGACATTGATGGCTCAATTCATACCACCCATTTTCTTAAAATAGCCTGGGGTGATCTAATCTTTAAATGTAAATGTGAAGGGCTTAAAATCGATTATTTGATGTTTAAGTCGAGTGGTATACCCATTCGTGCTAAACTGACCGCCAATTTTGCGGCCTTTACTGATGCGGTAACAAAAGCGAATGAAATACAGACAAGTTCACCTGATTTATCACATATCCGAATTGTAAGGGGAGGTGATAGCTTAATGGGTTTATGCTACGAAATTTACGGTGATCCACAATATTACTTACAGGTAGCGGAGGCCAACGGTATTCTGAATTTTAGAAAGTTAACGCCAGGTCAAAAAATATTATTTCCTCGCGTTCAAAAATAGACGGCTATGGCTAAATCCCCGATTACCAGCAAAGTTGATCTTCCTACCTGCACCATCATGATCGAAGGTACTGAGATTAATCAGGCTTATGGAGTGATGAGCATTTATATTGAAAAAGCGATCAACATGATTTCATTCGCTAGGGTTGTTATCAATGATGGAGATCCTGCTGTTGAAAATTTTAAGATCAGTGAGAGTGCCGATTTTGAACCAGGGAAATTAATCAAAATTAAATTAGGGTATCACAGCACTGAGACCGTTGCCTTTGACGGAGTGATTACGGCACAAAAAATTAAGGTAGTGAGTTACGAGCATAAAGTTTCTTCACAACTCATTATCTCGTGCTATGACAAAGCTGTTAAGCTGAAGGCGATCAGGAAGAGCGACAACTTTAAAGATAAAAAAGACAGTGAGGTCATTTCTTCCATAATCTCTAATGCGGGTAACCTTACCTCAGCGGTAACGGAGACTACCTATTCACACGGTAATTTGATTCAATATAATTGTACCGACTGGGATTTTTTGTTGGCTCGTGCTGATGCTAATGGAATGATTGTTATCAATGAAGCAGCAAAATTGACGGTAGAAAAACCTGTGTTTTCTGGCGATGGTGTATTAGATATCAACTATGGGTCTAACGTCATCGATTTTCAAGGTGAATTGGATTCACGATATCAGGCAACCGGTGCGGAGTATCAGTCCTGGGATGGTACCTTATTGAAGCTTTCAAAAGGCACGGGAGTTGAACCAGCTACAGTTGAACCAGCTATAAATGCGCATGGGAATATTACCGGAAAGAAATTATCGGAGGTATTGGGTAGCCCCAAGCAAGCCATCACAACATCAGCACCTGAGGATGCTAGTCTGCTTAAAGCCTGGGCAGATTTCACTTTACTTCGTTCGCGACTCGCAAAAATCAGAGGTTCAGTAACGTTTGTGGGTTCAACAGATCCAGTTCCTGGAAAATTAATAAACCTAGAGGGGTTTGGTGCCCGTTTTAATGGAAAAGCTTATATCTCCAGTGTTATACATGAATTAAGTGAAGGCTTCTGGAAGACCACCGTGGGTTTTGGGCTTGATCAAAACATGCATACTGATCGATTAGGGATATCTGGTGGTGGTGCTATGAATTTGTTGCCTGAAATTTCTGGCCTTCATATAGGAACCGTGAAGAAGATTGATGCCGACCCGAAAGGAGAATATCGTGTGCAAGTAGATATTCCGTTTGTGGAAGATAGCGGTGATGGCATTTGGGCACGACTAACACATCCCTATGCATCCGCTGATGTTGGAATGTATTTTTATCCTGAAGTTGGGGATGAAGTCATTTTAGGATTCCTGAATAGCGATCCTCGTTTTGGCGTGATCGTAGGCTCTCTTTATGGAAAGAAAAACAAACCACCTTACACACCAGATAGCACCAATAAAGACAAGGCAATTGTCACCAAGTCTAAATTGAAAATTACATTTAACGATACTGATAAAACGATCGTTATTGAAACGCCTGGAGGACAAAAAGCCACGTTAGACGACAAATCGAATTCGGTTAAGATTGAGGATTCGAATAATAATTCCATTAAGTTGGATAAGGACGGCATTACTCTGGATAGCGGAAAAGATATAAAACTGGTGGCATCGGGTAAGGTGTCGATCACCCCCACGGGTAATGCCGAAATTAAGGCTACGGGCGATGTAAGCCTTGCTGGTAATAATGTAAAGGCCAAAGCAAATATCGGTGCAACCATTGAAGGCACAGCTACGGCTGAGTTAAAAGCCTCGGGGCAGGTTACTGTAAAAGGTGCTATCGTCATGATTAACTAAATATAAATAGAATAACCCAATGCCATTTGCCGCACGAATAACTGATCTTCATCTATGCCCTATGGTAACCATGGTAGGCCCTGTGCCAGTTCCTCATGTAGGTGGTTCAATTACTGGACCAGGGGCTCCCACCGTATTGATTGGTAAAATGCCGGCTGCCGTAGTGGGCGATATGTGTGTGTGCGTAGGCCCTCCTGATTCTATTGCCATGGGATCAACAACGGTAATGATTTGCGGGAAACCTGCAGCAAGAATGGGCGATACCACAGCGCACGGTGGATCAATCGCCTTGGGATGTCCAACGGTGATGATTAACTGATTATGGATGAGAGTAAAACATTTTTAGGTACGGGATGGGGTTTTCCTCCCACATTTGACAAGCGGAGTGCTTCCGTTAAAATGGTATCTGATGATGAGGATATCAGACAAAGCTTACGCATCATTTTGTTTACCTCTTATCGAGAAAGAACAATGAGGCCGGAATTTGGATCGGGGGTGTCAGACTCCATATTTGACTCTGTTGATAGTGTGACCATCACCATTTTAAGTGATAAAATAAAGCAGGCCATTATCGAATTCGAACCCAGAATAACATTAAACAACGTGACCATTACCACCCAAGATTTATA
>CANIVF010000060.1 GCA_947470895.1 Bacteroidota bacterium
GAAGCATACCTCAACAGTGTTACCAGCGAAAAAGGAGAGAACACCGTGCCGTATCATGAAGACTTACCAAAAATTCTGGATCGGATTTATGCCTGCAATGAAATCGTAAAGGTGGACTACAGCATTCCGGGTTGTCCGCCAGCACCTAATCATATCTGGAAAGTAATCAAGAGCTTGTTGTGGGGTGAAGATTATTCCTTGTTGTATTCTGAATTTAAGTATGATTAAAAATGAAAAAGAAAATCACCATCGATCCGGTAACCCGCGTGGAAGGTCACGGACGAGTAACCATACACCTCGATGAATACGGCAAAGTAGAAGATTCATTTTTTCACATTGTTGAGTTCCGAGGATTCGAACGATTCATTCAGGGCCACCCATATTGGGAAGCACCTGTGTTGGTACAACGCCTTTGCGGAATTTGTCCGGTGAGTCACCATCTCGCGGCAGCGAAAGCGATCGATCAATTGGTGGGTGTTGACCCAAAAGATTTATCACCCGCAGCATTCAAGCTTAGAAAGCTGATGCACTACGGACAAATTTTTCAATCTCATGCTTTACACTTCTACTACCTCACATCACCCGATTTGTTATTTGGCATGGATGCACCCGTAGAAAAAAGAAATGTGCTGGCTGTTGCCGTTGAAAATAAAGAACTCGCCCGCAAGGGAATATTGATGCGTAAGTTCGGGCAGGAAATTATTCAGGCGATAGCCGGAAAGAAAATTCACGGTGTGGCCGCTGTGCCTGGAGGCGTGCATAAAACATTTGATCCGAAGGAGCGCGAATACTTCTTGTCTGGTAAAGACATTCCCAATATTAAAACCATGATCGAGTGGTCGCTGGAGATCATCGAGTTCATCAAAGGATATCACGAAAAAAACAGATTATTACTCGATACGTTTGCTGCATTTCCATCCGGCCATTTGGGCATGGTGGATGATTTTGGAAACATGGAATTGTATCATGGCAAGTTGCGAGCCATTGACAGCATCGGAAACATCACGCTACCGGATGTGTCGACTGATGATTATCAAAAATATTTTCTGGAAGGTGTTGAGCGCTGGTCGTACATGAAGTTTCCATACCTGAAAGAGATCGGTCGTGAGAAAGGCTGGAACCGTGTTGGCCCGCTGGCGCGCATCAATATTTGCAATGCAATACCAACTCCTTTAGCAGAAAAAGAAAGACAAGCCTTCGTATCCTTCACCGGAAAGAAAGTGAATAACAGCACGCTCTACTCACACTGGGCAAGATTGATTGAAATTTTACATTGTGCCGAAGTGATGAATGATTTATTGCATGATGATGAAATCATGAGCGATGATTTAGTGCGCGAAGGAAAACCAAGACTGGAAGGCATAGGAATCATTGAAGCCCCACGTGGCACACTCACTCACCACTATCAAGTGGATGAAAAGGGAATGATCACGCGTTGTAACCTGATCGTGTCTACCACGCATAATAATGAAGCCATGAACCAGGCCGTGAAGTGGGTAGCCAATAATGTGATCAGTCAGAAAGGCGCCATTACTGACGGCATGTTGAACCAGGTAGAAGTAGCCATCCGCGCTTATGATCCTTGCCTGAGCTGCGCCACGCAAGCACTTGGCCAAATGCCATTAAAATTAGAATTGTACAATCATATCGGAGAATTGATCGATGAACGATTTAAGTCAAATTAAAAAAACGCTTCTCATCGGCATAGGAAACAATGGCCGCTCGGACGATGCCTTGGGATGGAAATTCCTTGACGAATTTTCAGGCCGGGAAGATCTTTACGACTTTGAATACCGCTATCAACTCCAAATAGAAGATTCCGAGTTAGTGAGCAGATATGAAACAGTCATTTTTGTAGACGCCTCGCATGAGAAATTGGAAAAAGGATTCTCATTTTACACGTGCTTACCCGCTCCCACTTCCGCATTTACTACACACCAACTCGCCCCGGAAACTGTGCTTTGGCTGACTGGGGAACTTTTTGATGCCCCACCAAAAGGTTATGTAATGGCCATCAGCGGTATTGAATGGAAACTTCATTTTGGGCTAAGTAATCAAGCGAAAAAGAACTTTAAAAATGCAATTGCATACTTTAAGAAAGAAGAAAGTTCAATCGTATAGTTCTTTTAAGCTCTAAACCGTACCAGCTCAATAATTTATTCTTTGTAAAACATGGTGCTAAAATGTAATTTCGGAAACAATTTCAGTATACAAATCTAATCGCGGAATCGGACTATGTTTAAATTGTTGGTGATCATCGGTACATTCTGTGTTACTTCTGCTCTGGGGCAGACTTTTGAAAATATCCGAACTCGGAAAGACGAAGACAAAATCATTGTTATTTACGATTTGGTGAGTATTGATCCGGGAAGTAAGGTTAAGGTTAGCTTATTTTCTTCATTGGATAATTACAATCTTCAATTAGTTGATGTCACCGGAGATGTTGGAACAGTTACTCCTGGCCCTAACAAAAGAATAATCTGGAAGGTGAGTGCGGCAGTGTTCCAAAATTTCGAATCAATTTCTTTCAGGTTCAATGGAGAAAACTTGATCGGTTGGAGAATTCTTGAATCAACAAAAAACATCTTCACCCGTGGTAAAAAGAATATGATACGATGGCAGGGAGGTGAGGCTGGAGAACAAGTGAATATAGAGTTGATTCATCCTGGTTCAAAATCAGAAAATATTATTCAGACTCTAAACTTGGGCTCCTATTACTGGAATACCCCGAAAGACATCAAGCCAGGTAGCGGATATGCGATAAGAATATCGACCATCGATAACTCCATCGAACATCGGTTTTCAATAAAGCGAAAAGTCCCTCTAGGTTATTATGGTATACCGGCAGGATTAGCAATTATCCTTGGGGTAATAGTTGGTAATTCCCGAAGTAGTGATGACTTACCAGATGCACCCTTACCTAATTGATTAAAATCTGATTTAAAATTTATTAAGTGTTCCGTGAAGATGAAATTTTTACTTTTAGTAATTGTCGTATTTCTACCATTTACAATATTTGCTCAATCCCCCGATATCACTTCGTTCACACCAACCAGTGCTGCCAGCGGAGCTACAATTACAATTACTGGAACTGACTTTTCCGGAGCTACTGATGTAACGTTTGGTGGAACAGCTGCCGCATCATTTATTGTTGATTCCCCAACGCAGATCACCGCTTTAGTTGCAACTGGAACCTCCGGAGATGTGTTTGTTAGTACTCCCTGGGGAACTGATTTGCTTGCAGGATTCACTTTTATTCCAGCTCCAATCATCTCTTCATTCTCACCAACCAGTACTGCCAGCGGAGCAACTCTGATAATTACCGGAACTGACTTTACAAATGCTACCAGTGTGAGCTTCGGGGGAACTGCGGCCACATCCTTTACAGTGAACTCATCAACTCAGATATCGGCCGTTGTGGCCAGCGGAGCTTCTGGAAATGTATCCGTAACTACTCCCGGAGGAACTGATTTGCTCGCAGGATTCACTTTTATTCCAGCTCCAACTATTTCTTCATTCTCACCAACCAGTGGTGCAAGCGGAGCAACGGTGATAATTACCGGAACTGACTTTACAGATGCTACCAGTGTGAGCTTCGGGGGAACTGCGGCCACTTCTTTTAATGTGGACTCACCTACTCAAATCTCCGCTACTGTTGCAAGCGGAACTTCTGGAAATGTATCGGTAACTACTCCGGGGGGAACTGATTTACTTGCAGGATTCACTTTTATTCCAGCTCCAACTATTTCTTCATTCTCACCAAGCAGTGGTGCAAGCGGAGCAATTGTGATAATTACCGGAACTGACTTTACAGATGCTACCAGTGTGAGCTTCGGGGGAACTGCGGCCACTTCTTTTAATGTGGACTCACCTACTCAAATTTCCGCTACTGTTGCCAGCGGAACTTCTGGAAATGTATCGGTAACTACTCCGGGGGGAGCTGATTTACTTGCAGGATTCACTTTTATTCCAGCTCCAATTGTTTCTTCATTCTCACCAAGCAGTGGTGCAAGCGGAGCAATTGTGATAATTACCGGAACTGACTTTTCCGGAGCTACTGGTGTAACCTTTGGTGGAACGGCTGCCGCATCCTTTACAGTGAACTCATCAACTCAGATATCGGCCGTTGTGGCCAGCGGATCTTCGGGAGATGTTTCTGTTACTAGCCCAGGGGGTACAGGTGTCCTGAGTGGATTTTCTCTATTGCCATTACCTGTCATTGGAAGTCTTGTTCCTGGAAGTGGAGCGGTGGGTGCAATTGTTACCATAAATGGAGATAACTTCAACACAACAGCTTCACATAATCTAGTTCAATTTAATGGAACAACCGCAGTAGTTAGTAATTCTACCCCAGATGGTAAAAAATTAACGACCACCGTGCCGTTAGGGGCAACCACTGGGCCAGTGACATTAACGCTCAATGGTGTTACCGTGCAAAGTCCATCAAATTTTACGGTTTACCCTACACCAACGTTAACCGAATTCAGTCCTTTGAGCGGAGCACCGGGAGCCGTTGTCATTATAACAGGAACAAATTTTGGTCCTTCGCCAACCGTTTCCTTCAATGGCATTAACGCGACCATTACTTCTTCAAATTCTACCAGCATAAGAACTTCGGTGCCTTCGGGAGCTGCAACAGGAAAAATTTCAGTAACGACCCGTAGCGTTCCAATAATCAGCACAGTCGATTTTATTGTGGTTGCGTTACCAACAATTTCAGGCTTTGCTCCAAACACCGGAGCCGAAGGTACAACCGTAACAATTACCGGAACAAACTTTAGCAATACACCAAGTGAGAATATCGTCAGTTTCAATGGAACAAATGCCAGCGTTACTTACTCCACGGATACGAACATTACTACTACAGTACCAGTTGGAGCAACGACAGGATTGATCTCCGTAAGAGTAAGTGGCGTTACTGTTTCAACATCTTCAAATTTCGTTGTTCTAGAAACACCAACCCTTTCAGGTTTTAGTCCTGGAAACGGTGCTGTGGGGGCAACTATTGTTATATCCGGAACAAACTTCAGCGGATCACCTTCAGTATCATTTAACGGGGTTGCTGCAAGCGTAGTGTCTTCAAACACCACAAGTATTACCACGGTCGTACCTGCGGGAGCCCTAACTGGACCTATATCCATAGCATCAAGTGGTTTAACGATTACCAGCTCATCTAACTTTACGGTATTACCCACGCCAACCATAACAGGCTTCAGTCCCACCAGTGGTGCCATTGGAGCCACTGTTACTATTTCAGGAACCAACTTTACAAATACTCCAGGTGACCACATCGTAGAATTCAACAATACTGCCTCCGTTGTTACAGCTTCTACTTCCAATAGCATTACCACGATCGTTCCGGTTGGCGCTTCATCGGGAAAAATTTCAATCACCGTAAGTGGCGTTAAGATTACCAGTATCGATGACTTTACAATATCTCCGACACCATCTATTTCAGGATTCACACCAAACAGTGGTGCCGTTGGAGCAACGATAATACTTTCTGGAAATAATTTTAGTATAACACCTGCTGATAATGTGATTGAATTTAATGGGGTAGCGGCTGTTGTAACGGCCTCAACTTCCAATAGCATTACAACCACCGTACCGATAGGTGCATCAGATGGTACTATTTCCTTAATCCTAAATGGAGTTGTGGCAACAAGTGGATCATCGTTCAATGTATTGCCCACACCAACCATTTCGCTCATCAGTCCTTTAATCGGAAGCGGTGCTGTAGGTGCTGTCGTAACAATAAGTGGTAGTAATTTTAGTCCTTCGCCCATTGTGTCATTTAATGGTACTACAGCAGTAGTAACCTCATCTACCGCCAGTAGCATTACCACTTCAGTTCCTTCTGGTGCATCTTCAGGAACGATCTCTGTTACAACCAGTGGAGTAACCATTACCAGTTCATCAACCTTCACCGTGTTGCCTACCCCTTCCATCTCAGGGTTCACTCCTTCGAGTGGGGCCGTGAACGCCACCGTGATCATATCGGGTACTCATTTCAGTAACACGCCCAGTGATCATGTAGTGAAATTTAATAATACAACAGCGGTTGTCACTGCTTCAAATGCAAACAGCATTACCACTTCGGTACCTGCAGGAGCAACATCGGGAAAGATCTCCGTAAAGGTAAGTGGTGTCACGGTGTTGAGTTCTAACAACTTTGTTGTTTTGTCAACTCCAACAATTACAGGCTTCAGTCCTTCCAGTGGTTCAGAAGGAGCTATCGTTATAATCTCAGGAACGAACTTTAATACAACGCCTTCTGTCGCATTTAACGGAATACCAGCTACCATAAATTCATCTACCACAACAAGCATAAATACAACCGTTCCAGTAAATGCATTAACAGGACCTATTTCTATAATAGTTAATGGTGTGACCATATCCAGCAGCACAAACTTTACCGTGCTTGATACTCCAACATTTGTTGAATTTGATCCGCTAAGCGGTGCAATAGGAACGCCTGTAACCATTTCTGGTACAAACTTTTTAACTACGCCAACAGTATCGTTCAATGGTAACCCAGCCACAGTATCTTCTTCGACAACAACGAGTATAGCAACCAGTGTTCCTGTTGGAGCAAGCTCGGGGCAAATTGAGATCACTGTAAATGAAATCACCCTTCATAGCGCATCCAGTTTTTCGGTATTGCCAACACCAAGTATATCTAACTTTACGCCTGCCAGTGGTGCGGCAGGAGCGACCGTCACAATCAACGGAAATAATTTCAGTGCATCCCCTACTGTTTTGTTTAATGGAGTTTCTGCCACGGTAGTTTCTTCAACATCTTCCAGTATTTCCGTAACGGTTCCCTCCGGAACAGTTACTGGAAAGATATCCGTACTAGCCAGTGGGATCACGGTTCTCAGCTCAACCAATTTCAATGTATTGGCATCACCTGCCATTACCACACTTTCTTCCAATGAAGGAGCTATAGGAGCAACGGTAATTATTTCAGGAACAAACTTCGGCACTTCACCAACGCCCACTGTAAAGTTTAATGGTGTTACAGCAAACGTAACATCCTCTAACGCTACCAGCATCACAACTTCTGTACCTGACGGTGCCAGTGATGGACCGATATCCGTGACAACAAGTGGAATAACCATTTCAAGCGCATCAAACTTCAATGTATTACCCACGCCAACCATTAGCGGATTTAGTCCAACCAGCGGGGCTGTTGGCGCTGCCGTGATTATCTCAGGAACAAACTTTAGTACAACACCATCCGATCACGTTGTGAAATTTAATAACACCACAGCGGTTATCACTGCCTCTACTCCAACAAGTATAACTGCTCTTGTGCCCGTGGGTGCATCTTCCGGGAAAATTTCTGTGACCGTAAGCGGAATAACTCTTCTGAGCTCAAATAACTTTTCAGTGCTGCCTTCACCATCAATATCAAGTTTTAGTCCAACCTCAGCAGGTAGCGGTGCAACTGTAGTTATTACCGGAACAAACTTTATATCAACACCCGTGGTTGAGTTCAATGGGATCACCGCGATCGTTACTTCGTTCACCAACACGAGTATTACAACTAGTGTTCCTGCGGGTGCAGGTTCAGGACCTATTTCTGTGTCCTTAAGTGGCATAACCATTTTAAGCTCCAGCAACTTTATCGTTTGGGGAACCCCCTTGATATCCTCCTTTACTCCACTCACCGGTGGGTTGGGAATAACGGTTACAATAACAGGTAATAATTTTAGCAGCACGCCAGCGCTGAATACTGTTGATTTTAATGGAACAACAGCAGTAGTTACTGCATCTACTACCACCAGCATAACAACCTCCGTTCCATTTGGTGCTACGGCTGGTCCTATATCGGTAACGGTTAATGGAATTATAGGAACAAGCTCAGCAAATTTTATTGTGCCTACACCTACCATTACCAGTTTCATTCCGAACGATGGTGCAGTGGGTGCTTCCATCGTCATCACTGGCACAAACTTTAGTTCGACCTTGGCTAATAATATTGTTGAATTTTTTAATGGCGTTGCTGCTACCGTTACAGCGGCCAGTTCAACAAGTATAACTGCAACAGTACCCTCTGGCACATCAACAGGTCCGATTTCCGTTACGGTTAATGGCATAACCGGAACAAGTTCATCAAACTTCAACATTTTACCTTCACCAACTATTACGGGATTCAGCCCAGCCAGCGGAGCAGTGGGGGCAACGGTAACTATTAATGGAACAAACTTCAGTACGAATCCAACCGATCAAGTTGTTAAATTTAATAATACAACCGCTATGGTTACTGCATCAACAAGCACCAGTATCACAACTACAGTTCCAGTCGGTGCCACAACTGAAAAAATTTCAGTCACCATTAGTGGAGTAACGATCACCAGTGCAGCAAACTTTATCGTATTACCTTCTCCCACAATTAGCACATTTACCGCAACAAGTGGTGCAGAGGGTGCGATCGTTACTATTACGGGAACAAACTTTAATACTACCCCTGCTAATAACATTGTAAAATTCAATAGTACAACGGCAACAGTACTAGCATCCACGACCACCACTATTACAGCAAGCGTGCCTGCAGTAGCAACAACTGGTAAAATTTCTGTAACCGTCAGCGGTGTTACTGTTTCAAGTGCAAGTAATTTCACAGTATTATCATCGCCTACTGTGACAAGCTTTACCCCAGTAGGTGGTGCCGTGGGTACACCGGTAACAATCACCGGTACGCACTTTAATACAACTCCATCAGTCGCATTTAATGGCACGTTAGCAACGTTAAGCTCATCAACGACCACAAGTATTGCTACCAGCGTTCCGGCTGGAGCCACTTCTGGTCCTATTACGGTAAACGTTAATGGAATTACTATTGCTATAGGATCCAATTTCACGGTTTATCCTTCACCATCAATTACCGGTTTTAGTCCGGCAAATGGTGCTGTCGGGGCAGCAATAATTATCACCGGATCGGATTTTAGTACAATGCCTGCAGACAATATTTTGCACTTTAATGGAGTAGCTGCAATCGTAACGGCCTCCACTGCCACGAGTATCACGACCACAGTGCCTGTTGGTGCAACTTCTGGTAAGATTTCATTAAGCCTTAACGGCATCACCATTTTTAGTGCAAGTAATTTTACGGTATCACCTACCCCTTCGATTACAGGATTTAATCCAACCACAGGAGCAGAAAGCGCAACTGTGATTATCTCAGGAACTAATTTCAGTACGACTCCGGCCAATAATTTGGTAAGCTTTAATGGTATTTCTGCCATAGTAACAGCATCAACCTCTACCAGCATAACAACGTCCGTTCCCCCAGGTGCAACTTCAGGGCCCGTCAGTATAACGGTAAGCGGTATTACAATTACTAGTCCTTCAAACTTCACGATAGTAGGTACTCATACCATTTCAACGATAACGCCTGCAAGCGGTGCCATTGGAGCATCGGTTCTAATAACCGGTACAAACTTCAGTACAGTGCCTGGTGATCATGTTCTTAAATTCAATAACACAACGGCTTTAATTTCATTATCTACAGCAACAAGTATAGTCACTTCCGTTCCAGTTGGTGCGTCCACAGGGAAAATCAAATTAACGGTAAATGGTGTTACAGTAACCAGTGCCACTGATTTTACCATATTACCTTCTCCAACAATAACAAGCATTAGTCCACTTAATGGATCAGCGGGAGCAACCATCACGATCTCAGGAACTAATTTTAATCCAACAATCACTAATAACATTGTTTCGTTTAACGGAGTTGTTGCCCAAGTAATCTCCTCTACACCAACCACCATAACAGCCATAGTTCCATCAGGTGCGGCAACCGGACCTATTTCTGTGTCTGTAAGTGGTGTCACAATTAGCAGCGCTACAAACTTTACCGTGTTGCCCACTCCAACTCTTAACAACTTTGCTCCGGCTAGTGGTGCCGTGGGTGCAACTGTTACCATTTCTGGTACAAACTTTAGTATTATACCCGCCAATAATGTGGCGATGTTTAATGGCACTTCAGCAACTGTAACAAGTTCTACGTCTACCAATATGACCACAACAGTTCCGTCAGGGGCAACTACTGGAAAAATTTCCTTAACCCTTAACAATATTACTCTCACCAGTAGTTCAGACTTCTCAGTACTGCCAACACCCAATATAATAGACTTCAGTCCGTTGAGCGGTGCAGCTGGCGCAACAGTAATTATTTCAGGTACAGACTTTAGTACTACACCTTCAGACCACGTTGTAAAATTCAATGAGGTTACTGCTGAAGTTAAAACCTCTACTCCTAACAGCATTACCGCTGTTGTTCCCGTGGGTGCGTCTACCGGAAAAATAACAATTAAAGTGAGTGGGCTTACAATCACCAGCAGTACAAATTTTATTGTCATGCCAACACCACAGATCACTAATTTCAGTCCGGGCAGCGGTCTTGTGGACGCCAGTGTAACAATTACAGGATTAAATTTCGATTCGGATGAGGTGGATGATATCGTTACTTTCAATGGCACCGTGGCAACAGTAGATGCGGCCAGCACAACATCGATCATCACCAAAGTTCCAGATGGAGCTACTTCTGGTAAGATTTCCCTAACGGTAAATGGTGTAACGATTTATAGTGCTTCTGATTTTACTGTACTTAAGCTTATTCCTGATGACACAACACCTCCGCTCCTGTCTGTCGATAATACCCCTTCAGAAGTAATTCAAGGTTCAAATCTTTTTATATCTGCTCAATTCACTGATCCGGAAACAAACATCTTAAGCGCTCAGGTAAAAGTTATTTCACCAAGCTCTGGCACAGAAATAAATACTTCTCTGACAAAATCCGGAGATAATTTTGAATTTTCAGTACCTTCTCTATTGATCGGGGAGTTAGGAGTACAGTATGAATTTAAGGCCACAAATGAAAAAGGTCTGGTCTACACGAGCCCATTATTTCTCGTAAACGTTAGAATTCCGGGAACAGGCTTAACCATACCTTACAATTCGTTTGGCGACAACATCTCGAACTATCGTCTTATCTCTATGCCATTAGATTTAGATAAGCCTTCCGTGGCAGATGTGTTTGATGAACTACCAGCCTATGACAAAACCAAGTGGAGGATTTCCCATTACGATAATGCTACAAACACCAATCAGGAATTATTAACAACTACTCCATTAGAGCCAGGATTAGGTTATTGGTTGTTAATAAAAGGCAATCCACTTAAACCGATAACTACCGGCACAGGAAAGACTGTTGACATTCAAGCTGCCTATTCTATATCCCTCAAGGCAGGATGGAATCAAATCGGAAATCCATATAATTTCAACCTCCTTTGGAGTGATCTAGTAACGGCTAACCCTGGCCTGCCGATATCTTTCCGCAGCTATAATGGCAGCATTAAGAATTTTGAAAATAAAACTACCCTTAACATCATGGAAGGTGGCTTCATCAATGTAGCTACCGATATGCAACTTGTTTATCCCGTAAAGAAAAACAGCACTGGCCGAACACAATCCATACAGCATGTACTTGAAAATTCCATTGACGAAAGTGACTGGGAAATTGATTTTACAATAAACCAAGGTGACATAGCAAATGTTATTGGTGGACTGGGCATGCGACAAAATGCCTCAGAAGGTTTTGATATTTATGATGGATTCTCAATGCCTAACTTCAGCGAGTTTCTGGATTTAAACCACAAGAAGAAATTGAATCAATACAATTACTCAAAGGATGTAATTCCTACTACCGATAGTTATACATGGAATTTTAAAGTTGACGCATCCAACACCGAAAGCCCTGCCCGGATCAACTGGAACAACAGTTACATGGGAGTTAATGATATCAATCTGATTCTATTCGATGAACAGTCGAATATCTGGATTGATATGAAACAGCATTCTTACTATAGTTTTACTCCACCGGCAAACTTTAAAGTTCTTTACGGATCAGCAAACTATGTAGAGAAGGAAATAGGAAACGGAGACGTAAAAATTCTGGAAGTCTCGCCTAATCCAGCCAGTGGCCCGATAAGCATTCATGTGTTTCTACCAGAATGGCAAAAGAAATTCCCCTTACAGCTGGAGTTAAAATCTATAACAGGAATTACGCTAGCTAATATTTTTACTGGCGAGCTTGAGTCTGGATATCAGAAAATCGAATGGTCAGGGGAAAGTAATTCAAACAAGCTACCTTCGGGAGTTTACCTGATTCAGATGAGAAGCAATAATACAATTCAAACCGTGAGGGTTATTTTACTGAACTAACTTAATGGTTCTCGCTTTCTGTTTGGTTAAATCATAAGCACTAAAAAAATACAGGGCTGAACTTTCGTTCAGCCCTGCCCCCACAGAAGATGTGCCTGATTAGTTACTTGAATATTTAGAATCACCAAGCTTTGCGTGTGCCACAGCCAATCGGGCTATCGGCACTCGTAAAGATGAACATGATACATAATTCAAGCCTATCTTATGACAGAACATAATGGACTCCGGGTGACCGCCATGTTCCCCACAGATACCAATCTTGAAATCAGGATTGGTAAGGCGACCCCCTTCCACAGCCATCTTCATAAGTTTACCTACACCGTTTACATCTAATACTTCAAAAGGATTATCCTTTAAGATATTATGACTGATGTAATATGGGAGGAATTTATTTTCAGCATCCTCACGAGAGAATGAGAATGTTGCTTGTGTTAAATCATTAGTACCAAAGGAGAAGAACTGTCCTACTTTAGCAAGTTCAGATGCTTCGAGGCAAGCTCTGACTACTTCAATCATTGTTCCGTATTTGAAGTTTAGCTTGATTTTTCCTTCCGATTCGATCTCACCTTGAATCTGATCAACTGACTTTTTCACCTCAACCAGTTCCTCTGCTTTACAAACCTGAGGTACCATAATTTCTGGTCTTACATCAATACCCATGCGCTGACATTCGGCCGCAGCTTCCAGTATGGCCTTTATCTGCATGTGATAAATTTCGCTGAGCGTAATACCAAGCCGCACGCCACGGTGACCAAGCATAGGGTTTACTTCATGCAACTCATGAACTTTCTTAAGCATCTTTTCTTTCTTCTCGATCGCTTGTTCAATCAACTCTTCACCTTTACCATTAAATGGCGCTGTTGACTGATCGGCCATAGCTACATCAGCATTCAACAATTGAAGGCTGGAGAAAAGATTATTTACACCGCTAACGGTAGTTTTCAAATGTTTTAAGTGTTCAATTTCATCTCTTAACACATCTTCAGAAGGTAAGAACTCATGAATGGGAGGATCCAACAATCGAATGGTTACTGCTCTAGGCGCCATGGCCAACAAAATTTCTTTAAAATCTTTTTGTTGAATTATTTCCAATCGATCCAGGGCTATCTTTCTTTCCTCTGTAGTATTGGCCAAAATCATTTCGATCACAATGGGCAAACGATCCGTTCCGTTAAACATGCGTTCGGTGCGGCACAAGCCAATTCCCATAGCGCCTAAACTCAAGGCTTTCTTTGCACCTTCAGGAGTATCGGCATTGGCATATACTTTTAGTTTAGCAACTTCATCGGCCCATGACAAAAGTGTTTTTAACTCTTCCGAGAATATGGGTTCAACGGTTGGGATCACACCCTGATATACGTTTCCATTACCACCATCAATGGTGATATAATCTCCTTCATGTAAAACCTTATCCCCTATTTTCGCTTGACGAAGTTTCACATCTACCTGAATTCCTTCGGCACCAGCTACACAAGGTTTGCCCATACCACGGGCTACTACGGCAGCGTGGGAAGTTTTACCTCCACGGCTTGTCAAAATTCCTTGTGATGCAAAAAATCCGTGTATGTCTTCAGGCTTGGTTTCTTCTCTAACCAAAATTACTTTCTCACCATTTCTTCCTAAGAATTCGGCACGGTCAGCATCGAAAACACAGTGGCCTGATGCAGCACCTGGCGATGCCGCTAAGCCCTGAGCCAAAGGAGTCGCTTTGTGAGATGCGTCTAATCTTGGGTGTAAAAGTTGTTCAAGTACTTGAGGCTTAACACGCATCAGTGCTTGTTCACGCGTGATTAATCCCTCTTTCTCCATTTCAACAGAAGTGCGAACCAAAGCAGTAGTATTCATTTTACCGTTGCGGGTTTGCAAGCAATAGAGAACACCCTTCTCGATGGTGTATTCAAAATCCTGAACTTCTTTGTAATGCTTTTCTAATTTACTTCGAAGCGTTTCAAGTTGTGCGTATAAATCTGGCATTTCAGTAGCCAACTGCACTACAGGTTTAGGTGTGCGAATGCCAGCCACTACATCTTCACCTTGAGCGTTCGTTAAATATTCACCAAACATTTCATTTTCGCCTGTACCAGGATCGCGCGTGAAACCAACACCCGTGGCGCAATCATTACCCATATTTCCAAATACCATGGTCACCACATTTACAGCAGTACCATTGGCCATCTGGGGAATAATTTTAAATTCTTTGCGATAGTCAATAGCCCGCTTGCCCATCCATGAATTGAACACAGCCTTAATAGCAATTTCTAATTGTTCAAATACATCTTCAGGGAAAGGCTTACCTGTATATTCTTTTACAACACCAAGAAACCTATCACTAATGTCTTTTAGATCTGTTGTATTCAACCCTACATCCACTTTCACGCCAGCGCGTTTTTTTACTTCTTCAAAATGTTTGTCAAATTTTTCATCGGGCACGCCCAAAGCAACCTTACCAAACAATTGAATAAATCTGCGATAAGCATCATAACCGAACCGCTCGTTTCCCGTCTGCTGAATCAACCCTTTTAATGTTTTTGAATTCAATCCAAGATTCAAAATGGTATCCATCATGCCCGGCATGGACATAGCTGAACCCGAACGAACTGAAACCAAAAGTGGATTGACAGGATCGCCAAATTTCTTACGAGATGCGATTTCCACTTTTTTGATGTGCTCGCGAACTTCTTCGAGCAAACCACTGGGTAGTTCTCTACTCGGTGTATCCAAAAAAGTCAGACACGCATCGGTAGAAATAACAAAGCCTGGAGGAACATTCAGGCCTATTTGCGTCATCTCACAAAGATTAGCACCTTTACCTCCAAGAAGCTGCTTATTCTTTCCGTCACCTTCGTGGAACGAGTATACAAACTTTGCATTGATGGTTTTTTTCTTTTTGTCTGTGGGGTTTTCAAATATGATTGTTTCCATAATGTTAAATTTTGATTGAACGAAAGTATCCTTACCGCTAGCAAAAAAACATGATATTGATCAGCGGGTAAAACGATTCAAATCAGGTTTGACTTATTCATATAAACCGTAAGAATATTTTTTAGAAAAAGGCCAATGCCTAATCTTTATCATTATTTTTTTTGTTTTTAGGGTGGTTGTTTGGTAGACCGACTCAAAATCCAAATTGGAAATGGCTTGTTCGAATACAATCCAAAAATGCTAACTTGCCACCAAATCAAACGATTGAAGCATGGCGCTAGTAGAACTTATCATGCCGAAAATGGGCGAAAGCATCATGGAGGCTACTATCCTGAGTTGGTTAAAAAAACCGGGCGACAAGATTGAACAAGATGAATCGGTGCTGGAAGTTGCCACCGATAAAGTTGATACCGAAGTGCCTACCACGCATGGTGGAATCTTGAAAGAAATTTTAGCCAAGCAGGGAGATGTTGTAAAAGTAGGTAAGGCCATCGCCATTATTTCCACTGAAGCTGATGACGATAAAAGTTCCGCAACACTCGTTAAAGAAACTAAACTTGTTGAATCAAAGTCGGAGGAAAAACCAGCAACCGTTCAGTTTGTTTCCAATGGCTCTCCTGCCCCAGCAGCCGTTAATTTTAAAACTGCTTCAAGGTTTTATTCGCCACTCGTTAAGAACATTGCAAAAGAAGAGAGTATCCCGGTCACAGAATTAGAATCTATATCAGGTAGTGGCGCCAATGGAAGGGTCACCAAGAAGGATATCCTATCACATGTTCAGAATCGAAAACTAGGTCAAAGCATCTCTGTACAACAAAAATATTCCTCGCCACTAGTGCCTACTTCCATCAGTGCCGGTGATGAAATTATTCAGATGGATCGCATGCGCAAAATGATTGCAGAACGCATGGTCGATTCAAAACGCACAGCGCCACATGTTACTTCATTTGTAGAAGCCGATGTTACCAACATCGTATTCTGGAGAAATAAAATGAAGAATGAGTTTCAGCAACGCGAAGGCGACTCACTTACCTTCACTCCCATTTTCATAGAGGCCGTTGTATTGGCAATCAAAGATTACCCCCTGATAAACATTCAGGTGGACGGTGATCGCATCATTAAAAAGAAAGACATCAATATTGGAATGGCTGTAGCGTTGCCATCTGGTAATTTAATTGTTCCTGTCATTAAAAATGCAGATCAATACAATATCACTGGTCTGGCAAAAGTGGTTAATGATCTTGCCAAAAGAGCAAGAGAAAATAAACTTAAACCAGACGAACTTATCGGAGGCACTTACACGATCTCCAACGTAGGATCATTTGGTAACGTGATGGGCACACCAATCATCATGCAACCACAAGTGGGTATTTTAGCAGTTGGAGCAATTCAGAAAAAACCTGCGGTCATCGAAACTCCTTACGGAGATGCTATCGCCATTCGTCATAAAATGTTTTTATCGCATTCGTATGACCATCGCGTTGTGGATGGATCATTAGGGGGAAGTGTTGTTAGGCGCATTGCTGACTACCTCGAGAAGTTTGATGTAACCAGATCGATTTAAGTTGTTACAGATCGATTAATTAAATTAATTCGGGCATTTCAAGACAGAAGGTAACGGTTCGATCTGTGGATGGGATCAAGAAAATATCACCACCGTTAAGGCGAACAAAAAATGCAGTCATTGCCAATCCCAATCCTGTTCCTCTTTCTCCTTTGGAATCTTCTGTAGCAGGCATTTGGTACGAGAATAATTTATCTATCAGTTCATGTGGAATTGGCTCACCAATATTAGTAATATTAATAAGCACTTTATTCTGATCATTCCTCACTATCCTAAGTTGAATAGTTGTGCCCTCGGGAGCAAACTTAATCGCGTTCGACATAAGATTACGCAATGCGATGCGAATCATTTCTTCATCTGCCTCAACCATTAAAGATAGTGGAGCCATCAACTTTAGCTCGAGGCCTTTATCTAAAAGTCGCATATGAAAAAAATTTTACTTCTTTCTCCGCCACTTCAACCATGTTGATAATTGTTTTATGTAACACAAACCCTTCCATTTGCGAACGTGACCAACGCACCAGACTAAATAACAAAACTGAAACATTATTAAACTGTTCACTCAACTGAGGCAGCGATGACTTAAATTTAGTTTCACTCAAATTATCCTTTGACATTAAGTAGATTAAAGTAGATAGCGTGTTCATAGGGGCCGCTACATCGTGGGATAAAATGGATATTATTTTATTCTTTTGGTGATTAAGATCTTCCACTAATCTTTTTTGATCCATCAAGTCGTTAAACTGCAAATAATTTTTACGCCTTCTGCTTTCCAGCACGATACCTACCAGATGGATATACAAGAAAATTGAAATCAGATGAGAATATTGGCTAAGATAAAAAGGGTCTCTTTTTATAAATTGGGAATAAATAATGAATGCTAAAAAACAGAATATATTAAGAAACAATCCATACCTGAAGTGCAATCCACTTGCCGTAATGACCAATACAAAAATCAAAAAAAGTAAATTCGTTAAATAAAAAGCAGGCATCCTGGCAAAAGCAGAAGTGACCAATGCCGATCCAAAGTTTAGAAACGTCATCAAAATCACAAAAAAAACGATGCTCTTTGGGGTTGGATTTTTATAGCTTAGCAACATCGTTGTTATTGCAATTATCAAAACGCAAGAACGGGTCACCAAAACCACCGAAAAATCAACATCCTTAAAGTAGTCTACTACTAAAAAAATAGACATGCCAAAAATGGTAATGAACGTTACCAGCCGTAGAGATGCCAATTGAGATGATCGAACGAATAAATCATACTTTTTCTCCTGGTCCTTATCAAATTTCCAGATGTAAGAATATCGCGAAAAAAATTGCAAGTTTGCTTAGGTCTTTAGGTCTTTTAAAGATACATATTAAATTAAATTAAATTAACTTAATGAAATAATTGAACGATTGAATGAGCACAATAACAAGATCGTTTTATACAATTACTAAATTTTACAATATGAAATTCGGAACCAAAGCGGTACATGCAGGAGTTGAACCTGATCCTTCTACAGGCGCTATCATGACGCCTATCTACCAGACCTCTACCTATGTGCAGGAATCACCTGCAAAACATAAAGGTTATGCCTACGCACGGGGGGCAAACCCAACCAGAAATGCGTTACAAAATAGCATCGCTTCTTTAGAGAATGGACGGTATGGCATTTGTTTCTCATCGGGCATGGGAGCCACCGATGCCGTAATCAAGTTACTCAGCCCTGGTGATGAAGTCATTACCAGCAATGACCTTTATGGTGGTTCATATCGTATGTTTAAAAAAGTCTATGAAAAGTTTGGAATAAAATTCCATTTCATTGATCTGACGGATATAACCAATGTTAGTCCTTACCTGAACGAAAAAACAAGACTAATGTGGCTGGAAACTCCATCCAATCCACTCATGCGGATTATCGACATACAAGCCTGCGTTGCATTAGCCAAAACGAAGGGAATCACAGTAGCGGTTGATAATACTTTCGCCTCGCCTTATCTGCAAAATCCACTTGAATTGGGTGCGGATATTGTTATGCATTCGGTGACAAAATACCTGGGTGGCCATAGCGATGTAATCATGGGAGCATTGATCGTTAATGATGAGAAGTTATATCAAGAACTTGGATTCATTGCTAACTCTTGCGGTGCAGTTCCAGGTCCACAGGATTCTTTCTTAGTTCTTCGCGGAATAAAGACGCTTCACTTACGTATGGAACGGCATTGCTTCAATGGAAGGAAAATTGCCTTCTATTTACGCGAACATCCTAAGGTTGGAAAGGTATATTGGCCTGGTTTCACAGATCACCCCAATCACGATATTGCAAAAAAACAAATGCGCGACTTTGGAGGCATGCTATCCTTTACACTTAAAAATGACAGCCTTGAGAACGCAACCAAACTCATGGAAAGTGTTGAACTATTTTCGCTTGCCGAATCGTTGGGGGGTGTTGAGTCGTTGATCAATCATCCAGCCTCGATGACTCACGCCAGCATTCCAATAGAGGAAAGAATTAAAAATGGCCTGAGTGATTCTTTAATCCGATTAAGTATTGGTGTCGAAGATGTAGATGACTTAATCGCTGACCTAGAGCAAGCTCTTTCAAAGGTGTAAAAGTAAGAAGTACCGAATTGAATCTGGTACTTTTTAAACAATCCCCAAAGTTAATTGGGTTTTATTTCATTATTGTTTGCTCTGCGGATATGACGACTAGCTCGGTCTTGTTTTCTGTCTAAGTGCTTGCGTTCATTTAAGGTTACATCGCCATCAGCCTTAGTCCTGGGATCGGATCTCCTGATGTGCCTCTGTTCCTTCCTCAATAAGGCGGTTTCATCCTGAGTAAGTTCATCGCTCCGCTTGCCTTGTTGGATCCGCCCTTGCTGAACCCGTTGTCTCTCATTCACTCTTGGAGTACGATCCTGTGCAAAGGACATAATAGTTAATAACATAAGCATTGGAAAAACTAACATTATCTTTTTCATAATGATTTTTTTTCTTTAGACCGTTGATAGAACAAGAAGTTTAACAAACAAAGAAATAAATTTTAAAGTAGTTTCAATCCTGAACCTGAAAAGAGTAATTCTATGATATTGTAGTACGGGCCACTGGTTGGTATTTTAACGATAAACTCAGCTCAAGAGCCTAAGCTAATATTTCAATTTCGCCACCTAATAATTCAACTAATGTTTTGACAATAGCAAGACCTAGTCCATTAGAGCTATCAGCAGCTGTGGGGCGTGCTGAAAGTTTTTTGAATCGTTGAAATAAAAAAGATCTATCCTACTCACTAAATCCAGGTCCCGAATCTGTATTAGAAATTGTTGCCTTTCCTAATTGTATTGCGACAGAACAAAGAACAAAAACAGAAAAAAAATAAAATTCGTAAATGCATTTTATTGTTTTTTCCTTAATCGCACTGACGACAAAGTTTAATATTATAAACATTAATGTTAAACATTGTGATCATATAAGAAAAAGATAACAGATCGTTAAAGCATAGCGGTGTTTTCTCTAATGGTCTTTCTCCAAATAATTAAGATCTCGTGAAAATGTTTCATCTATAAGCCGCAAAGCCCAGAAGGCAATCATAATTGTGAAAACACCAACAATGAGCGCTGCTTGCAAGATATTCAGGCTCGCGCGAAGATATCCAAACATAAAAGTTAATGGCACTACCGAACCTCGTATAAAATTAGGTACTGTAGTGGCAGCGGTGGAGCGCAAATTAGTGCCAAATTGTTCTGCCGCTATGGTCACGAATAGTGCCCAATAACCAACACCAAGTCCAAGAAAAAAACAGCCAGTATAAAAACCTGATGAAGTCTGGAATGGCCAGTACAAATAGGCCGTAATAAAAACGAGTGAGAGTAATATGAATACAAATACCGTTTTCTTTCGCGAACGCACAGCTTGGCTTGCAAATCCGCTAAGCAAATCACCTGCGGCTAAACCAATATAACTATACATAACGGCATCACCTGCCACAACTCCTGCTATGCCCATAGCCTTAGCAAATTCAGGCGAAAACGTAATCAGAATTCCAATCACATACCAAATGGGCAATCCTATTAAAATGCACCCCATGAATTTTTTGAACCGATCCCAACGGTTAAAAAGCTGTAAGAAATTTCCTCTGTCCACACCCTGCTCTTTTACCTTCAAAAAAATTCCGGATTCAAATACACTAATTCGGGTAACGAGCAGGATTAAGCCTAATCCACCTCCAATAAAATAGGCCATCTGCCAATCGAATGTTTTGGCAACATAATTGGCCAGTACGGCACCCATTAATCCCACTGTAGCAACAAGAGTAGTTCCATAGCCACGAAGTCTGGTTGGCAGTGATTCTGATACTAAGGTAATACCAGCCCCCAATTCTCCCGCTAAACCTATACCTGCAATAAATCTTAATAGCGCATATTGATCTACCGTGGTAACTAATCCATTGACAATATTAGCTAATGAATACAGTAAAATGGATCCAAAAAGGACGGATAACCTTCCACGCTTATCGCCCATGATTCCCCAAATGATTCCGCCTAATAATAGACCAATCATCTGAGCCCTGATTAAATATTCTCCCTGTGCGAGCATTTCAGAATCTGCCACTCCCATAGAACGAAGACTTGGAATGCGAACGATGCTGAAGAGCAGGAGATCGTAAATGTCAACAAAGTAGCCAAGCGCTGCTACAATTACGGGGATGCTGAAAAGTTGCTTTAGGCTTCTGGAATCCATATTTAAAATTTCCATGAAAATAGGTGAGTTTTATCAAAATACAACTCCGTTCATCATTTGGAAGACATTAGCCATTGGTAAAAAAACGAATGGCTAATTAATAAATTAGATATAAACTGGCTCCGTAAATACAAACTTCTTCACATTATGAAATACAACTTATTTCTCTTTTCCCTGGTGCTCATCAGTGTGGGGGCATGGGGCCAAAAAAAGGAAGCTACAGCCAAAGCCACCGGTTATGACGAAAGCCTTTATAATGCCATCGAATGGCGAAGCATTGGTCCATACCGGGGCGGTCGTTCATCTGCTGTAACCGGTGTTCCGGGAAAACCAAATCTATTTTATTTTGGAGGAACAGGTGGAGGTGTCTGGCAGTCTACCAATGCCGGTAATTCATGGACAAATATTTCTGATGGATACTTCGGAAGTTCTATTGGATCTATTGCGGTGAGTGAATGGGATAACAATGTGATTTATGTTGGACAAGGTGAAGGAACCGTGCGAGGAAACGTTTCATTTGGAAATGGAATTTATAAATCAACCGATGCTGGAAAAACATGGAGTCATATTGGTTTAAAAGAATCCAGACATGTGCCACGGATACGCATTCACCCGAAGAATCCAGACTTAGTGTATGCTGCCGTGATGGGAGATCTTTTCAAATCATCGGAAGAGCGCGGTGTTTATCGCTCAGAAGATGGAGGTAAAAACTGGAAAAGAATTCTTTTTGCCAATGCTGATGCTGGCGCTGTTGATCTGGTATTAGATCCCAACAACGCGCGTATTATCTATGCATCTACTTGGCGCATCCGAAGAACACCATTTAGTTTAGAAAGTGGTGGTGAAGGATCTGCCATTTGGAAAAGCACAGACGGTGGAGACTCGTGGACAAACATTTCAAAAAATGAAGGCATGCCAAAAGGCATTTGGGGAATATCGGGCATTACCGTTTCACCCGTAAATTCTAATCGCGTGTACGCCATCATAGAAAATGACAATGGTGGAGTATACCGCTCTAACGATGCCGGAAAGACCTGGAACAAAATGAATGATGACCGAAACCTTCGCCAGCGCGCATGGTACTATTCTAAGATTTATGCTGATACAAAAGATGAGGATATGGTTTATGTATTAAACGTATCCTATCATAAATCAAAAGATGGCGGTAAAACCTTTGCTACCTACAATGCACAGCATGGTGATCATCATGATTTGTGGATTTCACCCGAAGATAATCAAAGAATGATCATCGGTGATGATGGTGGTGGTCAGGTTTCGTTTGATGCCGGAGAAAACTGGTCTTCGTACAATAACCAACCGACTGCACAACATTATCGTGTGGTAACTGATAACCAATTCCCCTATCGGATTTATGGAGCGCAGCAAGACAACAGCACACAACGCATCTATCACCGCACCGATGGCTTTTCAATTGGCGAGCGTGATTGGGACATTACTGCTGGTGGAGAAAGTGGTCACATTGCTGTGGATCCAACTGATAATGATATCGTTTACGGAGGAAGCTATGATGGTCTCTTAACGCGTAAGAATCATAAAACGGGTGAAGAGCGTGGCATCAATGCGTGGCCCGATAATCCTATGGGACACGGAGCCGAAGGTGCGAAGTATCGCTTTCAATGGAATTTTCCTGTCTTCTTTTCCCCACATGATTCAAAAAAACTTTACGCAGCATCTCAGAATTTACATGTAACCTATAACGGTGGGGAAAGTTGGGAAATCATAAGCCCCGACTTGACCCGCAATGATCCTGCCAAAATGGGATCTTCCGGTGGCCCGATTACAAAAGATAATACCAGCGTTGAATACTACTGCACCATTTTCGCTGTCGCGGAATCGGCCTACGAAAAGGATTTGATTTTAGCAGGGTCAGACGATGGTCTTTTACACATCACACGCGATGGTGGAAAGAAATGGAATAATGTTACTCCTTCAATCATGCCACCGTGGACGATGATTAACAGTGTTGAGTTTGATCCCTTTGTGAAGGGAGGTGCCTACGTAGCAGCTACCAGTTATAAATCTGGCGATTATCATCCATATCTATTCAAGACCAAAGATTATGGAAAAACCTGGACCAAAATTACTGATGGTATTGATCCGGGCCATTTTACCAGAGTGGTGAGAGCGGATATTAAACGTCTTGGTTTATTGTATGCAGGAACAGAGTTCGGTATGTATATTTCTTTTGATGACGGAACAAGCTGGAAGCCCTTCCAGTTAAATCTTCCAATAGTACCAATCACCGATCTAACAATTAAAAACGATAATCTGATTGCAGCTACACAAGGCAGAAGCTTTTGGTTGATTGATGATCTTACGCCTTTACATCAGCTGAATGAATCTATTGCCAAAAGTGATGTTCATCTATACAAACCCATGCCAAGCTATCGGATGAATGGCAGTCAGTCTGGTAGAAGAGGGCAACCTAAGAATGAAGGGATAAACCATCCGAATGGAGTAATGGTACACTTCTTCTTAAAAGACACAACAAAAACTACCGTAGCGCTGGAAATTCTTGAAATGAATGGACCATTGATTAAAAAGTTTTCGACCAAGCCAGATAAAAAAGCAAAAGACGAAGATTTGAAAATCAAAACAGGTATGAATAAATTCATTTGGAACATGCGCTACCCCAATGCCGAAGACTTTGATGGATTGATTATGTGGGCTGGCTCTCTTACAGGCCCTAAAGCAGTACCCGGTAAATACAAAGCGAGACTAACTGTAAACGGCATTCCAACAGAGACCGAATTTGAAATCCTGAAAGACCCAAGAACAAGCGCAACATTAGACGACATCAAAGCTCAGTTCGATTTTTCTATTGCAGTTCGTAACAAGCTATCAGAAACTCATGTGGCGATTAAGAAGATAAGAACAGCACGCGAACAAATTAATCGTGTTACCGAACCGATGAAAGGAAAAGAAGACATGAATGATGTGAGTGAGCTGGCAAAGTCTATTCTTGATGACATGAAGAATATCGAAGAGGCTCTATATCAAACTAAAAACAGAAGCGGCCAAGATCCATTAAATTATCCAATCAGGCTTAATAATAAATTGGCAGCCTTGAATTCGGAGGTAGACGGTGGTGATTACCAACCTACACAACAGGTTAGAGCAGTTCAAAAAGAAGTAGTGGAAAAAATTGATTTTCAACTTGATCAACTAAAGAAAGTCATGAATGAAAAACTTCCCAAGTTCAATGAACTCATCAAACAAAAACAGGTTAATCCAGTTACTGTTGATATTCTGTAAACAGATACTAAAAAATAAAAGGAGCGGAAAATTCTGCTCCTTTTTTTTATTACTTCCTTCCGATAAAATAATACAAGATGGGCCCTAATACAGGTAAGAAAACCACTGCGCTAATCCAAAGCATCTTCTTCTCGCTATCTTTATTACCTTTCAAAATATCAATAACAACGAGCACGTCAATAATTAAAATAAGTAGCCCGATTAACCTTCCCATAGCGTATTAATTTGTTCCTAAAATTTTAAACAATTCGTCCAGATTCGGAGTAATGATAATTTCTGTTCTTCTGTTCTTTTGCTTGTTCTGAGCATTATCATTTGCTGCCAGTGGAGAATACTCACCCTTGCCAGCTGCAGTAACCTGATTTGCCGAAACGCCAGCTTTAGTTAATATCTTGGTGATGGAGGTTGCGCGCATCACACTAAGATCCCAATTGTCTTGCATGTAGGTTGACTTCTTTGAGATTGGAACATTATCAGTATGCCCTTCGATCATAATCTGAATATCCTTCTGATCTTTAATTGCTTTTGCCAGCTGCTGCAAAGCCGTTACACCTTTGGTATCGACATTTATACTACCAGATCCGAACAATAATTGCTCAGCTAGAGATACGTGTACTTTACCATTTTTAACCTTAATAGTAAGATCATTTTCCTTAAAATTTAACAAGGCATTACTGATTCGATTTTTAAGATCCAGAACAGCTTTATCTTTATTGGCGAGAATTAGTTCAAGTTCCTTCACCTTTTTTTCACGCTCAACTAAACTTGTACTTAGCGAATCATTTAGCTTACGCGTCTTATCCAAATTTTCCTGAATGGCTAGAAGCTGATCTTTTTGTTGAACCACATCACGATTGAGCTTGCCACTATTGTTCAAAAGATTCTTGTAATAAGAGTTCAATTGATCATACTCCTTATTCAGATCATTCAACTTGTGGCTGGTCAATCGATAACTTTGATTTAAATCAGTAGTGTCTTGCTTTAGTTTAGCAAGTGTCTCATTTAAGCTTTTAAGAGATTCGTTCGCATGCTCAAGCTGCTTGGACTTTTCGGCCAGTTCTCCCTCTGTTTTTACCTTTTGAGCCAAGACATCATCATACTTTTTTTTGGTAACAATACATGATGAAAGAAAAAATATAAGGCCCAGCAGGACAATCGTGGTTGATTTCATAGTTTAAAAAATTATAATGGTAAATATCCTAAATAAAATTCAATTCTTACTTTGCGAACCAATTCCGATATTATTCCATTTGTTGTACTTTTCTTAAGTAAACTTGAAATCAATTACCATGAAAGGAATGCTATTACCCGATTCGCTGAAAGAAAAGACAATCATAATAACAGGTGGTGGAACCGGCCTTGGTAAATCGATGGGCAAATACATGCTGGAATTGGGCGCCAACCTGGTGATAACAAGTCGAAAAAAGGAAGTACTTGAAAAAACTGCGCACGAATTGGAAGCACAAACAGGTGGAAAGGTTTTACCGATAATGTGCGATGTGAGAAAATATGATGAAATAGGAAATGTAATAAAAACAACTGAGAATCATTTTGGTCAGATCCATGGTGTATTAAATAATGCTGCAGGAAATTTCATTAGTCCCACAGAACGATTATCCCATCGTGCCTTTGATATTATTGTGGATATCGTTTTGAAAGGAACATATTATATGACTTTAGCCATAGGCAAAAACTGGATTAGCAAAGATCAATCTGGTACATTTCTTAATATAGTTACAACCTATGCATGGACAGGGTCAGGATATGTTGTGCCTTCAGCTTGTAGTAAGGCGGGTGTACTTGCCTTGACACGATCATTAGCCGTAGAGTGGGCGAAATATAAAATCAGAAGCAACGCAATTGCTCCGGGGCCGTTCCCCACAGAAGGTGCCTGGAGTAGATTATTACCTGGTGACCTTGTGAAAAAGTTTGATCCTGCAGAACGTATTCCTCTTAAAAGAGTTGGCGAACATCAGGAGTTGGCCAATCTGGCGGCCTATCTTATGTCGGACTTTTCTGCGTACATCAATGGAGAAGTAATTACCATTGATGGTGGTGAATGGCTAAGAAATGGTGGCGAGTTTAGTCATCTAGAATTGATCTCCAGCGAAATGTGGAATACCATCGAAAAAACAAGAGGTAAATAATTATAAAAATTCTGAACAACTAGACGATAGAGAGCTAACCAATCAACGCTTAATAGAAGTAAAAAAAACAGAATTCTCTACAAAGGAACAGATAAGCAATTCATTTTTTTCTTTTCCAAAACCAACTAAAGGGATAATGTCGCTTTCTATAGGAGTTTGGACAACGCTGTTACCAGAATCATCAAATACATGAAATAATTTTTGTTCTATATCATAGAAACCAAATAATAATTTGGCATTTAGTTCAATAGATTGAAATGCCAAATTTGTTGATCCACTATTTTGTCTTTCAAAGATAACATCTCCATTCTTGTTAAATACTACTATCTTATCAGAGTCTGTTCTATAAATATGAAATCCATCTCCAATCACAACTTGTTCTAATAAAAATTTAGAATTTATTCCTCGTAATAAATTCTCTGACGAGAGAACATCCCCTTTAAGATTTTGTTTTACCAATGCTCCATCGCTCGATACGTAATGTAGATAAGTAGTTGACACCGACAGTCCCGATTCAATGTAAAAGCCTCTGTTGAACACCTCTTTGGTGTTCGTTTTGAATAGAGATATACGCTCACCCTTTCGATTAAAAATCTGTATTGTAGCATCAATGGATATAATAATAAAGTGATCTTTTCCTCCAATTTTAAAGTGCTGAGGTGAATAGGCAATTTCCTCCTCAAACTTTTTAGGACCCCAATCACTTAAATTACTACCCTTCTTATCAAGCAAAGAAACTTGATTATTAATTGAGGAAATTACAAATCGATAATCTTTGTTTTTATCATAATCCACAATATCAGAAAATCTTACGCTAGCAGGTAACTCCTTTGGATAACCGGTAACATCACGCCCCAGTCGATCAATAAGATAAAGTCTATTATTAGTAGTAAAGAAATATTGAAGCTTTCCATTTTTAAAATAATCTATTTGTCTTAGGTGCCCCTGAATTTCGCTATCTATTTTTCTGTTCCACATAACTCCTTCGGAAAATGAAATCAGATAAATCATTAAATCAGAATCCTGAACAAGAATCTCCTGAGATTCAGTGATGTGGTTCTTAACCAGAGAAGCAAATTGCGTTGTGCCGTGTAACTCTACAAATGATGACTCAGAACCTATCTTAAACTTGGATGCATTTAAGTTAGATGTTTCACGACTAAAATTAATACTCGAATAAAAATGATTATCCAGTGCACTCATCTGCATAGATGACCAATTGATTTTTGACAAACCTAAAGAATCAAGAAATCCAGGATAGTTTGACAAGATATCTTTAGAAAAAAATTCCGGCCTTTTAATTATCAATGTAACATTACTTTCCTGAAGCCCGTTGTCACTAAATTTCTGATACTCCAGGGTTTTACCCCAAGTTTCATCATTCTCTATCGCATCTAAAAGTAATTTCATTTCCTCTACTGATTGCGAAAGAAAAAGATAATTATCCTTTATGGTAGAGAAACCAAACAAAGCATTAGGAAAAATTTTCCCGAAACCCTTTTTTAACGCCTCACCATTTATACTTCTTATTTGATGATTATAGTATGACTCATTGTATTCCTGTGTAAAATCAAAATCACCTGTTGAACCGGGCATTAACTCGAGCATAGCTAATAAGTTATCCTTATTCTTTGCCGATATGAATGCGATTTCTCCACCAGCACCTAATTTTTTCAAAAAAGAAGTATCAACAACTGCCCTAAATGATCGCAAATCGGAAATGCCAAAATGAACCAAATCTGTGGAGTAATTGGGTATATATCTGGCTATTTCAAAAGCGACAGGCTTTTGGTTTTGAAATAGTTTAAGGCTTGAATTTTCGCCTATCGAAAAACCATTAAGCGAAAAATTACTTTCATTTGATTTAATATCATAAACGGATAGGTTTCTTAACTCACTCAGTAGGGGAATCGCTCGTATTAATGACGATTTGAAAAATGGGTTATTTGAAAAATCAGTAATATTTAAATACACATTACCACGATCAGATTTCAAGGATGGAAACTGAAAAAGGGCTTGATTGCTTTTAAAGCTTTTTGATTCCTTTTTCCCGAAAACACGTATAGCATTCTCTATCAAAAGTGATGATCTGCTCAGAACAAAAATTCCATGTAAATAAGCATAGGCTAATTGTATCTCGCTAGCCTGATCCTTGATTTCGTAGATTTTAAAACCATTCAGTAATCGACTTGTGGATGTATGATCCTTCGGCCAAGATTCAGAAACCAAGACGGAATCAAAAACACTACCATCAATCCGATATGAATATAGAATATCAAAATTATCTTTTGAAGACATTTGAACTGCTGATAGGTATAAGTCTGCTCGCTTGAAAAACTGCCTGTAATTTTTAATAGGAAAATCTGGAATATTCTTAGACTCAAAAATAAGTATTGAACTACTACCCACAGCATCCCATGGCGACACCTCTAATCGCGAATCACATGAAACCAATAAAATAATACATAGCAGGAAATAGAGCAGGTAGGATGATGTTTGCTTTCTTATTCTCACTCACCAAAATTAGGATAAAATTATTAAGCTCTGTACTCTAATAACAGCTTCTTAAAATTTTAATGTTATTGATTTGAGTTATTTTTGGGAGGGGTTCTAGAACAAAAAAACCCTTCCTGTTAGGGAAGGGTTCTTGATAAAAAATAGGCAACGACTTACTCTCCCGGGTTTTACCCTA
>CANIVF010000061.1 GCA_947470895.1 Bacteroidota bacterium
GTGATTTTTGACTGCTTTGTCGTGGCTGCTATTTTTTTATCGTACTTGGCTTCAACGCTGGTTCTCTTATCAATTAATGCTTGCTGATTATAATTTTGTTCTCCCCAATGATGCATCCACACCAATGAGTTGATGGGCAAACCAAAAAGTCTTCGATTCACTTTCTTTACGTACAGATCGGGCAGTGCCGATGAATTAAATCCCTTTGGAGCATGGATTGTTTGGCGATACAATAACTTTTGATTTTCTTGGAGATACCGCGTGCCTAAACAACTGCTTAACAGCCACGGTGCAAACAGAACAAATACAATCCTTTTTAACTTTTTCACAATGATCTCCAAAGCCAAAGTTAAGTACATCAAATCATTGCAAGTAAAGAAATACCGGATAGAGGAACAAAGCTTTGTCGTGGAGGGTGCTAAAAGTGTTGCAGAACTTCTAAAGTCTGACTTTGTAACTACATGGGTCGCTGCCAGTGAGGACTTTATCAGGCACCATGAAAAAGAACTATGGTTAACTAAGGCCGAAGTGGTAGTGGCTTCATTTAACGAATTGTCGGCTTTAGGAAGTTTTCAGTCTAATGATGCCGCGCTTGCTGTTGCCCAAATAAAGCCCAATCGTACACTCACGGTGGAAAATGATGAGATTGCGATCGTGCTGGATGACATACGCGATCCCGGTAATCTCGGCACCATCATCCGAACAGCAGATTGGTATGGGGTAAAAAATATCATAGCATCTGAGGAAACGGTAGATTTTTATAATTCCAAAGTATTGAGTGCTAGCATGGGTTCATTTTGCAGGATGTCTATTCAATATACTTCTCTGGTTGATTATCTCGCTGATGCACGTAAGCCTGTCTTCGGCACTTTTTTAGGAGGGAAGGATGTTCATCAAGTTTCGTTTTCGTCAGGCGGGCTTATTGTAATAGGAAATGAATCCAATGGAATATCATCAGAAGTAGAAAAAATGGTTAGTCAGAAGATCACCGTGCCACGCTTTGGTAAAGCGGAATCACTGAACGCAGCTATCGCCACCGCAATTGTTCTGGATGTAGCAAGGCAATCAAAGAAATGAGTTGCTTCCCTGAGCAGCTTCATCCGAAATTTTCTGGGCGTTTTCTTTTCCCAGGTATTGATCAATCAGATAATGACCCAGGTAAATAAGTGGCGTCAATAAAATGGCTACAGAGAATTTATAGATGTAGTTGGTGATGCCAATAGCAATGATTTGCTCACCAGAGAAGATACCAAAGAAGGCAATATAAAGCACCACAAAACTATCGATGAATTGTGATACGAGGGTAGAACCCGTAGCCCTCAGCCAAAGCAACCTGGGGCCGGTTATCTTTCTTAATTTCTGAAAGACAAAAACATCAATCAATTGACTAACCAGAAAGGCGGCCAATGATCCAATAATGATCCGCTGTCCTTGACCCAGAATTTTATTGAAGGCAAAGTCCATGTTGAAGTAATGGCCCTGTGCATCCAGGTTGTTGGCATCCAGCCACCATTGCGCTGGAGGAAGTTTGATGGTTAGAAATATGACCACAAACGAATACGCAATAAAGAATGCAGCCAGATAACTGATTCTTTTTACTCCCGGTTTGCCGAAGTATTCATTGATCAAATCGGAAGTAATAAAAACCACCGGCCAGATCACAGCACCCGCAGTAAGATTGAAGTCCATCGTGAAGCCCAGAAAGTTTAAATGAGCGGGTTGAAATCCTAGTGTTTGTTCACCAGAGAAAATCTTCACACCAATCATTTCCGCCATGATAGCGTTGGTGAGAAAAATCCCGGCAAGGATAACGAACAGGCGATTCTTTTTTTGGTCCAGTGTCATGATGGTAATTCAAATGTGTTTCCTTCGATGGCCAACTCGGTGTTGGAGAAAATTTCTCTGGCTTCTGCGAGCATCGGCTCTAATTCACGGTAGCGAGCAGAGAAATGTCCAATCAATAGTTTTTTGGTGGCACACTGCTTTGCCATGGTGGCGGCTTCGGCACTTGTACTGTGTTGGGTTTCCCTGGCTTTATCTTTTTCTTCTTCCATGAAAGTAGCTTCATGGTATAAAAGGTCTACCGCGCGAATTTGTTCAATCATATTTTCATTCCATGCCGTATCAGAGCAAAAAGCATAGGAAAGTGATCGTTGGGCGGCTAGGGTATATTCGTTGTTACGATATAAGAGATTTCCCATATCGTCAAGCACATCGACACCGGTTTTAAGTTGTGCAATGTGTTGAAGAAGCATTCCTTCCTTTAATTTTTCTTTGTTGATTTTTTTTTGCTTCGTCTTTTCGCGAAACAAAAATCCGGCACAGGGTAGCTTGTGAAGGAGCGGAATAGTGTGAACGGTGAGCACATCATCCTCATGCAGCAATTGTATTTGAGCAGCATCAAAGGCATGAAAGATAATTCTGTAGTTGAGTGATGACTTTGAGTATTTCAACTGAAGCAGAATGATTTCATCTAGCCCTTTCTGACTATGAAGATGAAGATCGTTCACACGCTTTTGAAGGTGCATGGAAAAGAGTAAACCCATGAGTCCAAGGTAATGATCGCCATGCAAATGACTAATAAAAATATGATCGATTTTATGAATGGGAATCTGGTAGCGCATCAATTGCATTTGCACGCCTTCACCACTATCAATAAGAAAATGTTTATTCTGAATGTTCAGATACTGCGAGGTCGGAAATCTCCCGTATGCAGGAATGGCCCCGCTAGAGCCCAATATGGTAAGCTTAAAACTCACGTTCATTTTTCGAATTTGAACCTAATAAAAAAGCCCGATTATCTCAGGCTTTCTTTATAAAAACAGGTGGAAGATTTTCTAATCCTCGTCTTTCATGTCTTTTTCAATCTCATGCATGAATATCGCATCAATGCCCTCTTCCACGGTGGGAAGGATATTCAAAACACTATCCAATTGCGAAATCTTAATGAGCTTCATGGTGTGATCCGACAAGCGGGCAAGGATAAAGATACCGCTGTCTTCTTGTAAAATACGATTGCCAACCAGAAGCGCACTCAAACCGGATGAGTCGGTATATTTTACTTCCGAAAGATCTAATATGATATTGCGAACTCCTTCGGCATGAAGAGTAACCATTTCTGATTTCAATTGAGGGGCAATGCTGGAGTCTAACTTTTCTTCGTTAAGGCGGAGCAGTGTATATTTTTCTTGCTTGTCGACAGAATACTTCATATGGATAATTTAGAAGGACTAAAATTAACTTATTTTATGTAATTATCGATACTGTGTTCAATTCGTTCAGACAAGGTTTCATATTGTACTGGCTCCAGTGTCTCTCCGGTCATCTGATGATAGAGTTCCTGATAGCGCTCGGAGATCGACTTCACAATGGCATCGGTCATTTCAGGTACCTTTTGTCCGTCTTTTCCCTGAAAGCCATTTTCAATCAACCATTGCCTCACAAACTCTTTAGAAAGTTGCTTCTGTGGTTCATTACTTTTTTGTCGTTCCTCATACCCTTGCTTATAAAAAAAGCGTGACGAATCAGGTGTGTGCACTTCATCGATCAGGTAGATCGCTCCATTATGTTTCCCGAATTCGTATTTGGTGTCCACTAAGATCAATCCCCGCTCAGCGGCAAGTTGAGTTCCTTTTTCAAAGAGTCTCAGGGTGAATTTTTCCAACTGAAGATAATCTTCTTCGCTTACAATGTCGCGAGACAAGATTGCTTCTCTTGAGATATCTTCATCATGGCCCACCTGGGCTTTGGTGGTAGGGGTGATGATCGGTGAGGGGAGTTTATCATTTTCCTTTAATCCATCCGGAAGCGCCACTCCACAAAGTAATCTTTTACCGGCTTTGTATTCCCGCGCTGCATGACCAGCCAGATAACCTCTCACCACCATTTCTACGGCAAAAGGTTCGCATTTAAACCCAATGGTTACGTTCGGATCGGGTGTTTTAATTACCCAGTTCGGTACAAGATTTTTTGTCGCCTCCAGGTTTCGGGCAGCAATCTGATTGAGCACGCGACCTTTATCAGGAATGGCCCGGGGAAGAACAACATCAAACGCTGAGATGCGATCGGTAGCAACCATGGCCATGGTGTCCCCAAAATAATAGACATCTCTTACTTTGCCACGATAAAAACCGGTCTGGCCTTTGAATTGAAAATGAGTTTCTTTGATTGCTTGCATGTGTAATAGCGGTTGTCGCAAATTAGCTAAGGAAGTTTTTACCTCACAACTCCTGATTACTTTATTTCTCTTCGGTTAGCAATCCGGCTTTGTAAATATGGGTACGGATCAGTTCGCCTGCCTCATTAAATTCTTTCCACTCTCCATGCTTTTTGTTCGCAATGTAGCTGCCTTGTTCCTTCACTTTGGAGTTGGCAAAGTATGAAGTGTAAGGGCCATGCTGTCGGTTGGATCGGTATTCGGCCTGTGAAAGCAACTTCCCATCATCATAATAATTTTTTACGATGCCGTGAATCATGTTAAACTTCCAACTTTCTTCTGTGGCTTTAGCTCCGTTGGGATGATAGGTGGTTCTTATTCCATTCAACTGTCCGTTCTGGTAGATCTCTTTAATAGAAACGGTGGTTCCATCGTTAAAGTAAAACGACCATGTTCCATAGGGCTTGGCATCGCGGAAGATTTTCTCAGAAACTAATTTCCCATCGTTCAGATATTCGGTCACTCTACTTTCCGCTCCGCCAAGGGAAATTTGTTCCTTTTCCTTCACCTGGCCATTAGGATGGTAATCATAGTTGGTGCCAACACGCCCACCTTCCTTATATTGATATTTGTGTCGCTCGGTGCCATCGGAATAATATCCGATGTTATCGCCATGCAATCTTGAGTTCATAAAATGGCCTTCGAGTAGTTTATGTCCTTCCTGATCGTAATACATGAAGTCACCAATCTTTTCTCCTTCTTTGATCGCATACTCCATTTCCAATTTTGAGTTGGGATGATAGAGTCTATAAAAACCACTCACAAACCCATCTTTATAATTGGCTTCGGTTTCTAATGATCCTGTTTCATAATAGGTCTTAGAAATGCCGTTGGGCTGCTGATTCTTGTAATTCATTTCCTTCTGAATTTTCCCTGAAGGATAGTACTCTTTCACGAGCCCGTCTGGCTTGCCTTTTACAAAACGACCTTCTTGTTTGATGATCCCGGTTGGGAAAAATGATTTGACACTGTCAACAAGTTTGTTGTTTTGATAAAACGCCTGCTGAATGGGTCTTCCATGTTCATCATAAACCTCAACCGTGCCATGACGCATTCCGTTTTCATAGCTGATTTTACGAATGAGTTTTCCGTTTTCATGGTACTCGTAAAAGGTACCCCAGCGCACACCATTTTTAAATTCCCCCTCAATGGCAAGATTACCGTTGGGAAAGAAACTACGGTATTTTCCCTCCATGGTTTGACCGTCTTGTGGCGATACAAAATAGTCTTCATGAAGTCTCATCTTCATGGGATCGTGATAGGTCTTGATTTCCTTTTGGGCAAAGGCAAATTGCGTGATCAATACCGAAATGATAAGAATAGCTCTGAACATCTTTTTATGAATGAAATTAAAAAACGAGCAGAATCAACTGATGTTGTGTTAGATCTTTTCGATTACGATGGCGGAAGCACCACCACCGCCATTACAAATAGCGGCTACTCCAATATTTGAATTATTTTGTTTAAGCACGTTCGTTAACGTGATCGTGATGCGTGCACCTGAAGCGCCAAGCGGGTGGCCTAAGGCGACAGCACCTCCATTCACATTAACTTTACCAGGATCAAGACCTAACTTGATATTATTGGCAATCGCAACAGCGGAAAATGCTTCGTTGATTTCGTAATATCCGACATCACTCTTTTCAATACCAGCCATCTTCATCGCTTTAGGAATGGCGAGCGATGGGGTAGTGGTAAACCACATCGGATCTTGCGCAGCATCGGCAAAGCCAAGGATTTTCGCTACTGGTGTAAGGCCTAGTTCTAACGCTTTTTCTTTGCTCATCAAAATAACAGCAGCAGCGCCATCATTGATTGTAGAGGCATTGGCAGCAGTAACCGTTCCGTCTTTGCTGAACACAGCTCTGAGTCCTGGTATCTTATCGAAGTTTACGTTTTTATATTCTTCATCTTCAGCGAAGAGGGTTATATCTCCTTTGCGCCCGGTAATTTCAACAGGTACAATCTCCTCGTTAAATTTTCCGGCAGCCCACGCAGCAGCAGAACGCTTATACGAGTTAATCGCAAACGCATCCTGATCCTGACGGGATATGTTCATTTCTTTTGCCGTGTTATCGGCACAAACACCCATCGCACAATGATGGTAAACATCCGTGAGTCCATCATACGTTAATCCATCCAACAATTCTCCGTTGCCATACTTATAACCATACCGCGCTTTGCTCAGGTAGTAGGGGATGTTCGACATACTTTCAGCTCCAGCAGCAACGACAACATTATTATGTCCGAGCATAATGGATTGCGCTCCTACCATAATGGCTTTCATACCGGAGGCACACACTTTATTGACCAGTGTGCAAGGAATGTTGTACCCCAAACCAGCACTAACAGCAACTTGTGTTGCCGGTGCCTGACCCAATCCCGCTGAGATGACATTACCAAAAAATACTTCCTGAATGAGCTTCGGATCAAGTCCAATCTTGGTGATGGCACCCTTAACAGCAATAGCTCCCAACTGCGTGGCCGATAAACTCACTAAGCTTCCTCCAAAACTCCCGATAGGAGTGCGCACGGCAGATACGATGTATACTTCTTTCATACTAATTAAGAGTTAAATCTATCAGGTATAAGCCACTAACTAAAATTACAACTAATCTTAAAACCTTGAACCAGGAACAGCGAACTCGAAACGATGAATCTTACTCACGCTATTCCGGAGGCGTCAAAATTACCAATCCGGCTTACCCTTATCTTTAGGCTTCGTAGCCTTACGTTTGTTCTGCTGCAAATACTGCACTTCCTGATTTTTCATTGCCTCTAAAATCATCTGTGCTTTCTCTTCACTCATTTCCATTTGCTTGAGCTTGTCTGAAACAGAGGGAGGCATATCTTTCTTTTCCGGATTCTCTTTTTCTTTTTGCTCTTGTTCTTCCTTCTGTTGCTCCTTTTCTTTTTTCTCTTTGGATTCCTTGTCCTGCTTTTCTTTGTCTTTTTGTTCCTGATCCTGCTTGTCTTTCTGATCTTTATTCTCCTGATCTTTTTTGTCTTGCTGATCTTGCTTTTCCTTATTTTGATCTTTCTTTTCTTCCTTCTTCTGATCTTCGTTCTTATCTTTCTTATTAGGATCCTGCTTTTTCTGCTCTTCTTCTTTCTTCTTTTGCTCTTCCAGTTTACGCTTCACCATTTCGTAATTATATCGTGCGCCTTCATTCGTAGGATCGGCTTTCAAGGCTTGCTTGAAACTGGCTAAAGCTTCTTCAAATTTCCCTTGTCGGTTTGCCAACACGCCCAGTTGCTGATGGGCCACAGAACGAATTTTTGAATTCGTACTCTGCGTAAGAGGTTGATAGTTTTGAAAAGTGTTTATGGTATCGTTCGTTTCGAAATAAGCGTTGGCCAGATTAAGCCGCACCTCCTCTTCGGTGACCTGTAATGAATCTACGAGGTAACGATATTTTTCAATGGCTTTTTTATAATCCCCCTTTTGGTAGGCTTCCTTCGCTTCCGACTTTAACGAATTGGCTTTGCCGATCTTTCCCGGATCTACAGTGAAAGCCAACAATACAACACCTAGGAGCAATGACTTCATATCGTAATTGTTTTTACACTCACCAGAATATCCAATACCAATAACACCAACGCTGCCAATAGAAAATAATAGTAACGATTGGCTGACGCATCAATAACACGGGCATCGCGCATCTGACCTTCAATCTTGCCAATGGTACTGATTAATTTATTCACATCGTTACGCGATTCATTGATTTCAAAATAGTCGCCATCGGTTTTGCTCGCTAATGATTTCAGTGAACCTGAATTTAATTTGGATACTACGGTATTACCCTGTTTATCTGTTTTGTAGCCTTTGCCAGCTGTGATCTGACTTCCTCGTTCGGTACCAACGCCCAAGGTGAATAATTTGTATCCTTTGTCTTCCACTTCTTTCGTAATTTCACTCGTCTCCTCACCAAAATCCTCACCGTCACTGATCAGAACGATCACTTTCGATTTTTGTTGGGTGCTGGGGCCTTCATTGTCTTCCAGCTTGGATAATGCCATGCGAAGCGGTGGCGCAAAATCAGTACCACTGGAAGGCACGAGGCTCGTGTTCATCGTTGCGATAAAAAGATTTATCGCGTTCTGATCATACGTAAGCGGACATTGCATGAAGGCTTCTGACGAAAATATAATGATGCCAAGCCGATCGGAGTTAAATGCATCGGCAATTCTCTTCATCTCGAATTTTACTTTCTCCAGGCGACTGGGCTGCACATCAAAGGCATCCATGGACTTGGATAAGTCTACACAAATCATAATGTCTTTACCTACCGATTTGATTTCGCGTTTACTGTCACCAAAAGTGGGGCCAAGCAAGGCAATGATCAGCAAGGCCAGGAAGACGGAGCGAAAAAATAGTTTTATAAAAACCGTTTTATAAGGCGTATGCAATGTTCGGCTGATACTGATTATCCGCCAAAGATAAAGTCCGTAACCAGTCAAAAAGATCAGAATAACAATCCCCTCTGCCCAACCGAAATCATGAAATAAACTCATAAGATAAAAATCCTCTCAAAGTTATAAAATCAAACGTTCTTCATTCAAATTTGCTGACGCAATCTGTCGCAAAATAAACCCTATCTTCGAAAGGTAATGAATCGGTCAATGAATGCAATCGGAATTGATTTAGGAGGCACCAATGTGAAGGCAGTGCTTATCACACAACAAGGAGAAGTATTGGCAAAGGAAATCGTGCCTATTCGTAATTCGGATTGGCGAGGTGCTGTGCATGAAGCCTTTACAAAAATTAGAGCTATGGATGTACCGATATCGTGTTTCGGCTTGGCTGCTCCAGGATTACCTGATGATCAAAATAAACAGATCAATTATATGCCGGGGCGATTGGATGGACTAGAGCGATTCCACTGGGGTGACTTCTTAGACTCACAGGTTCATGTGCTAAACGATGCGCATGCAGCGCTGTTGGCTGAAGTAAACTTTGGTATCGCAAAAGGGTTAAAAAACGTAGTAATGCTCACTCTGGGCACCGGAGTGGGAGGGGCCATTCTGATTAATGGTCAATTATATCAGGGTGTAAAACAACGAGCAGGAAGCATTGGCGATATGTCGCTACATGCCGAAAGTGACGAAATTGGATTTCTGCAAGTGCCCGGCACATTAGAGGATGCCATTGGAAATGAATCGGTACCAAGACGAAGTGATCATCGATTTCAAACCACGCGCGAGTTGATGGAGGCTTATGCTAACGGTGATGACTTTGCCAAAGTAATTTGGTTGAAGTCGGTCAAAAAATTAGCAGTAGCATTGTGTTCGCTGATTAATATTCTGGCTCCCCAACAAATTATTCTGGGTGGAGGCATTGCGCAATCCAATGAACGATTATTCGAACCTCTTGCTGAATATATGAATCAATACGAATGGCGCCCTGATGGGCAAGCTACCCCTTTGGTGAAGGCGCAATTCAACGACTTTGCAGGAGCGATTGGAGCAGCCTGCTTTGCCTTTGACCGAAAGGGTTAATCACCTGTTTAGCTGGCCAACTGACTGGCCGCAGCCTCATCCAACATGACATAACCTTGCGGGATCAATTGCGAAAGACTCACCGGAATTTGTTCCGTGGGTGCTTGTGTTAATCCCTTCGCCATGATCGCAGCTTTCTTTTCTCCACTGGCCATAACAATGGGTAACCTGGCTTCTCGAAGATGCCGGAGTCCTAGGGTAATCCCTAATGATAGGGCAGTGGGTTTACTGAAATATTTTTGCCCAACGGTTTTGGTCTCCTCGGCCAGTATACTGATATGGGCATAGGCATCGAAGGAAGTACCTGGCTCGTTCATGCCGATGTGCCCATTCGTGCCCACACCAACCAACATAATATCCAAACCTCCATTTCGCTCAATCAAAGAATTAATCCGTTCACATTCTTTCTCAAGATCATTAACTTCAACATGAAAATACTCGGTCTGATGGGGTTGAAGTCCAAGCGGTTCAAAACAATCTCGCTTTAACATAGTGAGGCTCGATCCGGTATCATAGGGGTCAATGCCAACCCATTCATCCAGGCTAAGGAAAGTACAACCGCTAAGGTCCAGATCATTTTCTTTTACTTCTTTGGCAAGTTCTTCAAAAACCCCGATGGGTGTATGACCCGAGGCTAAACAGACTAACGAGTTCTTTTTCGCCTTTATCGAGTCAACGATGAGCCATGTAGTGGCTTTACTAAGTGCGTGATAATCTTTAAATATCTGTGTCTTCATAAAACAAAAAACCTCCACGTAAAAAGGAGGTTTTTGTCGGGGTGGCCAGATTCGAACTGACGATCTCTTGGTCCCAAACCAAGCGCGATACCGGGCTACGCTACACCCCGAACTACTAAATAAGGTCGCGAAGATATGAAAACATCTTTAACAACCAATTTTTTTGTGATCCCAGCTGGGGTCGAACCAGCAACCTGCTGCTTAGAAGGCAGCTGCTCTATCCAGTTGAGCTATGAGACCAATATTTAAGAATGAAGTGCGGAGGGGGGGGGATTCGAACCCCCGGTACGGTTTAACCCGTACGACAGTTTAGCAAACTGCTGGTTTAAGCCTCTCACCCACCTCTCCAAAGAACTTTTCCTTCAAGTAGAAACCAAAATTCTATTCGGGTATCGCAAAAGGAGTGCAAATATAAGGGCAACAGCTGTATTTGTGCCGGATTTTGTAGTTTTTTTTAGATCTAAACTTTAGAAAAGAACCATGATATCTAAAGTTTCCGAAACAACGACCCGGTCAAGGCACCCAATCCACCGATTAATCCACCAACTAATGTTGTGATGACAAAGGAGTTAATCGGAAGTAATTGATTGAGCTTGGTCGTCAATATAGAATCGGTTACCATACTGATGTAGAAAGCTACTCCGAACCACACGAGGGCAACACTTAAAAAACCAACAGCAAAGGCAGGCAGACTTTTATTATCAAAAAGAAAGGCAACTACGAATGCTCCGATGGCAACTGTCCACCACGGTAAAAAGAATTGAAGAATGGCACACAAGACGATGGTAAATAAAACTTGAATCAGGAATTTCATTTTGCCGGTGTTAACGTGAGTGAAGAAAAGACATCTTTCATTTTTGCAGGATCAGATTCAAACTGAAATTGAAAATATTCTCCCCGTGACCAGTAGGGTAACAGGTTATTATAAAAGGGGCTACCCGGATTTCCGCTTTGCCCGCCCGGATATACTCCCCATGCTTTCACATTGGTTTTCTCGAGGCTCACCACCATCCGCCAACTCGGACCACTGGTGCGTGACGATGCATTAATAATCTCGCGATTGCCTCCATGCTCTACGTGGTAGCTAAATGCAGGAATGCCCTGAAGCAGGTGACCGATAAACGTATCTTTATAGTCAGCCCACCGGGGATCTTGTTTTTTGTTTTTTGTTTTCCAAGTTTCAATGGTTTCCACACCCTTGGCAAAAGCAATCTGCACAACCTCGTTCGCAGTTTCTTTTTCTGGCGTCTTCGAGATGTCGAAAAAATGAAGTGTCGGGTTTTCTTTAATCAACTTAATGGTGGTATAAGCGGTGGGTTCATCGAGGGCTACTGCACTGTTGCGAATTTCATCCCAAATCAATGGAAACAACTCCCTCCACCAGGCTTCATAATACGAGGCCCCCAATGAGTTGATGTCATTTTCATAATTCCATGTGGTTAATATCAGGTAAGCCAGTTTCTGCTGCTCATTGAATGTGGTGGGGTTGAGCATAGCAAGAAAAGCAGGCAAGCTTTCCTGGGCTTTCAAATTAAAGTTGTCGAATTGCATTTCCATCATAGCCCGTGGAGTAATCTCACTCATCTCCGCAAGCAAGGTGTTGATTCTGCGATTGCGGTAAGCTTCGTAGCTGGTAGAATTGATATAATATGGATACGTGTTATCCACCGGATATTGGTTGGCGGAACTCACAAATCCCCTCACCGGATTTTTATACATCACATTTTGATCGTTGGGGATAAACCCTTGCCATTCGTGGGAGGTGTTCGTTCCATCTAAGAGAAACTTGCCTTCGTCTTTCCGTCTGATCGGAAACTTTCCCTGTATGCGCATGGCAATATCTCCGCTAACGGAAGCAAATACGAAATTCTGTGCAGGCGAAGTGTAATGATCTAATGCCTTCAGGTAATCGGAATGATTTTTTGCACGGTTCAATTTATAAAAGGTGAGCACTTCTTCGGATGGATCATGGGCAATCCACCGGAAAGCATAATGGTTTTTCTCCTCGTCACCATGAAAGCTGCGATCATACACTACCGGGCCATGATGCGTATAGGTTACGGTATCATAAAATGCTTTACCCCCTTTGATTAGAAATTTCTCAATCACTTCTCTCACAGGCTTCCATTGGCCATCACTGAGATACTCATTTTTGCTATCATCTTTGAATTGAATTTTATACCAATCTACCAGATCACGCTGTGCATTCGTTACGCCCCAGGCAATGGAATCATTAAAGCCGCTGATTACCGAAGGCACGCCTGGTAAAGATGCGCCCATCACATTAACTTCGGGCGCCTGCAAATGAACAATATACCAGATGGAAGGCAGGTTAAGGGTGAGGTGAGGATCATTGCAAAGAATAGGGGAGCCGTTATGGGTCTTCACCCCACTCACTGCCCAGTTGTTGCTTCCCACATCTTTGGAAGGCTTCTCGAAGGGTTGCACATGAACCAGTTCATTAGGTAATGCTGGCGGTATGCTATCAAGGGTAATGGGTTTGAACGTCCACTGGCCGGCTTGGTCAACAATAGGATCTCCTATGGTTTCATGATCGGGCCAAAGCAGATCCACGGTTTCTTTTCCATAGATTTTTAACGCATTAGTCATCTCCAGATCTTTGTCTCCGATGTTCAATGTCTTAGCCATGTACTTGAGCAATAAACCGAATTTCAAATTCGTCCACGGCTCTGGTTCGTAATTCAAGAGCTTGTATTCGAGTGGAAGATCATTTCGATCCAGGGATTCTATGAATTGATTTACACCATTTTTATAGTTTTCAACCATAGCCAGTGCCTCGGAATTTTGCTCTGCCGACTTCAGCGCCTGCTCTGCGGCATACACCATTCCTGACCTGCGTTGCCTGCGGTCGAAGTCCAGTGCTGCGGAGCCAACAATCTCGGTAAGCCTGCCCGCAGCGGCATGGGTTTGAAACTCCATCTGCCAAAGCCGGTGCCGGGCGGTTACATAGCCCTGAGCAAAATACAAATCTTCATTATTCCGGGCATAGATGTGCGGTATCATCAAACTGTCATAATGTACGAACACCGCATCTCTTAATCCGCTTATTTTCAATTCTTCATTGGCTACCTCCCTGGTTTCCGCATTTTGCCAAACGCCATGAAAGGGATCCAGAAATTTGCCCAAAGCCGGAATCTGCTGACCGAAATTCCAGGTGTTGTTGAGAAAGTAGATTAATCCGATGGTGATGAGAGCTGAAATACTAACCTTGACAATCTTCATGTGGTGACAGATATTTTCCTTAATTTTCGACATTATTTAAGAAATTTCTCAACAAATGCCCGTAAAAGAAGTTCTGGGTAAGTACACCAAAGATCAAATCAAGAAAGCCTCCCTGATTAAAGCCATATTTTTTGATGTAGATGGTGTGCTCACCGATGGCAAAATCATCTACGATGACTCGGGAAGGGAGAGTAAGCAATTCAACGTAAAAGACGGCTATATCATAAGCCACCTCAAAAAGGCCGGTATCCTTGTGGGCATCATTACTGGCCGCGAATCGAAGGTGGTTAGCAATCGGGCAACCGAACTCAAACTCGATTTCTGCCATCAGGGTATCATGGACAAGCACGCGGTGTTTGAAAAGCTGGTAGCATACTATAAATTAAAGAAAAAACAAGTGGCCTACATTGGCGATGATATCAATGACCTGGGCATTCTTCGGGATTGCGGCTTGTCTGCCTGCCCTGCCGATGCACTCGACTATGTGAAATCTGAGGTCCATGTAATTGCCTACACCAAAGGGGGCCAGGGTGTCGCCCGCGAAATCAGCGACCTCATCCTCGCTTCCCAGGAAGTATTAGATAAAATCATCAAACAATAAACAGGTATCAATTCAAACTAACTTCTTTCTGCCAGATTCTTACTACCTACGTCTAACATCTTACTACTAAATACCCGTGGAAATATTCAAAGAAAAGGTTTCAATCACAGACTCAATCACACTCGGTGGAGATCGCATGGTACTTTTTGCCGGTCCCTGTGCTGCGGAAAGTTATGATATCTGCATGGAGACGGGCACACACGTAAAAAAGCTCTGCCAAGAGCTGGGCATCGAGTACGTGTTTAAAGCATCCTTTGATAAAGCCAACCGCACTTCTTCCGGTTCTTACCGTGGCCCTTCCATGGACATGGGACTCGAGATTTTAGCTATGGTACGCAACGACCTGAAAGTACCGGTTGTCACGGATGTGCATGAATCGTATCAGTGTGCCGAAGTAGCTTCCGTGGTGGATGTATTGCAGATACCAGCCTTTCTTTGTCGCCAAACTGATTTGCTGATTGCAGCAGCCAAAACGGGCAAACCTGTGAAGGTAAAAAAAGGACAGTTTATGGCCCCGGAAGATATGAAGTACGCCATCGACAAGGTGAGGGGGGAAGGGAACAATAACGTATTCCTCACGGAGCGGGGAAGCATGTTTGGCTATAATAACCTGGTCGTGGATATGCGATCGCTTCCGATCATGCGGCAATATGCCCCAGTGGTATTTGACGTGACCCATAGCATCCAACGACCTGGCGGGCTGGGTGGTAAGAGTGGAGGTGACCGTCAGTATGCACCTTTTTTGGCTAAAGCCGCTGCCGCTGTGGGTGTTGATGGCTTTTTTATTGAAACCCACCCTCAACCAGAAAAGGCGCTCAGCGATGGTCCTAATATGGTACCCCTTCCGGAAATGAAAGATTTTTTGACCATCATTAAAAAATACTGGGATCTTACCCGCGACATAAATGGTAAAAGAAATGGGTAACGAAATGGTTAACCAAACTAATCCCATTTTTTGGGTTACTTTATGACCATGATAGGTAATTACTTACAAAAGTAATGGTGTACGATTCCAGTTTATGGTTAACATAACAACGAACATGAATACTTCAATTTTTGATAAAATTTAACGTTATTTATAAAAACTTGCTCCCTTGAAAACTCTAAGGCTTTTCTCACTGCTAGTCATACTCTTCGTTGTCAGCACGGTAGTTGCTCAGGCACAATCTCAACGAGGAACAATCATTACCCCTGCCAGCCCTGCGGCTAACCCGCTGGATCCTAATGGGGATGGTTTTGTGAACCGATTCCAGACTCCCTTCACCAACGATGGGTATTATGTCGATGAGTTTGAATACAAAATGTTTGGTGTTCCGATAATCGGCACCGGTGATGTAAGTGGGGATAACCAGTCGGGCCCTAATTGTGGGGTAACCGATATCATTCCAGACTCGAGGGGATTTTCTGCTTATGCACTGAGGAGACCTGATCCATTAAACGCAGCAATCAATAACCTCATTTTCAGATTTCGCCTGGGCGATAACGTAAACAGCACAGAGTCCTTTCACATCCTGTTGGATATCGATGGACTTTTTGGACAAGGTAAGGATCCTAATTACACGTCAGCCAATCCAGGCTTTGAAGTTGAAGTTACACTGATAAAGAGTCAGAATCCGGGCATATATCTCTACGATATCGATGGCGTTAGCAGTTGCCCTACCCCATTCCAGTATTATCCATTATCGTCCAATTTTCAGGTGGCAGTAGGTGACCTGGTTACCTGTGGTAACCCAGACTTTTTCTACGATTTCTTTATTCCCTTCAACAGAATTGCTCAGGAATTTGGTATCGATTTAAATACCGAATTGCGTTTTGTGGCTTCCACCAGTTCAGCAGCAACGTGTGCGCTGTCTGGCCCCGCTGCTGATATTGCCGGAATAGATAATATGAATCCTTCTTACCTTGGAAAGGATGAAGTGGCGTATACCTCGTTAATCGACTCACAATGCCCAACTCCGGTAGCCAATCTATGTGTAACATGCCCGGGATTTAGCCCCTCGCTTCCTCCAAAACCAACAATCAGTGAGCCTATCCGCGATGGTCAAACTTACCTATCGGGTTCCACCAAATCGGGTTCATTCATTAAGGTTTCGATCTTCGCAAGAGTTGGTGGCACAGATGCCCAACCCGTGTGGAGCACAACGCCAAAAGAAGAGGTAACGGTAAGTTCTCGGGGATCTTTCTGGTCAGCTAACCTGGTCCAAAAAATTCGCGCTTACGATCGCGTAGTAGCGCGGGCACAACTGAATGCCAGTGGCAGTGGTTGTGGAAACTTTGAGCAGAATACCTACAGCACTGCGTATGCCATAGCAAAACCTAATTCCCCCCCGGTGGCTTATCCACAGACAGTATCAACATTGGAGGATACTCCGTTAAACATTGTGCTAACCAGCAGTGACGTGGATAATGAACCTATTGATTACTGCACCATTGTAACTTACCCGTTGCATGGTGTACTTACTGGCATCGCGCCTAACTTAACGTATACACCAAACCCCAATTACACAGGCATTGATCATTTCTCCTATGAGGTGTGTGATGGTATTCATTATTCGAATGAAGCTACCATCACCATCAATGTTCAGCCGGTAAATGACACCCCGGTGGCCGCAAACTCAAATGTAACAGTGGTGGAAGACACACCCACACCGCTTACCCTCATGGGCGCTGATGTAGATGGAGACGCACTCACCTATACGGTTTTAACTCAACCCGCTCATGGTACAGTATCGGGTACCGGGGCAAGCCTGACGTATACTCCCAATCTCAACTATACAGGTCCGGATAGTTTCACCTTTAAAGTAAATGATGGCACCGTTGACTCCAATACCGCCACGGTTTCCATCACCTGCACTCCGGTAAACGATGCCCCTGTAGCAAGCAGTCAGAATGTAATAGTGAATGAAGATGCTTCGGTCGGAATAGTTCTCGTGGCAACCGATCCGGATTCAAACATATTTACCTACACGATCGTAACACCTCCGGCACATGGTACACTGACAGGCACGGGAGCCAATCTAACCTATACACCAGCCGCAAACTACTTTGGTCCTGATAGTTTCACATACAAAGCGAATGACGGAAGTGCAGATTCAAACATCGCTACGGTTTCAATTACGGTGAACCCTGTTAATGATGCACCGGTAGCCAATAATCAGAATGTGATCGTATTAGAGGATACAGCTACCCCAATCACGCTAACGGCTTCGGATGTAGATGGAGATATCCTGACTTACATCGTGCTAACGCAGCCTTCGCATGGAACATTAAGTGGTTCTGGTGCAAACCTGATCTATACTCCGGCTTCCAATTTCACTGGCGCGGATAGCTTCACGTTCAAAGTAAATGATGGAACGGTTGACTCCGATATCGCAACGGTTTCTATCTCCATAGTAAGATTCAGCGATGCCCCGGTAGCCAACAACCAGTCTGTCACCACAAACGAAGATGTTTCATTACCCATGATCCTGACGGGTTCGGATCCCGATGGAGATGCGATTACCTTCAGTATCGTAACCACACCTGCACATGGCACCTTAAGTGGTTCTGGTGCTAATGTCACCTATATGCCTGACCCCAATTACAACGGTTCAGATAGTTTTACCTTTAGAACGAATGACGGAATCCTGAATTCGAATATCGCTAATGTTTCAATTACCGTCAATCCGATCAATGATGCTCCGGTGGCCTTCAGTTTAACGGTACCCTATCAGTTGAATACTCCTAAGAGTTTCACCATAAGCGGTACGGATGTGGAATTGGGTGATCTTACTGCTTCATCCAATTTCATTATCGTAACACAACCCGCAAACGGTGCATTGTCCGGCACGGCTCCTAACCTTGTTTATACACCCAATCTGAACTTTAACAATGCAGATGGTTTTACCTTCAAGGTAACCGATGGCAGTCTGGAGTCTGGTGTGGTCACCGTTACATTTGTTTTGGATAACCTTGTGAATGACGCACCAGTGGCCGCCAATCAGAATGTTACCGTTATAGAAGATCAAAGCAAGAATATTACCTTGCAGGCTACCGATGCAGATTCCGATCCGATTACCTTCACTATCATAACACCACCATCCCATGGCACATGGAGCGGCACTGCCCCTAATGTGGTGTATACGCCAGATGCAAACTATACAGGCCCGGATAGCTTTTCCTTCCGGGCTTCGGATGGTTCTCTCAACACAGTGGCAACAGTATCCATCACGGTAGTACCCGTGAATGATGCTCCGATGGCCGCCAATCAAACGGTGAGTGTTCAGGAGGATATTGCCAAAAATATTACCCTGGTTGCTACGGATGCAGAGGGGGAGACCGTAACCTATACGATCCTGACTCAACCTGCCCATGGCGTTCTAAGTGGCACGGCACCTAACCTCATCTATACTCCAACTTCAAATTACAATGGTCCCGATAGTTTCACGTTCCAGGTTAATGATGGAACCAATAACTCAAATGTGGCTACGGTGTCAATCAGCGTAATGCCGGTGAATGACGCACCAGTGGCTGTGACTGATCCGATAATGACCAATGAAGACACCTCAGTAACATTCAACGTGGTACTCAATGATTCCGATAGCGATGGCACCATTAACGCAGCAACGGTTGATCTCAATCCAGCTACTCCGGCTATCGACAACACGTTCACGGTAACGGATGAAGGTACTTATGTGGTGGATAATGCAGGCCAGGTAACATTTACTCCAGTATTAAATTATAATGGCCCTGCCTCACCGGTATCCTATAACGTAAAAGATAATATTGGGGCAACGTCAAACACGGTATCGATACAAGTAACCGTTATTCCGGTAAACGATGCTCCGGTGGTGCAAAATAAAACGGTCACCATCAATGAAGATGAGGCAACATCCATTTGCTTCACCATAACCGATATTGAAAACGATCCTTATGTGTTTACAGGCGCAGTGTCGTTAGATGGACATGGCACCGTAACGCTCGATCCAACGACCGGTCAACTTTGTTTTATCTTTGCACCCAACCAGGATTACAACGGACAAGATCGGGTGGAGGTAACGGTTTGCGATGCCAACAACACGACTTTGTGCAGCAAGGGTATCATCACCATCATCATCGCTCCGGTGAATGATCCTCCGGTAACTGTAATAAATAGTATTCCAACGCCTAAAATTACACTGACCACCGCTGAGGATACTCCATTGAATTTCTGTGTAGATGTGACAGACCAGGAGGGAAATACAATTTCATCAGGAACAGTGACCTCGATATCCGGTGGCGGCAGCTTAGTAGCTCGTGCCCATGGAGCCAATCAGCTTTGCTTCACCTTTACACCGGCTGCCGATTTCAATGGCAAGGCGGTGTTGGAAGTTGCCATCTGTGATAATGGTGATCCAACCGCATGCGGAAAATTGGTTGTGGAGGTAGACGTAACACCTGTGAATGATGCTCCGGTAGCGAATTCCCAGTCGGTAACAGTAACAGAAGATACACCGAAGGTCATCACACTCAGTGCCACCGATGCTGACGAGGATGCGCTTACCTATACGGTCTTAATAGTACCGCTTCATGGAACCATTTCAGGAACGGGAGCCGCTATCACCTATACACCGGATGCAGATTATGTTGGACCCGATAGTTTTACCTTTAAGGCAAATGATGGCACGGTAGATTCTAACACAGAAACGGTCAGCATCAATGTCACCCCGGTGAACGATGCTCCGGTGATCTCAACAATACCAACGATTACTACTCCGGAAGATACACAGGTTCAGATTTGTCTTGGTGTAAGTGATGCAGATGGCGATATCATCACCTACAATTCACCGGTCAATGTTTCTGGCGGTGGCACGATGACTTCCAGTTCTGCATTTGATTTCTGTTACACATTCATGCCTGCCAAAGACTTCAACGGTGACGCGTTCTGGAAATTCTCCGTGTGCGATAATGGAAATCCTGGAAAATGTACAGAGGTTACTGTGAAGATCACCGTCACTCCGGTAAACGATGCACCGGTCGCTGTGGATGATAATCTCACCGCTCAAAGTTCGGTGGTAATTACTGCGGCAAACATTTTAGCCAATGATACAGATGTAGACAACGATGCATTGGTATTAACCATCACTCCGGTATCAGGCCCTTATCATGGAACGGTCACCCTAAAGGCAGATGGTAAGTTGGAGTACAAATCAAACCTGGATTTTATGGGTATCGATTCTGTACGCTATCGGGTATGTGACACAGGCACACCAACCCTGTGTGATGAAGGTCTGGTGATCATCGAAGTGCTTACTGCTCCCTTCAAAATTTACAACGGTCTGTCACCAAATGGCGATAACCGCAACGACTATTGGAGAATCGATGGCATAGAGGCCTTCCCGAATAACCGCGTGAGAGTATTCGACCGATTTAATAACCTGATTTTTGAAACCACCGGTTATAACAACGAAGAAAATAATTGGAGGGGCCAAACCAACCACAGTATGATCAGTGGAAATGTTCCGGAAGGGTCTTACTATTATTCAGTAGATTTGGGTGATGGTTCAAAATTATACAGCGGTTATCTGGTATTAAAAAAGAACTAAGTTGTCATGAGAATATTGTTGACCGGTTTTATTGTTGTGCTCTTTTTCTCGGTTGCGTCAGCACAGCAAGCCGCTACCTACTCGCAGTACATGTTTAATGCACTGGCCATCAATCCGGCCTACGCAGGTAGTCATGAGGCATTGAGTGTTTCGGCACTCGGTAGGTTTCAGAATGTGGGCCTGTCAGGAGCTCCCAATACTCAAACGTTCACCGCCCACACTCCTTTGGTCAACAGTAGGGTAGGGCTAGGTCTTCTGGTTATTCATGACGAGCTAAGTGTTATCAATCAAACTGGGGTTCACTTTTCATACGCATACCGCCTTCCATTGAAACAGGAAGGAGCTACGTTATCCTTTGGGTTGCAAGGGGGTGTTAGTATGTACAATGCCCAATACACCAAACTCGACCTCTATAATAATGGATCCAATGGAACACCAGATCCTGCCTTCAATCAGGATATTCGGGATTCAAGACCTAACTTTGGCGCGGGCATTTACTATAGCAATCAAATGACATACGTTGGCCTGTCAGTACCTTCTATGCTCAATAACGTGTTCGACCGGGGCACAGATTACACCACGGTCTATCAGACCGTGCCGGTCATTTTGATGGCGGGGCATGTGTTTACAATTAATAGGTTATTAAAGTTTAAGCCTAACTTCTTGTTCAAGATGACCGATGGTCAGCCGGTAGAGCTTGACCTCAACGCCAACGTGCTCTTCGATGAAGTACTGTGGGCGGGTCTATCGTATAAATCCTCCAAGCAGATCGTGATGATGACTCAGCTTAAAATCAATGATCAGTTGCAGTTTGGTTATTCGTATACAATCTCAGCGGGCCCTATTCGTACCACCGAATTAGGATCGCATGAAGTGATGTTGAATTATCGGTTTTGGTTCAATAAAAAAGGTGTTATTTCACCACGTTATTTCTAATGAAGAAGTATATTCTGATCTTTTCGGTATTGGTTGTTCTTCCTTTATTCACGGATGCACAGAGCACCAATATTGGAACAGCCTTTTATGCCAACGTAAAAAAAGCTGACCTGTATTTTAACCACTACGCGTACCGAAATGCTTTGAACTTGTACTTGCATGCCAACGACAAAGACCCTGGCAATCTATACATCATTGACCAGATCGCGGAGTGTTATTTTAAGCTACACGATCCCGGTTCAGCCGAGTTATGGTTCGCTAAAATTATCGATAAACCAGGTGTTGTTTCAGAGTCTAAATTCGATTATGCGGAAGCGCTTTCCATGAATGGAAAATATACCGAATCGAAGTACTGGTTTGAGCAATTCCTGAAAGAAAATCCGGATAGTAAAATTACCAAAGAGAAAATATCCTTTTTGGAAAACCTGAAAAAATATCTATCCGACTCATTAAGATTTATTGTAACCGGGGTGAATTTTAACACTACCCACAGCGATTATGGTGCCCACTATTTTCATGAGGGAGTAACGTTCGCGTCCTCGCGCGATGTGGATCAGTTTCTCAAACACAAGGCTTTTGATGGTGTCGATGTTGATGAGTCACTCTTAAACATGTATTATGTAAAAGGCAAAAAACAAGGTGACCATAGCAAGACCCAACACCTGCACAGGGAAGACATCAAATCGTATTTACATGAAGGCCCTATGGCCTTTTATCGCAATGACACACGGGCAGTTTTTACACGTACCAACATCGACAACGGTAAGCCTGTCTATGACGAAAACCATAATTCGCATTTGAATCTCTTTTTTGCCGATGTCGATAAGCTCGGCTCCATGACGAATATTGTTCCTTTCGAACACAACAGCTCATCTTTTTCATTAGCTCATGCTACCGTTTCGGCTGACGGAAAAACCATGTATTTCACATCCACAGCACAAGATGGTTTTGGCGGTTCTGATATCTACTTCTCTATACTCGTCAATGGCACATGGACCAAACCCGAAAATGTTGGGGGCGGTATCAATACGCAGGGCGATGAATCATTCCCTTTTCTGGCCAACGACTCTACGCTTTACTTTTCTTCGAATGGCCACGGTTCGCTGGGTGGACTCGATATCCTGGTAAGCCGAAAAGAAAATAATCGATTTGCTAAAGCGCTCAACTTTGGCGGTCCTTTGAACTCTCGCTATGATGACTTTTCGTTAGTCACAGATTCCATAGGCCGCGAAGGATACATCGCTTCCAACCGCCCCGGTGGCATGGGCCTCGATGACATCTATTATTACATCGCCACCAACTTCTACCTCACCGGAAAAGCTATTACGGATGACGATGGCAAGGTGCCTGTTGATGGAGCTACAGTCTATGCAGTCGACAAAAAAACGGGTAAGATATTGGATTCAGACGTAACGGCCAGCAACGGATCTTACGGACTAACCCTCCCGTTCGATAAAGACTATAAACTGGTCGTAAAAAAGAACGGCTATGACATGGTCAAAAATGATGTGGGTTTCTCCACCCAGGGCCGGTCGATGGCCTTGGACACATTGGATGTTGAACTCTCCAAACGCGTCCTGTTTGCGAAAGGAAATATCTACAGTAACGAAACACAGCAACCCCTCACGGGTGTAACATTGAAATTTTATGACCTCACCAATAATAAACTGGATACGATTTTCGTGAATGACCTTAGTAATTACTCCTTTCCGTTGTTGCCAAACAGAAAATACAGAATAGAGTTCAGCAAGCCGGACTACCTCACGGAAGTGGTAAATTTGAATACCGATGGGCAGTACAAAGGAAATATTTTGAATGATATTTTGCTGCGGCAGGAATCCTTAAACAATACGGTCATTTACTTCGACTACAACAGGTTCGATATCTCAAAGGCTGCAATTGAGCTCATGAAGCCACTCGTGGTTACACTGAAGGAATTTCCAATGGCAACCTTAAATATAGGAGCTCATGCCGACTCACGAGGCAAACCAGATTACAATCAGCTCTTGACGGAAAAACGCGCGAAGAGCACGCTAAACTACTTTGTGTCCCAAGGTATTTCACGTAAGCGCATCATCGCCAAAGGCTTTGGCGAAAAGATATTAATAAACAGATGCAGCGATTTATTGACCTGCGCAGAACAAGATCATACCCCAAACCGCAGGGCAGAAATCAAAGTGCAAATCGGCCTAAAGAAATAGGAACTTTTTTGAACTTCTCCGCTGGCAAACCGGTAACGTAGATAGGCTACCAGCAACTTGAGAGAAACTGCCAACTTTCCCTACCTTTGCTCAAATTTAAGCCCCAGATACTCACTTTTCATGAGCCAATATTACCTAAGTCACCTCAAAGAACTGGAGTCGGAAGCCATCTATGTCATCCGGGAGGTAGTAGCACAATTTGAAAAACCTGCTTTGCTGTTTTCAGGAGGCAAGGACTCCATCGTGCTGGCCTACTTATCGCGTAAAGCATTTTATCCGGCACGCATCCCATTTCCGTTGGTACACATCGACACAGGCCACAACTTTCCCGAAACCATGGAGTATCGCGACTGGCTCGTGAATGAGCTGGGTGTGCGCCTGGTGGTGGGTTCCGTGCAGCATAGCATCGACCAAGGCAGGGCGAAAGAGGAAACAGGCTTCAACGCCAGCCGCAATGCCCTCCAGACCGTCACGCTCCTGGATACTATTGAACAACATAAATACGATGCCGCCATGGGCGGAGCACGCAGAGATGAAGAGAAGGCACGTGCCAAAGAACGTTTCTTCTCACACCGTGACGAGTTCGGACAGTGGGACCCAAAAAACCAACGCCCCGAGCTCTGGAACATCTTCAACGGACGTAAGCATCAGGGTGAACATTTTCGCGTATTCCCCATTTCCAACTGGACAGAAATGGATGTTTGGCAATACCTGTATGCGGAAAATATTCCCATCCCAAAACTCTACTACGCACACAAACGGGAAGTGATCATCCGCGATGGGGCAATCTTATCAACATCCCCGTGGCTAAAACTTAAGCCTGATGAAATGTCAAAGGAGATGACTGTTCGCTTCCGCACGTGTGGTGACATGCCGATCACCGGAGCCGTAGAATCGGATGCCGATACCATGGAAAAAATCATCTCCGAAGTAGCCGCCTCCCGCAAAACCGAACGTGGCACCCGGGCTGATGACAAACGCAGCGAAACTGCCATGGAGGATAGGAAGAAGTCGGGGTATTTTTAGGTTCAAAGTTTTAGGTTCAAAGTTCAAAATTTTAAGAGGGATGGCGTCATTTAAAAATTTTGAAGAGATCGAGGTCTGGCAGAAGGCTAGGGTGCTTGCCAATAAGATTTATGAGCTTACTCTTGAGGGATCCTTTGCGAAAGATTACAAATTATGAGATCAGATTAACGCATCATCCGGTTCTATCATGGATAACGTAGCCGAAGGCTTTGAAAGAAATGGGAACAAGGAATTCATCCAGTTTCTTGCCATTGCTAAAGGCTCTGCAGGTGAAACCAGGTCGCAACTATACAGAGCTCTTGACAGAAAGCACATAGGTAACGATGTGTTTGATGAATCAAAAGAAGAAACACTGCAGATAAGCAGGCAACTATCAAGTCTGATGCAATACTTAAAAAGAAGTGATTTAAAAGGCACAAAATACATGCAAGACCCCGATGAAGATTACACCCCACTCCAATCTTAAACTTTAAACCTTGAACTTAGAACCTTGAACTTAGAATAAAATCAATGGAACAACTCCTTCGCTTCACCACAGCCGGCAGTGTCGATGACGGCAAAAGCACATTAATCGGTCGATTACTCTTCGACAGCAAATCTATCTTTGAAGACCAACTCGAAGCCGTTCAGGCATCCAGCACCAAAAAGGGATTCGACTATGTCGATCTATCCCTGCTCACCGATGGCTTAAAGTCGGAACGCGAGCAGGGCATAACCATCGATGTGGCCTACCGCTACTTCGCTACTCCCAAACGCAAGTTCATCATTGCCGATACGCCCGGTCATATTCAATATACACGCAACATGGTGACGGGGGCGTCTACCGCCAACCTGGCACTGATCTTAATTGATGCCCGCAAAGGATTGATTGAGCAAACCTTTCGCCATTCATTCATCGCCTCGCTACTGAAGATCCCCCACATCATCGTCTGTGTCAATAAAATGGATCTCGTAGACTTTCAGCAGGATGTCTACGATAAAATAGTAGAAGAATACAAAGCGTTTTCATCGAAGCTGGAAGTCCACGACATTCAGTTTGTACCCATCAGCGCGTTGCTGGGCGACAATGTGGTGAACCGCTCGGAGAAGATGGAGTGGTACCAGGGAGCCACGCTACTGCACATGCTCGAGACCGTACACCTCGAAAGTGATTACAATCATACCGACAGTCGTTTCCCCGTGCAATATGTGGTTCGCCCGCAAACCCGCGAGCATCAGGATTTCCGGGGATATGCCGGGCGTGTGGCTGGTGGCATCTTCCGCCAGGGTGATGAGATCGTGGTGCTGCCAGCCGGCTTCTCCTCAAAAATCAAAACCATAGAGTTTGGTGAGCAACAACTGCAGGAAGCATTTGCTCCCATGTCGGTCACCATCACCCTCGAAGATGAAATTGACATCAGCCGTGGCGATGTGATTTCGAAACCCGACAGCCAGCCGCAGGGCGAACAAGACATTGACCTGATGTTATGCTGGATGAACCAGCGCACCGTAAACCTCAACACGAAGTTTTATGTGCGACACACCACGCACGAAACCAAGGCCGTGCTGAAGGAAATTCTCTATAAACTCGATATCAACTCACTTGAAAAAGTGGAGGGATCCGAACAACTCGTCATGAACGACATCGCCCGCGTAAAACTGCGCACCGCTCGACCCCTGGTCTTCGACAGCTACCGCAAAAATCGCATCACCGGCAGCCTCATCCTGGTCGATGAAGGAACCAACGAAACCGTAGCAGCAGGAATGATTATTTAATAATGGACAATTGATAATGAACAATTAATTGATAATGAATCATTGAAAGCACAATCCTGAGACTAACAAAATCGGGACTGACAAACCCCAGAGGGGCTACATATTTCTAGCCCCGGGCTTCAGCCCGGGGTAAAAATCGATAGAATAATCACCGCGCCACAGAGCAATTACCATCGAGCCACACACTCATTGGCGCGGAATCACAAATGGTAATCCAATCTCCTCACCATAAAATTCCGAAAAATCATCGCACCACTACTGGAGTCCAATTGATGTCAGGTTTTCCGACCTTGACACATCATAACCCAAAGTATACACATTTCCTGGCTCCCATATTTTTGATGATATAGAACCCCAGAGGGGTGACATATCAATAGCCCCGGGCTTCAGCCCGGGGTAAGCAAAGAAAAAAAACCACCGCGCCACAGAGCAATTACCATCGAGCCACACACTCATTGGCGCGGAATCACAAATGGTAATCCAATCTCCTCGCCAGAAAATTCAAAAAAAAATCACCCTTCATTACTCGTTTCCAATTAACGTAGGGTTTTCCGACCTTGACACATCTGTCCATTATTCCTTGCCAATTCACCCGGTAACTAGAGACCGGTAACCGGCAACCAGATTGTCCCTTGTCAATTGTCCATTATCAATTTCCCCCAGCACTGGTGCCTAGAAACCCCAGCAACACGTTAATTCCCAAAGAGAATTCTGTTATCTTTATGTTTCCACTTGAATCAGGAAGAACAATGAATGAGCTGGTCATCGACAAAAAGAAATATGTGTTGATCACACGTAAGGAGTATGAGTCATTGAAAAAGCGTGCTTCTATGAAAACCCTGCCCCAAAAAACGCTTACCATAGCTGAAGCTAGGGCACACTCTAAAGAACTGATCCGTAAATGGGCAAAAGAAAAGTAAGTATCAGGGAATCAGTAGCGGATAGCATAGCAGAGATCGCTTGGTATATGGAGGCGAAGGGCATGCTCATTACCGCTGAAAGATTCTCCGAATCGGTGTATGATTTTCTTGAACAATTATCGGATGACCGAAAATCTTATAGGATTTGTAAAGAGCCAGAACGTGCCAGTATGGGTTTCCATTGTGTTACTTTCAAAAGACGATACACGGTAGTTTTTATTGAAACGACATTAGAGATAACCATCTGTGAGTTCATTCCCTCAAAGCTGATGCGATGGTAATACCCACGAACTTCGACTTACGAGCAACGAGTATCTGAAATATTCCTATCACCCAGCACTGAAAACTAGCAACCGGTAACTGATGTCCCCACGGGTAACTGGCAACCCGAACCCAACATTGACCACTATCCATTATCCATTGTGTATTCTCCCTGGCAACCGGCAACCGGTAACTGGCAACTGTCGACCGGTAACCGGCAACTGGCAACCGGCAACCAGCAACTATCCACAGCTAATAAAAATAAGTTTAATTTTACTCCACAACTCCCTATGATAAACACCACCCTCCAAGAACTATTACCCTTGGCCATAACAGCTGCCCAGGCAGCCTCTCTGGAAATTCTGAATGTATATCATTCGGGCGATTTTAAAACCGAAGCGAAAGGTGATCAATCACCATTAACGCAGGCCGATAAAAGAGCACATGCCATCATTACCTCCCTGTTGCAATCGGCTCAACTTCCTGTTTTAAGCGAAGAGGGTAGGGATATTCCCTATCACGAACGCAAGGCGTGGGAATACTTCTGGATGGTTGATCCACTCGATGGCACAAAAGAATTTGTAAAGCGCAACGGAGAGTTTACCGTGAACATCGCACTCATCCACCAACAGCAGCCGATGCTCGGTGTGGTGATGGTACCCGTGAGTGGTGATCTGTTTTATGCCTCTCAGGGCACTGGTGCTTTTGTGAAACGCAACAATCAAATCATTCCATTGCCCGTTCGTAAACCCATCGATCTGACACAACCAGGAATCAGGGTGGTAGCTTCCCGTTCGCACATGAGTGATGAAACTCAGGCATTTATCCATTCGCTCTATGAACCACACCTCGTTTCGCAGGGGAGTAGCCTGAAGTTTATGCTCCTGGCCGAAGGCAAAGCAGACGTCTATCCACGCTTTGCGCCCACCATGGAATGGGACACCGCAGCCGCCCACGCCATCGCCAACGAAGCCGGCATTGCCGTTCTTCAAAAAGACAACCACCAACCACTGCAATACAACAAACCTGATTTATTGAATCCCTACTTCATCTGTAAGTAAAGGTTCAAATAGCATCGAGTTACGAGCTTCGAGTATCCAGAATATTCTTACACTCAAACTTCGGAACCTTCAATTCTCCCGGTAACTAGAGACCGGTGACCGGCAACTAGATTGTCCATGATCAATCCCCCTGGCAACCGGAAACCAGTGCCTCGTCCTGAAAAAAGTTGACAGTTTTTAATGATTAATCCTACCTCAAGTTTACACTTAAAGTTTAATCCTGCAAACCGTTTACATTTGTTGAACCAGGTGAAGCGGACGTGGGCAATGCTGA
>CANIVF010000062.1 GCA_947470895.1 Bacteroidota bacterium
ACAAAGTGCTTTGTGTTTTGAAAAAAGTCCATCCCTATTCCAAAACGCATGAGCCACTTTTATTCCCCACTGTCAAACACAAAGACAGCAGCCTTTCATGAATTATAGGTTATTCCAGTAGATCTGCCAAAAGTCCGGATGTGTGTGAACCAATCCATAAGGGATTGTGATCAGTGGTTAATAACTACTTATTCGTATCGGAGTGAATTAACGGGATTAGCCGTTGCGGCTTTAATGGATTGGTAACTTACCGTCAACCCCGCAATCACGATGGCTGTTATTCCGCTCAGCACGAATACCCATGGTTTAATGTCGATGCGGTAAGCGAAGCTATTCAACCAAGTCTCAGAAACGTACCACGCTACGAGGGCAGCCGGAATGAAAGCAATAACAACCAGTTTAGTAAATTCCTTTGACAACAATATCGAAAGACTAAACACCGATGCACCCATCGATTTGCGCACGCCAATCTCCTTGGTACGCTGCTCGGTGGTGAATGCTGCCAAAGCAAATAATCCAAGACAAGCAATGAAAATAGCCAGGCTTGAGAATACGCTAAACAATTTCCCCATCCTTTGTTCTGCACGGAACAGTCGATCAAAACTCTCGTCCAGGAATGTATACTCAAATGGTTCGCTGGAGGCATATTGCATCCATAACTTTTCAACATTTTTAATTACTTCTGCAGGCTCTCCTTCGTAGCGCACCAATAAGTTACTAGAGTTTTGGGTAAGTATAATGGACAATGGCCTCACTTGATCTTTAAAGGATTCGAAGTTGAAATCTTTAATCACTCCAATAACCTTGTATTTCTTAATTGTTGAACCATTATCGTTGTAGAGAACTTCCTCTCCTATCGGATTTGCAAATCCAAATTCCCTGGCGGCCGCCTCATTTAACAAAATTGCTGATGAATCGGTGGGGAACTCCTTTGAAAAATATCTTCCGTCTTTCAATTCAAACTTAAGTACATCCTGATGGCCATAATCAGCATAATACACACCCATGATGTGATCTTGCTCTGATCCGGCTGCTTTAATTACGGTGGTGTTATTTATACCCGGAAATGTATTGTTCGTATAGCTGATTTTAGAAATACCGGTAAGTTGAGCGAGACCATTCCGAAATGCTTCTTTGTTATTTCCCAATCGATCGGTATTTTCCAAAATCAATATATTATTCTTATCAATACCCATATTTTTCTTTTGCATGAATTGAATCTGTTGAAAAACTATCACGGTGAAAATGATGAGGAAAATAGAAAGACCAAATTGGAATACCACCAGAAAGCTACGGATGCCTTTGCTCTTTGCTCCTGCCCTGATCTTTCCTTTCAATACTTCAACTGCACTGAACGAAGTGAGATAAAATGCCGGGTAGCTTCCAGCCACCACACCCACAAAAAGAACTAATCCAATAATCCCTGCAACAAACCATGGTGTCCGGAAAACTTCCATGCCTAACTCCTTTCCGGAAAGCAGATTGAAGGACGGCAATAAATAGTAACTGGCAATCAAAGCCAGTGCTACTGCGAGCAGGCTATATAAAATTGACTCCGCAATAAACTGACCGACCATCTGACCGCGTAATGACCCAAGTGCTTTACGCAATCCCACTTCTTTAGCTCTGCCGGCAGAACGTGCGGTAGATAGATTCATAAAGTTGATACAGGCAATAATGAGAATAAACAATCCAATGCCACTAAAGAAATATACATACATGATGTTACCACCTGGTTCAAGATCACCTTGGGATGTAGAATGCAGGTGTATGTCTTTAATGTTGGTAGCGTAATATCCAAAAGCCCCACCCGCATCCTGCATTTGCTTCAACGTAGTACCCATAAATTTTTCGATTTCAGGACCAATGTATTTCTCCACCAATGGAATAAACTTACTCTCAACCTGTTTGGCAGAAGTATTCGGTTTCGTTTTGAAATAGGTGTACATGAAATTATTCAGCCAAATACCGGACTTCAGATTATCACTTGAAACGCTTGACACTAACATATTATAAGTGAAGTGCGAATTGGTTGGAGGGGTTTCGGCAATGCCGGTTACCTTAAATGTTTTGTTCTCACTTCCCATCACCAGCAAACCACCCATGGGGTTTTGGTCACCAAAATATTTCGTGGCCATAATTTCCATGAGCACCACGGTGTTGGGTTCCTTCAATGCTGTTTCGATATCACCCTCCTTAAGTCGATAACTAAAAAACTGGAAGAAGTTAGAATCAGCGAAGAATACCTTTTCTTCATTTAAAATTTTTTCTCCGTTCTTGACCACTGGCTGATACATCGGGGCTATGCGGGTTGCAGCCTCTACTTCCGGTATATCCGCAACCAGAGCTTCAGCCATGGGTGGACAGGTACTCGACACGCGTATATCCTGCCCTCCCATTTTTCCATGAAGTCCTACCTGATAGATTCGTTCTGCATCTGTATGAAATTTATCATAGCTTAACTCATGACTTACATAGAGTATGATCATCAGGCAGGAAGTAATCCCGATGGTCATTCCTAAAATATTGATCGCTGAAAATAACTTGTACTTCAGGATGTTGCGCACAGCAACTTTATAGTAGTTCTTGAGCATATTTTTTTGATTTAGAATTTATGTAGCAAACCAGCGTTCTCCCTAAAAAGAGAGTTTTCAACATAGTTCAGGTAGGCAATTGTTAGACGCTGCTAGCTGGTCAAAAGTTACAGACTTCAAAAAATGATCAGTTTTTTTTACTCGTCACGTAATGCCTTAGTGGGATTCAATGAAGCCGTTGAAATTGTTTTGTATCCAACGGAAGCAACGGCAATAATCAGCATACCAAATACTGAAATCATAAGTGTTAATGCGCCCAGTTTCAGGTAATACTCCCAGATAGAATCCATCAATGAATCAGCCATCATGTATCCTGCTGTACTACCGATCATTGTGGCGATTCCCAGATTAATGACAAACTCCAGATTAATTACACTGGCAATATTGAATACCGATGCTCCTAATACTTTCCGGACTCCAATCTCCTTCATCTTCTTCACGATGTTCAGCGAAACCAAAGTAAACATGCCAATACCGGTCATCAGCGCAGCAAAAAAACCAAGGAACCCAAACATGGTTACAATGTTGTTATTGACATCCGCTGTTTCCTGAAGTTCCTGATCGATCATTTGCCCATTATATACCGTGTTAGGGAAAACCTCTTTCCACTTTTTCTCCATGAATTCATTTACAGAAGTTATTTTTTTTGGATCCATCTTCACCACAATCTGCTGATATTTATCCGGTGCCGTATAGCGAATGATCATCGGTTGAATTGGTTCCCACAGCGCACGTGCATAAATATTCTTGACTACACCTACCACGTACCATTGCACAGTGTCCATCCAAACCAGTCGCTTGCCGATTGGATTATCTGTCCAGCCAAATTGCTTCACCAACTCTTCGGTAACGAGTATTGACTCTTTCCGATCAGTCTCTGAGTCTTTTTGAAAATTTCTGCCAGAAAGCAACTTCATGTCCATAGCCTCAAAATAACCATCACCGGTTTCAAAGATGTCCACTTCACGCTCCAACGACTCATATTTCACAGGATCATTATTCCAGGAGTTCGCAATGTGATGACGCGTTCCTGCAATCAGGTCTATGTCTTTATTCGATGATAATGCATCCCGATAGGTATTGTATGCACCTTCATTATTGACCCATACCGAAATAGCGCCACGCGTAGCAAAACCTAAATCATAATCTTTCTGGTATTCGCCATTGCGATAAAAGGCAACACCCATAATGATCGCCAAAAGTGAGATTACAAACTGACCACCTAATAAAATTCTGGTGAACCAATTCGTGCCACCGAATTTTGCCTTCCCTTTGAGAATCGTTACGGGTTCAAACGAAGTAACATAAAAAGAAGGGTATCCACCTGCAATGAGGGCTGTCATCAACAATAACGCACCTAAAAATAATAGGAAGCCCATGTTGTCTGCATAGCTCAGTTTAAGTTCAAGCCATGGCCACAACGAATCATACGCTGGCACCAACCACTCTGCAACGAGCAAACCAGCTGCAAGACCGAGAAAACACAGAATTAAATTTTCGCCAAGAAATTGAAATACCAATTGGCTGCGCATACCACCCATCAACTTGCGAATGCCAATCTCCTTTAACCTGCGACTCGAAATCGAAATGGATGTATTTGTAAAATTGAAGCAAGCTAGCAATAGCAGAAGTCCTGCCATAATTGCGGGTAGCGTAACGGCTTCTGACGGAATTCCACCATAAAGCCAGTCATTGTTAACCCGAGGATTTGCCCGATTTCTTTTCATCATACCATTGAAATTCTCGAGGTAATACGATGTAACTTTAAAATCTTCTCGGGCTTTATTTTGTGGCTCAATGTAGTTTTGCAGCTGTTGGGTAACAGCTGCAACGGATGCAGGATCTTTGATTTCTATAAATAACGTATTCCAGCGCTTCCAACTGGTTTCACTTTGGTCCGGATCAAGATTGATATCCCAAAAATTATCAAACAATGCTACTACTTCAAATCGAAAACTGGAGTTCTCCGGCAGTTGTTTAAACACACCACCAATGGTAAATTCTTTGGGTCTACGAACGCCATCTTTACCAAGAACGAATTGTGTAATGGTGCGCCCCACCACATCTTCCTGATTAAAATATTTTAAGGCAGTCTCATCACTGATAAACACGTTGCTTTTACCATAAAAATCAGGGAAAGCGCCATACTTAAGTTCATAGGTAAACAGATCGAAAAATCCGGAATCAACAAATACCATCTGGGTGCCAAACACCTCTTCACCAATACGAATATCGGAATAGGCAGAGCTATAACGCACTACATTAGAAACCTCCTTAAAATTCTGTTTAATATGATTTCCCAAGGGCATAGGTGCCATTCCAAAGCGTTCGGAGCGACCTTGAAATTCCCTAACCAATTGAACTCTATAAATCTGATCAGCCTTTACGTGCTTTTTATCCCAATCCGCAGCAAACTCCCAATTGACATATGCTACAAGGCAACACGCGATGGCAATGCCCATACCAAAGACATTGATAAAAATGAATAACTTATTCTTGGCAAGGCTTCGGAATGTGATTAGTAGATAATTTTTCAGCATACAGTGGGGATTAACAGACCAAGGACATGACACAACTTTGAAGGTTGCATTATGCCTCCAACTAATGTGCCATTCAAAACATCATGGAATGGAGAAAAAAAACCTAGTGCTACCAAAATACTGTTCATCAACGAACGGCATCATGTTCAGTTTTACACAGGCTCATACAAAAAACAATGCCTGAATTGAAATATTCAACGCAGGCATCATTAACCTAAACCTAACCTATAAAGAACGAATCAGGAAGTGCATTCCCTGAAATCTTACATTCAATTAAATATGAAATTGCTCTTTGATGTTTTCAGTCACCACTTTACCATCGAAGAGGTTTATAATACGGTGTGCATAATTAGCATCATACGGTGAGTGCGTTACCATGACAATCGTAGTTCCTTCTTCATTCAATTGGGAAAGTAGCTTCATCACTTCTTCTCCATTGGCAGAATCCAAATTACCAGTAGGTTCATCGGCCAATATTACTTTTGGTTTGGCCACAATGGCACGTGATATAGCCACACGCTGCTGCTGACCACCCGATAATTGTTGAGGGAAGTGATTTCTTCTGTGCATGATGTTCATGCGCTCCAATACTTCTTCTACTTTCTTCTTACGTTCATCGGCAGGAACTTTCAAATAAAGCAATGGAAGCTCTACGTTTTCAAATACGGTCAACTCATCAATCAAATTAAAGCTCTGGAATACGAATCCGATAGAACCTTTACGCAATTGTGCACGCTGACGCTCTGAGTACCTGGCCACTTCATGGTCACCAAAGTGATACTCACCATTGGAAGGATTGTCGAGCAAACCAAGAATGTTCAACAGGGTGGATTTACCACAACCTGATGGGCCCATGATGGCTACGAACTCACCATCTTTAATTTCTAAGTTAATATTATTAAGAGCGGTAGTCTCTACTTCTTCAGTAGTGTAGACTTTTTCTAGATTTTTTAATTTGATCATGGCCTATTCAGTTTTGTTTGAGATGATGTGTGGTGAGATATAGTTTTAGGGATGCTGCTATTTTTATTAAAGGTTACTCTGTTTTAGCAAATACATTCTATTAGACGCTTGTATTTTGAAATGGTTGCATTAATTCAAAATTAAAACCTCGTTGTTTCCAAAATTCTCATACGAAGAAGTGATCACACGATCGCCCGGCTCCAAGCCATCCAGCACTTCAAAGTTCTCTGAGTTCTTTCGGCCAAGCTTGATGTTTCTTCTAACGGCTTTGTTATCGCTATCCAAAACGAATACCCAATTACCACCGGTGTCTTTGTAAAATCCTCCTACCGGTAATAATAATTCTTCCGAAGCCTGACCCAACTCGATGCGTAAGCGAAGTGACTGACCTCTGCGTATATCCTGAGGTTGTACACCATCAAAATTCATATCTACTTCGAATCGTCCGTTTTGAATGGTTGGATAAATATAGGTGATCACCGTGCGATAATCTTTTCCGGCATAACTGGTAGACGCTGGTAAGCCAACCGAAATCTTCGGGTAATACAATTCGTCAATCGGCACACGTACTTTATAACTTCCGATAATATCTACTTGCCCTAGTCGTTGTCCTTGGCTCACGGCCTGACCTATTTCCCAATGTGGTGTTGAGAGCTGACCATCAATGGGGGCACGGATAACCAGATTATCCAGAATTTTAGATAGACCATTCAAACTGATCATCATCTTCTGTTCAGACTCAGCCGTAAACCTTAATTGACGAATGCGATCTATGGAATCTGCCCGATAGGCGAGGTAAGTAATTTTCTTCCTTTCCAGATTATACCGATAGTTAGCTTCCGTTTGTTCAAACTCCTGTTTGGCTATTAATTTCTTTTCAAACAATTGCTTCTGACGTTTGTATTGAGGCTCCAGTATCTGCAATTGATTTTCGATAAGAGCCAATTGTTGTTGCTGTTCCAAATCATTGCGCATAATCACCAATTTGGTTTCGCGGGCACGGTTAATACTTTCGTTGAAGGATGCTTCCTGTTGCAATACCGTGAGCTCACGGTTAAGATTCGTAAGCTCAAGAATGACATCGCCCTTTTTTAACATCTTACCACTTTCGCTGATGATGTTCTTAATATTACCACCTTCAATAGCATCCAGGTAAACTGTACGGATTGGTTCCACAGTTCCGGTTTGAGGTATAAATTCTTTAAACTCACCGCGCTGCACGGTGGCAATGGTGAGCTTATCCTTATCGGTTTTAAAGGTAGATCTGCGGTCGGCAAAAATAAATTGATACAACACAAAACCTACCAGCAGGGCAATGCCGCCAAAAATTGCGATCCTCTTTACCGTCCAGTTCTTCTTAGCAATCTTCTTATCCATGTGAAATCTTTAAATGGCTTTTAGTGACGAAATCCAACTCCCCTCGCCAACAAGCATGCCAACGAGCAAATGAATCAAAAAGCCGAGCTTTTCCAGACAATTTTTATAATTCTACGTTCATATGTGAACGGACCTGTCCGATTGCGGACAATAATTATTTACCTTTAAAATCAATTTTGTCCAAAATTTTGGTGATTTATTGATGTTTCGATTTCGGTATCAATATTGCCCATTGGCGGACATATCTAACACAGCACTCTAACTATGGCAGACTCAAAGCAAGGAAAAATCCTGATCGTTGACGACAATGAAGATCTACTCAAGGCAGCCAAGATGCACCTCAAGCGGCACTTCACACAAGTGGATATCGAGAAAAATCCGGAAGCCATTCCCGGACTCATGGGGCAGGAGGATTATGATGTGATCTTACTCGACATGAACTTCACCAAAGATGTGAGCAGCGGCAGTGAAGGATATTATTGGTTGGAAAAAATCCTGAGCATTGATCCTTCTGCCGTTGTTGTGTTGATTACCGCTTATGGCGATGTTCAGATGGCCGTGAAAGCCATCAAAGCAGGAGCAACAGATTTTGTTTTGAAGCCATGGGAAAATGAAAAACTACTCGCCACGCTTTACTCTTCTATGCGGCTGCGCGAATCGCGTGATCAGGTACAAACACTGAAAACAAAAAATCAGGAGATCAATCAAAGCATTAATGAAAAATACAAAGAAATCATCGGCCAGAGCCAAGCCATGCAACGTATTTTTCAGACTATAGAACGTGTAGCGCAAACCGATGCCAACGTGTTGATCCTGGGAGAAAACGGAACCGGAAAAGAATTAATTGCGCGTGCCATTCATAGAAACTCAGCACGTAAAAATGAATCCTTCGTCAGTGTGGATTTAGGATCGATCACTGAAACTCTTTTTGAAAGTGAACTTTTCGGTCATAAAAAGGGATCGTTTACTGATGCCAAAGAAGACAGGCCAGGAAGATTTGAATTAGCCAATAACGGCACCTTGTTTTTAGATGAAATCGGAAATCTTTCCATGCCACTTCAAGCGAAATTACTTACCGTTATTCAAAACAGAAAAGTAAGCCGCGTAGGATCAAATAAAGATACATTGATCGATATTCGTTTGATTTGCGCCACCAATATGCCCTTATATGATATGGTGAAAGAAAATCGATTCCGTCAGGATCTTCTTTACCGCATCAACACCATAGAAGTAGAAATACCTCCGTTGCGTGATCGCATCGAGGACATTCCTCTAATGGCAAATCACTTTCTAAAACACTATGCCACCAAATACGGAAAAAGTGTAACCAAAATTAGTGACGCTGCCATGGCACGCATGAGCAAGCATCCGTGGCCGGGAAATATCCGCGAATTGCAACATTCGCTTGAACGAGCAATCATCCTGAGTAACTCATCGGTTTTACAACCTGAAGATTTTAATTTCACGGTATCTAATGTGAAAGAAGGTGATCAGCAGGTAAATCTTGATCAGTTTAATCTGGAAGAAGTGGAAAAACTTTTGATCCGCAAGGTGTTAAAAAAATACAACGGCAACATAACACAAGCAGCTTCTGAGTTGGGTCTTACCCGCTCATCGTTATATCGGAGATTGGAAAAACACGGCCTTTAAAATTATTGCATGCGGTTTAATGACTTTAGGTTTCGTGTAGCTTTTCGTGTTCTACTCTTAGGATCGGCCATTGCATTACTGGTATACATGCTGGGCAAACCAAACATGATCTTTGCCGCAGGCCTTTGTTTTATGATCATCGTAGGGCAACTTTTTGAACTCTATCGTTTCACTTCGCAAACAAATCGTAAACTCACACGCTTTCTTGAATCTGTTAAGTATTCCGATTTTATTTCTGGCTTTACCAGCGATAATAAGTTAGGCAGCAGTTTTCGAGATCTGAACACCGCATTCAATGAAGTATTAGAAGCCTTTCGCAAAGCACGCTCCGAAAAAGAAGAACACTGGCAATACCTGAATACCATTGTGCAACAAGTACGCACCGGTATTCTTTCGTATGATGCCGAGGGAAATATTCAACTGATGAATGCGAACGCCAAGCGCTTTGTTGGGGTGAGTAATATTAAGAACATTCATGAGCTTGAGAAGCACAATGCAAAACTCTACCAGTCCTTGGAGGAAGTACAACCGGGAAAAAGTACATTATACAAATCAGGTACGGAATTTTTGCTCACACTGCAAGCTACTGAATTACGTATTCGCGGCAATACGGTGAAGTTGATTACCCTCCAAAATATTCAAACAGAATTACAACGTCAGGAACTGGAAGCATGGCAGAATCTTACGCGTGTGTTGCGTCATGAGATCATGAACTCCATCACTCCGATTTCGTCATTGACTTCTACCCTACGTGAAATACTCGATCAGGAACTCGTAAAAAAAGGTGAAGACTACGAGCTGAAAGCCGAAGGTGCCGATGACTTACGTGATGGTTTACAAACCATCGAAAGTCGCAGCAAAGGACTGATCAAATTCATTGATGCCTATCGTGAGTACACTTCCCTGCCCCAACCAAAGCTAAAAACCGTTCGGGTTAAATACCTGATCGAAAAAGTAACACAACTGCTAAAGCCTGACTTCAAAAAGAAAAATATCCAACTGATCACCCTTTGTAATTCAGAATACTTGACCGTGCAAGCGGATGAAGAAATGATTGAACAAGTGATCATCAACCTGGTGAAAAATGCCATCGAAGCCGCTGATCATGACGACCTTGCCCGGGTTGAAATCAATGGCACGTACACCGAAAATGCTGTGATCATTGAAGTTACTGATATTGGTCCGGGCATTATTCCGGAAGCAATTGATCGTATTTTTGTTCCTTTCTTTACCACCAAGAAAACAGGATCAGGCATTGGCCTGGCACTCTCCCGTCAGATTATGCAAATGCATAATGGATCACTCACCGTTGTTTCAGAACCTGACGTGAAAACAACCTTTACATTAAGGTTTTGATCAACAATCTGAAATAACATTAACAGATCAAATACGCTTTTCCAGAAAATCATCCCACTCATTATGCGGGCTATTGTTATCGCGTAGAAAGAGCGCATAGGAAGGTTTGTATGGTTTACGTTTAAGCACCATCTGGGCTTCTTCCGGGGTATAATCACCCTTCTTTGCATTGCAGCGTTTACACGCTGTGGTCAGGTTGGTCCAGTTGTGTTGGCCTCCACGGGAACTAGGTATAACGTGATCAAGGGTAAGATCTCTTCGTGTGCCACAATATTGACACTCAAAATTATCACGCTTAAAAACATTTTGTCGAGTTAAGGCAACTCCTTTGTAAGGAGCGTTTACATACCGGTTTAACCGAATCACAGAAGGCATGGGATAAGTGTGTGAGATGGAGTGTAGTTTATAGCCATTCGCAGAACGTACCATCTCACTTTTATTGAGAAAAACCAAAACAAAGGCTCGCTCCACGGAACATACCATGAGCGGACTATCGTCTTGATTTAGCACCAATACGCGATTGTTCATAGTGTAAGATAAACCCAAACTTCGGGTTTATCAAGACCATAAATTTTTATGCAATCAGAACTTGAATCAGGCAGGATTGACTATTCGCCTGATTTCCTTCAGGTAATGCGTATAAATTTTTGTATCAAATCGGATAATTCCTTCCTCGGTAAGATGGTCGGCACGCACACGACCAAACGCATGGATTACTTTGTCTTCACTAAGAATAATTCCCACATGAGAGATTGCGTCATCCTTGCGTGAGAAAAACGCAAGATCCCCTGGCTGAGCATCAATCAGTGACTTCACCGTCTTGCCTTCTATTAATTGATTATTAATGGCATGAGGTACATGGTATCCGGCAATCTTAAAAACCATTTGAACAAGCCCTACTGCATCAATACCAAAAGGACTTTTACCTCCTGCCAGATGAGGTGCATTCAGATACTTCATGGCTGTGGATACAATAAACTCAATCTCTCTTTTTTGGCCCAGACTTTTTGCTTCGCCATTGAAAGCAAATTGCTCTTCCATTTTAAAAAGCTCAGAATTGGAGATGGGCACGATGCTACCAATCAGAATGGTAATAGGGCTTTTCTTAAACAGAATAGTGCAGGTCAGATCTGTGGTGATCTTGAAATTAGCATGATTGATCTGATCAAAATAGTCCTTCGAAATAGAGTGATGCTGATCTGTTTCAATCCATCCTTCCGATCCATCGAAATGAATTTTGATGAATACCCAATCGCCACCCTCTGCCCTTTCGAGCACCTCATAATGATCTCCAAAAAGAAGCTGCGTGAGTTGCCTGGCGTCCGCATGAGCAGCCTGACGCACTGCCACTAACGCCAAACGGCTTACTCCATAATCCAATATTTCTGTGGCTTCTTTCATCAACCTAACTTAACTCTGCTTAGCTCTCTTTTCAAATCTTTTTCTTTGATGCTATCCCTCTTATCATGAAGTTTCTTTCCTCGTGCCAGCGCGATCTCTACTTTAGCCAGGCCGCGCTCGTTAATAAATAATCGAATGGGTATCAAGGCAAGTCCTTTCTCCTCTACCCTCGCCTCCAATTTTGCCAGTTCCGATTTCTTCATCAAAAGCTTACGCTCGCGGGCGGCCTCGTGATTATAATGTGTGCCCTGAGCATATGGCGTTATGTTGATCCCTCTAACAAAAGCTTCCCCATTTGAAAAGAAGCAGAACCCATCTTGAAGATTCACCTTTCCCTCACGTATCGACTTTATTTCAGTTCCTTTCAACGCAATGCCAGCCACCGTTTTATCCAACAGCTCATATTGAAATGTGGCCTGACGGTTGCGAATATTGATATTGTCAGAAAAACGCTTCTCAGCCATGTCCAAATAACTTTTTTAATTTCTTCGACTTTAACATTTTCTGACCAGTTTTGCCCGAGGCCATGACGCGGTCACCTGATTGCGCCTCTATACTACAAATTAATTCGTTACCGATAATTGACTCCACGGTGGCCTTGATGGTCACTTCTTCCCCAATCGAACTTGGACTCTGATGTTCAATTTGCAAAAAAGTGCCCATGCCTTCATCATCCTCATCCCTCATTTCTAAAAAAAAATATCGTGACGACCATTCGAAATCGCGCGCCAAAGGAAATGTAGCGTAAACTGGGTGTAGCAATTCACCATGAAACGTGGCAGCATTCTGTACACAAACTAATTTCATATAGATTTTACTATCTCCCGGCTTAAATTTTTCTTCATAATCCAATGGAAAGATTTGCCATTGGAGCAACATCCAACGTAGTGAATTTTCCTTGAAGGAATTTATAATGCGCTGCTATCGCAATCATAGCTGCATTATCGGTGCAATACTGAAAGTCTGGAATAAAAACTTCCCAGCGGTATTTTTCGGCTGCTTCACAAATGACACTTCTCAATCCCGAATTAGCCGCCACACCACCAGCTATGGCAATTTGTTTTATACCGGTTTCGCTGGCTGCGCGCTTTAGCTTTTGCATGAGCATGGTGATCAGATGCAACTGTAAACTCGCGCATATATCATTTCTATTCTTTTCAATAAATGCGGGATCTTCCGCCAACCGATCGCGAAGGAAATATAAAAACGCAGTCTTAATGCCGCTGAATGAAAAGTTGAGTCCTTGCATCGCGGTATCGGGAAACGAATATACTTTAGGATTACCCTCTTTGGCATATTGATCAATAAGTGGCCCACCGGGATAAGGCAAACCCATAATTTTTGCTGCCTTATCAAAGGCCTCACCAACAGCATCATCGTGCGTTTGACCAATAACTTCCATATCCAAATAGTCGTTCACTTTCACCAACTGAGTATGCCCTCCACTCACCGTTAAACAAAGAAATGGAAATGCCGGCTTAGGATCATCAATGAAGTGCGCTAACACGTGTGCTTCCATATGATTTACTTCGATGAGTGGAACACCCAGCGCAAGGGCCATACCTTTAGCGAAAGAAACCCCGACTAACAACGAGCCCATCAAACCTGGACCTTTGGTGAAGGCGATAGCAGTTAACGATGTTGGAATAATACCACTTGTAGTCATTGCTTCGTTTACCACATCGAGAATGTGTTGCTGATGAGCGCGTGATGCCAACTCGGGCACCACACCACCATATTTATGGTGCACTGTTTGTGAGGCAATTACATTATTAAGTACCTTGCCATGTACAATAACCGATGCGGAAGTTTCATCACAGGACGACTCGATGGCAAGAATAACAGGATGCATTTTTTAGCAAATGAAACTGCAAGTTATTAAAAATAGCGTGTTTAAATGGCTCAAAAAAGCCCTTGTTTATGGGGCTTACAGCTTTGTCCTTTTTATTCTGCTGAGTTTCATTTTACTACAGTTACCGGCTACTCAAAAGTCCCTCGTTAACAGGTATACATCTAAGTTCTCACGCGTTAGCGGATTTGATGTCACCTACGACCGAATTTTTATTATTTGGTGGGATCGTATTGAAATAGAAGGCTTAACAATAAAAGATCCTGCTCAAAATGACATGATCAAAATAGAAAAGCTGAAAGCCAATTTTAAACTTTCTACGATTCTTCAGGATAAAAACATAAACATCGATGGCGTTTCAATAGATGGTGCTAGTGTAAATCTGTTTAAAATTCCTGTGAATGATTCTGATTCCCTCCGTGATCTAAACATTAATTTGTTTATAAATGCAATCAATAAATTGCTGCCGGCAGGATCCGGGCAAGGTAGTTCTAAAGTTAATATTGGTGAGATTATTATTCAAAATACCGTCTTTTCATTACATGATCCTCAAAAGAAATTACTTCGGGAAGTATTTGATTACAATCATATACGACTTGCTATTGATGAAGCCGAAGCACAAAATTTTAAAGTGATTGGAGACACAATTGAATTCAATGTCAATTCACTACTAGCTGTGGAAGAGAATGCAAAACTTCCGATTCACAACTTATCTTCCTTCTTTCGATTGTCACAAAGTGCGATGGAATTTTATGGATTACAAGCCAAAATTGGTGATAGCTTTCTTTCCGATACACTCGTGTTCAAGTATAAGAACTTGAGTGACTTGAGTGACTTTAATGATAAAGTAAATATCAAAGCGATTTTAAAAAACACCGTAATTACGCCCGAAGACCTTTCGCGTTTCACAGGTCGAGTTAAAGTCTTCAATCAGCCTCTAAATCTCAAAGGAAAAATAACAGGCAAAATATCCCGGTTATTGTATCAAAATATGGAAATAGTCATTGGCCAGACCATAGTAAAAGGAAAGCTTCAGCTGGACGGCCTACCCTCTTTGAATGAGACGTTCATTAACCTCGATGTGAACGATGGCAGTGTTGCCATCAACGACCTTCAATTTCTATTTCCCGAAAATGTGTACGCGAAACTTGAACCACTTGGCAACTTTCGATTCAATGGAAAATTTACTGGATTTATTGAAGACTTTGTCGCTGACGGTGACTTCCGGGGCGCCTTTGGTCAGATCAAATCAGACATCAATTTAAAAATAAATAAGGACCATGTCGATCGTTCTTCTTTCGAAGGCAACCTGGCACTTAACCATTTCAATCTTGGTTTATTCTTAAAAGACACTACAAACTTTCAATGGGTAACCATGACAGGCCGAGTTCAGGGCAAAGGATTGACTCAGGAAACTGCTGATTTCAATCTCAATGGAGAAATTAATTCCATCGGAATAAGAAAATACAATTATCAGAATATTACAACCAATGCCCGTTTTGCCAAAGAGCTCTTTAATGGAAAAGTTACCATCAATGACCCCAACTTACAGCTCACGGCAGACGGATCAATCAATATCCGAAAAGGAGAAGAGATCATTAAGATTAAAGCAAATCTTGACACGTTGTATGCCGACAAACTTGGCTTTACAAGACAACCTCTATTCATCCATACACAAGCTGAAGTTGACTCTAAGGGATTGGAACTTGATAGTTTATTCGGAGCTGCCACCTTCAGAGAGACCTTTATCAAATACCAGGACGAGTCTCTCCAACTTGATTCTATTTATGTACGATCGGCTGTAGTAGAAAAACAGCGTAATTTACTATTAAGAAGTTCTTATGCTGATGTCGACCTGGTGGGCAACTTCTACTATTCAACCCTCTTCAAAGACCTGCCGAGACTATTCAACGAATTTCAATTGAATGTAAGAAATGATAAAAAAGAACTTACCAACTACTACGCCAAAAAGATAGATAATCAACAAGAGTACTTTGCCGCATTTACAATTAAGCTGAATAATATCAACCCGCTACTGAAACTTTCTAAAGTTGATGCAACCGTATCCCTTAACACCACGGTTGAAGGTAAATTTTCAAATGGTGTCACATCATCATTGCAGGCGTTTTCGGAGATTGACACCGCATCCTATCAGGGCAAATATTTTTTTGATAATGAGTTAGAGTTTTCAGGTTCAAAAATTCGTGACAGCACTACTGCCCTGGTTATGTTTACTCTGCAATCTGAAAGACAAAAAGTATCCAAAATGTTAAAAACGAAAAACTTGTTCTCCGAAATCATCTGGGATAAAGATCACATCGACTTCAACCTTGATTTTGACCAAGACAGCACCAACAATTTCATACGACTCCAATCAGAAATTGATTTTCTTTCAGATAGTACCCGGATTAAAATTCTGCCTACCCAAGTTAAACTTTTGAACAAAGAATGGACTGTGAATCAAAAGAATTATTCGTTTGTAAAAAACCGTGAGTGGGCCATTCATAATCTTGAACTAAATCACGAAACAGAATCCATCCAATTAAATGGATTTATATCAGACGATCCCAGTCAAAGTATTAATCTTACATTAACTAATCTCAATCTGGATATTCTAAACTCCATAACCACATCAAGCTTTGGTGGAATCGTAAATGGCAAATTAGAGGCGAGATCGATTTACCACGATCTCTACTTGCAGAATGAACTCACCATACAAGATTTAACAGTTGATGAATTCCTCATTGGCAACTTGAACGGAAGTAATATCTGGAATAGAGAAGAGAAACGTTTTGATATAAACTTTACCATCGATCGATTGGAAAAAAGAACACTTACCGTTCAGGGCTACTATAACCAGGAAGAAAAAAGCCCTCTTAATGTAATTGCAACACTGGAAAAAACCAACATCAAAATTATTGAGCCATTCCTGAAAGGTGTTTTCTCGCAGATGGATGGCACCTTATCTGGATTTTATAAAATTGGAGGCTCATTTACAGAGCCGCTCATTCGTGGAGAAGGAAATATTGAGGAAGGCAAAATGATGATTGACTACTTGAAAACATTATACACGTTTAATGGAAAATTAAATATTACTCCAAACCAAATTATTTTTGAAGACTTTACATTATACGATGCCCTTAAAAACAAGGGCATGCTGGATGGTTACCTCACTCATCGTAATTTTTCAAAATTCAGAATTAATCTTGATGCTGCGTTTACGAATTTTCAGGTTCTCAATACAACTGACAAAGATAATAGTCTATTCTACGGACAAGCGTATAGTTCAGGTAATCTAAATATGCTCGGGCCGTTATCCAACATGAAAATATCGGCCACCGCACGGACTTCAAAAAATACCCGGATATTCATTCCAATAAGCGGAGGAGGATCCGTAGAAAAAAGTGAGTTTATCTCGTTTGTAAACTTCAAAGACTCGATACAGAACAGAATCAATTTAATCAAAAAGAAACAAGCCGAAGAACCATCCGGCATCACGATGGATTTAAACCTGGATATCACTCCAGATGCTTATGCCGAGATTATTTTTGACATAAAGGCCGGTGATATTATACGAGGATATGGCTATGGAGACATCAAACTTCAATTAGATACCAAGGGAGAATTTAACATGTTTGGCATCTACGAGTTTGAGCGAGGCAACTATAACTTTACGTTATTCGACATTATCAATAAAGAATTTAATATCACCAAAGGAAGTAGAATATCATGGTATGGAGATCCTTATGCAGGTCAACTTAATCTCACCGCAACCTATCGGCAATTGTCTTCGCTCGCACCCATTCTCACCAACCAGATAAGAGAAGAGGCCCTTTCATCTCCCCAAATAAGAAAGAAATATCCGGTGGAAGTGCTGCTTAAATTAGATGGCCCCATGCTGTTACCTCAGATTTTATTTGACATTACCGCAAAAGATTTACCCGACAACGTGATTGTAGAAGGAGAACCGGCACCCGTGAGATTGAAGTTTTCATTTGACGCCTGGAAGGCACAACTGAACGAACAGGAATTAAAACGCCAGGTATTTAGTCTGATAATGCTCAGGCGACTATCCCCACCCGATGCATTTAGTACCAGTGGATCAATTTATAATTCTGTTAGTGAACTTCTATCCAATCAACTCAGCTATTGGCTCACCCAAGTAGATCAAAATCTCGAGATCAATATTGATTTAGGATCACTGGATCAGGAAGCTTTTAATACATTCCAGCTGCGCCTATCCTACTCGTTTATGAACGGTCGGTTGCGAGTAACCCGCGATGGCACTTTCTCAAATCAGTATAACCAAACGCAAATGGCTAGTATGCTTGGAGACTGGACGGTAGATTACTTATTAACACCTGATGGGAAGTTTAAAGTAAAAATGTACAGCCGATCCAATATCAATGCCATTACAAATTCGCTGGGTACTCAATCTGCAATAACTACTGGTATAAGCTTGTTACACACACAGAGTTTTAACCAGGTGAAAGACCTCTTAAAATCGGCAAGAGAAAAGCGAAAGAAAGAGTTGAATAACAGGATTGAAATGGAAGAAGCTATCTTGGAAGAAGATGACTCAAAGTAAAAAACGTTTGAAAACTCAACCGCTCGATAGCATCAAAATACTTTGCCTGTTATTTATAACAATTATACCAATCCATAGATCAATAGCACAATCGAAGGATTCACTAAACCATCAACGATTAAATTCAGTAATGGTAACTGGTGGAGCATTGTATAGCGGTGCAATGATCGGTCTTAATTCAGTCTGGTATAGCCAATACGATAAGCAGTCCTTTCGCTTTTTTAATGATTGGCCGGAATGGAATCAGATGGATAAGCTTGGACATGTATACTCCTCTTTTCAGCTCTCATCAATTGGCTCTCGGGCATTGCAATGGAGTGGCGTCTCAAAAAAGAAATCTGACATTGCTGGCACCATCACCAGTTTTGCCATCATGTCATCAATCGAAATTTTGGATGGATTTTCGGCTGGGTACGGTGCATCTGCCAGCGACTGGGCCGCCAATGCCGTTGGTTCTGGATTTTATTTGGGTCAAAATCTGATTTGGGATGAAATCAGGATCTATCCGAAGTACTCCTTTCATCGCACCGATTTGGCTACCCAAAGACCAAGCGCCCTGGGAAGCGGATTGTTAGAGGAAATGATCAAGGACTATAATGGCCAAACGATTTGGCTATCCCTGGATGTAGATAAGTTTGTGAAATTCCCGAAATGGCTAAATCTGGCTGTGGGCTACAGTGCAGAAAACATGATTTACGCCAATGATGCACAGAATATCGAACAGGGATTTCATCCCTACCGTCAACTGTGTTTTAGTCTCGATTTCGATCTAACGGCCATTAAATCAAGATCAAAGGTGATCAATACTCTGATCTATTTCGCCAATAAGATAAAATTACCTGCACCAACGATTGAGTTTTCACGAGGCAAGCCTAAAGGATACTTGCTTTATTATTGAAAGAGTTCAAGTAAAATATTTATCAATTGCCTAACTTAGGCAGGTAAAAACCCCTAACCCACTATGGATATAAGTTCATTTTTAAGAAATTATGCTGACCAAATTGGCGGTCAGTATACAGCATATGATGCGGATCAATCCATCATCATTGTACCCGTTTCGGGAAACCGTTTTCAAACGGTTATCGGCACCATAAAAAAAAATGAGCTCTATAATCGCAGCATCATAACGTTGAATTCAAAAGTATGCGATGTAAACTCTAGCCTTGACTACAAAATGCTTCTTGAGCAAACTTCGTATTTTAACTATTGTCGGTTTATCATCAGCGGAAATCATTTGCAAGTGGAAGCTGTCGCAGCCGTGGATGGAATCAATGATGACAGTTTAAAAGAAATGGTCCAGGAAGTTGCAAACCTGGCCGATCAGTATGAAATGAAACTGACTGGATCTGACATTCACTAATCTTCCCAGATAGCAGACTTGCAAAAGCCCCCGTTAAGTAATCAACGAATTGCTCATAAGTAAGTACCTTTGCATTGAATGCAAGCTGGCTTATCGCCCCGAGTTGTCGGGGAGGAAAGTCCGGGCAACATAGAGCATCGTACTTCCTAACAGGAAGGTACCCTGACTTGTTGGGGTAACAGAAAGTGCCACAGAAAATAAACTACCTCAGCCCGACTTGTCGCGCAGAGGGAAAGGTGAAAAGGCGGGGTAAGAGCCCACCGCTCTGATGGTGACATTGGAGGCACGGAAAACCTTACGAGTTGAAAGGCCAAATAGGTCACGTTCATGAAAGTGATTAGCGGCTCGCTAATAGTTTTTAACTGGCGTGATTGGGTAGGCTGCTCGATCCTTTGGGTGACTGAAGGACTAGATAAATGATAAGCACTCTGACGGTTCCGTCAGAGAACAGAACCCGGCTTATAGGCTTGCATTTAATTTGAACTACATTTCATCATTTATAAAAAGATTACGTTGTGCCCAAAGTATTATTAATCGAAGATGAAGCCAGCATTCGCGCTGTGCTCAAAGACATTTTAAAAGATCAAAAAGAATTAAAGCTGGAGGTGGATGAAGCCAAAGATGGCGCTGAAGGACTTGCTAAATTAGAAAGCGAACATTATGATCTCGCCTTTTGTGATATCAAAATGCCAAAAATGGATGGCATGGAGGTACTGCAAAAAGCAAAAGAAAAAGGCATTGGAACAACCTTCATCATGATTTCCGCCCATGGCACAACAGAAATCGCGGTTGATGCTACTAAATTGGGCGCTTATGATTTTCTTCAAAAACCACCCGATCTTAATCGTCTGCTAATCACGCTTCGAAATGCGTTGGACAAAACTAATCTGGTAAAAGAAACTAAAACGCTCAAGAAAAAAGTATCAGACAAATATCAGATCATTGGGAAATCAAAATCCATTGCAGACGTATTGGAGATGATCGAAAAAGTGGCACCCACCGATGCCCGGGTTTTAATCACCGGTCCTAATGGTTCTGGTAAAGAATTGGTGGCGCGACAACTACACGAGAAAAGCTCCAGAAGAGGAGGACAGTTTGTTGAAGTAAATTGTGCAGCCATCCCTTCCGAGCTCATCGAAAGCGAATTATTTGGTCATGAGAAAGGATCATTCACTTCAGCAATCAAGCAACGATTAGGCAAATTTGAGTTAGCTGAAGGCGGCACACTGTTTCTGGATGAAATTGGTGACATGAGCCTATCTGCACAGGCCAAAGTATTGCGAGCATTACAAGAAAATAAAATAACCCGAGTAGGTGGCGACAAGGACATTCCGGTGAACGTAAGGGTTCTTGCCGCCACGAATAAAGACCTCAAAAAAGAAATTGCTGAAGGGCGGTTCCGTGAAGATTTGTATCACCGATTATCCGTTATCGTTGTAAAGGTACCCTCACTCAATGATCGTGTGGATGATATCATCCTGTTGGTCGATAAATTTCTTAATGATATAGCAAATGATTATGGCACCCGTAAAAAATATATAAAAGAAGAGGCCCTTGAACTACTTCAAAAGAATAACTGGACTGGAAATATACGAGAACTACGAAACGTTGTCGAGAGACTTGTAATTATGAGTGAAGGTGAAATTGGACCTTCAGAAGTAAAGAAATACCTCTGAAATCAGATCTTCTTATCAGAAGACTCCTTCTTAACATCCTTCTTGGCATATGTAGGGCAAGTATACTGGCTGCATGCTGTTAACATTCCTACTAAAGCTGCAAAAGCAAATATTTTCTTCATAATTATATTTTTGTTAGATACAAAGATATTAATCTTTCAATATCTCGCAAATTCTGAGGTTGAAACCACCTTTATTGCCGGTATTTAACCTACCAGCAAGTTGCAGCCCCGTATATCGCTATTGTCCATTCGACCCAAAACCTCAAAATAACCTTGTTCATTAATCGAACCAAGATCCTGGGTTTCAATAAATGAACAAGAGTGGAAATTAGCCAAATCGATAATATTAACTCCTCCCGTCCTTCCAACTGGCAAAACCTCAAACGGATCGTTCATATTGCGTATGATCACTTTCATCGATGGTACACACTGGTAATGGCCAGCACCCATAGAATAAGCCTGCGACATCAATTCGGTCATTCCATATTCTGAATAAATAACTTTCACATTAAATCGCCTAGTTAAGTATTCATGCAATTCTTCTCGAATCCATTCCCTTCTCCTTCCCTTCATCCCTCCGGTTTCAATAATGATGCAATGACTTAAGTCCAATTCAAAAGATTCAGCCAGATCCAACAAAGCAAAAGATACTCCCCATAGAATCACTTTACGCTTATCTGACTTTAACTTAATGAGTTTGTCAACCAACTCATTATGGTTGTGCAGATAAAATCCGGAATGCTCCGATTTACTCAACGTGATAAAATGATTGAGCATCTCTATTAAGGAGGATCCGTTTCTTTCTAGGTAGGATGGTAACAGAGCCAAAAAATGAAAATACCCGATATCGCCAAAAAAATGTTTAAAACTATTCCCTGAATGAACTCGATAATAATCCAAATCAAATACCTGGTGCTTGCTGGTTTGATTTCCCGTTGTACCGCTGCTTGAAAACTCAGCACAAGGTTCCCATATTCCGGATTTAACCGTTTGGCTCTTAAAGAAACTAATAGGTAAAAATGGAATCTGATCCAGCTTTGATATTTTATCTATTTCACATTCAAGGCACTCCAGATACCTTTTGTAAATGGGGTTATTTACAGCCTGAAAATGAAATACCCTGAACGCAATATCCTCAAAGTTGCCTTCGTTAATCTTTTCTAAAGACTGTGCAAAACTTTTGAATGTCTCCAAGTGTTAGGTAAATTACAGATCGATAAAGGTAGAAAATGCATTTGATACGAGGATTTGGTCTTTTTGCAATTATTTTAACAGGCGCAACCTCCTGCTTCAATCCGCCCGAGTTTCCAATAGAACCACAGATTGAGTTTGAAAATATTCAATACGTAGAATATGGTACTGGAATTGACACGAATTACGACTCACTTATTCTAACGATTTCTTTCAAAGATGGAGATGGTGACTTAGGGCTAGACGCAACAGAAGATCAACCGCCCTATAACAATAAGTTTTTCTTTACTTTCTCCAATGGAAAGTTCGTTAGTTATAATACTAGAAGAACAGTTCCCGGATACGATACTCTTCCCGCCTTCGTAAAGCCTTTTAATTGCATTAACTGGGAGGTCTATAAGGAAAATAACATTGTCAAGGATACGCTGTATTTCCAATTGAATCCAAATTACAACAACATCACCGTTGAATTTCTGCTAAAGAATTCAGATGGTACTTTTACCGAGTTTGATTGGAGAGAAGCCTTCAACTATCCGAACTGCGGAATTTCTTTTGATGGCAGATTTCCTATTTTATTTAAAGATAGCCCCGGTGCTCCTCTGGAAGGGAAAATACGTTACGGAATGGGTTCTATCGGTTTTAAAGCACTATTCAGTACAAAAACTATGAAGTTGAGAATTCAAATCAAAGATCGGGCATTGAATAAAAGTAACATCATAGAAACACCTGAATTCACACTGCAATAATTAGATTTTCTTATTAGTACAAAGAGGGAAATCTCTCTGGATCTACCTCACTCATTAAAGCATAAACTTTATCGAACACATCTTCCTGATTGGGCTTAGAGAAATAATCTCCATCCGATCCGTAAGCTGGCCTATGCTCTTTGGCAGGAAGGGTAAGCGGAGGAGAATCTAAATACTGAAAAGCTCTCTGCCCTTCAACGACTTGTTGCAGCATAAACGCAGTGGCACCACCGGGCACATCTTCATCAGTAAAAACAACCCGGTTAGTTTTCTTGATGGATTCAAGGATTGAATAATCAATGTCAAATGGCAATAAAGATTGAACATCAATTACCTCTACAGAAATACCAACCTTATCAAGATCATCGGCCGCAGCCATCACAATCCTGCACATTGAACCATAGGTGACAACGGTTATGTCGGTTCCTTCTCTTAAAACTTCAGTTAAACCCAAAGGCAATGTGAACTCACCAATATTGTCGGGTAATCGCTCTTTCAAACGGTAGCCATTCAGGCATTCGATGATCAATGCGGGTTCATCAGATTGAAGCATGGTGTTATAAAATCCCGCAGCCTGTGTCATGTCGCGAGGCACCAAAACATAGATACCACGAATGGCGTTCAAAATCATTCCCATAGGAGAACCTGCATGCCATACGCCTTCTAAACGGTGCCCACGTGTGCGAATAATAACAGGCGCTTTTTGTCCGCCTTTAGTACGATACTGAAGAGATGCCAGATCATCCGACATAATTTGAATGGCATATAATAGATAATCTAAATACTGGATTTCTGCAATCGGTCTTAGCCCCCGCAATGCAGCCCCTATTCCCTGACCTATTATCGTGCACTCTCTGATTCCAGTATCCGTCACTCTTGCTTCGCCAAATATTGCTTGCAACCCGGCAAACCCCTGATTCACATCGCCAATCTTACCAACATCTTCTCCAAAAGCCAATACCTTCGGATCTCTTTGCAATGCTTCACGGAAACATGCCTGCAATACTTCACGACCGTCCACCAAAGAAGAACTTTCAGAATATTCCGCAGGCACTGATTTTACCTTTAATGCAGACCACTCAGAATTACTATACAAGTGAGAACTGAAAAGATCTTCGCTGTCTTTCTCAACCCGCTTAATCCATGCAACAAGGGATGGCTTTGATGGATGCGCATGTGCCGATAAAATTCGTAACGATCTTTTTGCAGCAATCATGGAATCCATTCGCACAGGATTGATTACTTTTTTAAAATCATTTCTTATTTCACGAATTTCAGATAGTTGCTCTGAAGCGGATTCAAGTATCTGATCCAGTAAAGTCCGATCACTTTGAATATCCTTATTGAACGATTTCCAAGCCTGTTCTTTTGCAGCTTTTACAGCAGCTTTGGCTTGCTTTTCAATATCAATTAATTCTTCTGTGGTTGATATCCCCCGATCAATGATCCAATCGCGAAACTTACGCATGCAATCATGTGCTACTTCCCAACTGAGGCGTTCCTTCGATTTGTAGCGTTCATGAGACCCCGAAGTAGAGTGCCCTTGAGGCTGTGTCATTTGCATCACATGAATGAGAATAGGAACATGCTCTTCCCTACAAATTCTTTCAGCCTTTTCATACACCCGACAGAGATCTTCATAATCCCAACCCTTAGCGGTTAGAATTTCAAATCCCTTCTCTGTTTCAGTACGTTGAAATCCAGCCAATATTTTTGAAATGCTTCCTTTTGTTGTTTGGTATTCCTTAGGAACGGAGATTCCGTATTCATCATCCCATACTGACACGAGCATTGGAACCTGGAGAACGCCTGCTGCGTTGATCGCTTCGAAAAACATTCCTTCCGAAGTAGAGGCATTACCAATAGTGCCAAACGCAATTTCATTTCCTTTATTACTCAATTCACTGTAAGAGGCAAGCTCCGGATTATTCCTAAACAGCTTGGATGCATAGGCCAATCCTAAAAGTCGCGGCATCTGGGCAGCAGTGGGAGAGATATCGGAACTACTGTTTTTTGACGTTGCTAGATTTTTAAATGCCCCTCGTTCATCAAGCATACGGGTAGCAAAGTGACCATTCATTAAACGTCCCGCAGATGCAGGATCCGCTTCCACATCTGGATGTGCATAGAGCTGGGCGAAATACTGTAAAAGTGTTAACTCACCGATGGCAAGCATAAAGGTTTGATCGCGATAATAACCTGCACGGTGATCTCCATTGCGGAAAATCTTGGCCATCGCAATCTGAGCAAGCTCTTTTCCATCACCAAAAATTCCAAACTTAGCCTTGCCCATAAACACTTCTTTCCGGCCAAGTATGCTTGCCTCTCTGCTCTCGCACGCCAATTTATAGTCGGCAATCATGGCGGCAATCTTTTTGGTGGAAAATCCACTTGCTATAGTCTTGGTTTGGCTCACTTAATAAAATAGTTGATTGGTAAAAATAGAGAAAAAGCTTCGAGGGTTCAAAGCAAAAAAAATTACCCTATAAAATGTCGCCAATTTGATTATTGTCGAAAGAAATTAACCCAATCGCCCGAATCAATCCGCAGATTATTTGCAGCTTCGTCAAAAAGAAAAATAGTTACCAGATCATTTCCTACCTGAATTTTTTCAGCACAATAACCAGCTTCAATTTCAATATCATCAATATTCTTTTCCGCTTCTGCATTCAAAACCTCAGTCACTTCAACCAGAATCTTATGTGATGGATCAAAACATTTCACAGCAAATGGATAGTTACCTAATGAATAAAGATCATATCCTTTCAACCACACACTGTATGAATAATGAAGATCGCTTTTGAATTGATTATGTAACCTCATTCTCCTTCGAAGAGAACCATAAAAAGCATATTTCGAGTAACCCATTTTATCTTCAAAAAATATAAAAACCCTGCTGCAATCGTGTCCGAATGCTATCTTTACCACGGATTTGATCTACCACCTTCAAATCTAAGTGAACAACATCAATAACTACTTAAATCCTTACGAATATGATTATCGGGGTACCAAAAGAAATTAAGAATAACGAAAATCGTGTAGCTATAACACCGGCAGGGACGCAGGAATTCCTTAGAAAAGGACATGCAGTTTATATCCAAACCAAAGCCGGTGAAGGCAGCGGTTTCAGTGATGAAGAATATGTTGGCGCTGGCGCTAAAATTCTTTCTACTGCTGAACAAGTATTTGGTATTGCTGAGATGATCATCAAAGTAAAGGAACCGATAGAACAAGAATATAGTCTGATAAAAAAAGATCAATTGGTATTTACTTATTTCCATTTTGCGTCCTACGAGCCGTTGATGCACGCCATGATTAAAAGCAGTGCCGTGTGTCTTGCGTATGAAACCGTAGAACGTTTAGATGGAAGTCTTCCGCTATTAGTTCCGATGTCAGAAGTAGCAGGAAGAATGGCGATTCAGGAAGGGGCCAAATATCTTGAGAAGCCCTTGAAAGGCAGAGGAATTTTGTTAGGTGGCGTGCCCGGTGTAATGCCCGCAAAAGTATTAGTACTTGGCGGAGGTGTAGTAGGTACCAATGCCGCGAAAATCGCAGCGGGTATGGGCGCTGATGTGATCATTACCGATGTGAACCTGAATCGCTTGCGTTACCTCGATGATGTAATGCCAAAAAATGTTCACACCATGGTCTCCAATGATTATACATTGAGAGAATTGGTGAAAACACATGACCTGATCATCGGTGGTGTACTTATTCCTGGGGCAAAGGCTCCTAAACTAATCACTCGGGATATGCTAAAGACCATGAGACCAGGTACTGTACTGGTTGACGTGGCTGTTGATCAGGGAGGTTGTATCGAAACTTGTAAACCGACTACGCATGAAGATCCAACGTATATCATTGACGATATCGTTCACTACTGTGTTGCCAACATGCCTGGTGCTGTTCCCTACACATCTACCCTTGCCTTAACAAACGCAACGTTGCCATATGCCTTAAAGCTTGCCAATCAAGGTTGGAAGAAAGCATGTATTGATAATGGTGATCTTAAAAACGGATTGAATATTGTAGGTGGTAAGGTTGTATACCGTGCTGTTGCTGACGCATTCAATGTGCCTTACGTAGATGTAAAGGAAGTATTGAACTAATTCGCTTCAGGAAATTCAGGGAACTTTGTGAGGTGTTTCGGTTCACTCCCACTCACCGAAGCTTCAAAACAATATTGAACCATGCCATTGGTGACAGCAACAAACCGTGCTCCGATGCTCATGTTGTATACAGCGACCTGATTAAATGCTTTTTGAGTAAGTTTGACGTTAGGAGCCTTACACTCCACCAGCATCCATGGCTTACCATCTCGATCATGGACAACGATATCTGATCTCTTTTGTAGTTTATTGTAGGTAAGACTTCCCTCAATCCTAAAAAGTGATTTAGGGTATTTGCGCTCATGAATCAGATAGTGGATAAAATGTTGCCTAACCCACTCTTCAGGTGTAAGAACGATATACTTCTTTCTGATCATGTCAAAAATCCATACTTTTCCATCTTCTTTACGGATGGTGAGGTTGAAATCAGGAAGGTTTAGCTTAAACATCGATTTAAAATTAGGAAAATAAAGACGTATGAAAACAAAACAGGAAATCGTTGAAAACTGGCTACCAAGATATACCGGTATAAAGTTGGAAGACTTTGGAAAATATATCCTGCTAACCAATTTCGATAATTACGTAAAGAAGTTTGCCGAATGGAACAACGTGCAAGTTGCTGGTCTTGATAAGCCCATGCATAGCGCCACTGCCGGAGGCATTACCATCATTAATTTTGGAATGGGAAGCCCCAACGCTGCAACGATTATGGATTGTCTTTCTGCCATTAAACCGGAAGCCTGTGTATTTCTTGGTAAGTGCGGTGGCCTGAAAAAGAAAAATGATATCGGTGATTTTATTCTCCCTATCGCAGCGATTCGCGGAGAAGGAACATCGAATGACTATTTTCCGCCAGAGGTACCTGCGCTACCCGCGTTTGCTCTTCAAAAAGCGATGTCCACCACGATTCGGGATAACAATCAAGACTATTGGAGCGGCACGGTTTATACCACCAACCGGAGAGTTTGGGAATGGGATGAACACTTCAAAGAGTACCTGAGAAAAATAAGAGCTATGGCCATTGATATGGAAACGGCCACCATCTTTTCGACAGCATTCTACAATGAAATTCCAACAGGGGCAATACTATTAGTTTCAGATCAACCTATGATTGTTGATGGGGTGAAAACCGAAACAAGCGACAAGGCGGTTACTACCAATTTTGTGGATCTTCACTTGAAAATCGGTATTGAATCTTTAAAACAATTGATTAACAACGGAATAACGGTGAAGCATCTACGATACTAATGCGCTAGTCATTCACACTAGATGTTAAGGAATCAAATTCTGACTTTCTTTATGCCGGGCGCGCCCAAGGAAAATTAGTCCCAGCAGAAAGAATACAATCAATATCAAAACAGAATTCTTCATTCCAAAGGTTTCATCAATGTAGCCGAATGTAAAGATCCCTATTACGATGGCTATTTTTTCAGTAACATCATAGAAGCTAAAGAAGGAAGCCGTGTCTTTGGTTTCAGGCATAAGCTTGCTGTAAGTACTTCTGCTCAACGATTGAATGCCCCCCATCACTATTCCAACACTAACGGCCAATCCATAAAAATAAAACTCTACATCAATGCCCTGCTCTTTAATGTTGGCTACTGAATAGGCTGCAACAGACACCAAAATCCAAAACAACACAACTCCAGTTAAAACCCGCAAATTTCCAAACTTCCCTGATAAGGCAGACATCGACATCGCACCCGGAATGGCTACTAACTGAATCAATAC
>CANIVF010000063.1 GCA_947470895.1 Bacteroidota bacterium
AAAAATAGAATTCGATATAACTCTATGAAAATCAGGCTCTTTGAGCAAGTATTATTCCAAACCATCCTAATGCTATGCATTAGAAACTAACTGATTGATTCTCATAGAGAAAGAAGTTATCCACAAACTCTAATGCATAATCTAGGTTAAACCGAACTAGATTCGGGTTCTATTATTTTGAGAAATAATGATACTTTGAATGAATGGATGCTTTATATTTCCTTAATCACCCGGCACGGATTTCCAAATGCCAACACGTTGTCGGGTATATTCTTCGTTACCACCGAACCAGCTCCAATGGTAACATTATTTCCAATGGTAACTCCGGGTAAAATAATACTTCCACCTCCAATCCAAACCTGATCTCCAATGGTAACAGGCGCGGATTGTGTTTTGCAAAACATCATCGCTTCATCAGCAGAAAAAGATGTTTGGATTCTTTCACTAGCCCTTACGGGATGATATGCACAATATATTTGCACAAGTGGTGCTATCAGCGCATTTTTTCCAATGGTTATTTTGTTACAATCCAGAAAAACACAACCGTGATTTATTTCAGAGTTTTCTCCGATGTATACATGTTCACCATAATCACAAAAGAATGGTCCTGCAATCCACAGATTTTTTCCTCTGCCACCCAAAAGCTGATTCAATATTTCATCTAATCTTTCGCGGTGAGTGGTGTCTGTGTTATTGTACTCTTTGATAAGTGCCTTTGCCTTATGCCAACGGGTGATTAATTCTACATCACCGCAGTCGTACAGTTCACCTGAAAGCATCTTCTCCTTTTCTGTCATAGCCAGAGATTGTTTAAACGTTAGAGACATTATTAAAAATTGATTTTCGCACCCAATTAGGTTCAGTACATCAAGCTGGTACTAATGTAAATATTTATTTGTGCTTTTTTTACCGAAGCACTATTGATCTTTTCTTCTTCCGTTCATTGCTATTGTGATCAATGATGAAGATTGAAAGATCATCATCGTGCAAAAACTAAACCCAAGAGAAATGACGGATATAAAATAGACAAAGGAATCATCGCGGTAAGCTCCATGTACCTTTGTGTGCATCTCCCCATGGGCTTGTAGTAAAAAATTGCATCAGCACTACTTGATTTAATGACATTGCCCTATGGGATATAAGGCAGAGCTGGTTAATGGATTGTTTGCTAAGGGATGATTAGAATGATCGGATTACGAATTTAGTTTAATACTGAACTACCGATGTTATCGCTAAGGCTTTTTTATCGCATTATGGCCATCGTCTTCCTTTACAGACTCACTCAATCGGTGGCTTTGGAGTTGATCTTTTCCTTACGGGATATTTTTCCAGCATGTGCAAACTGGTGCGCAAGATCTGGCCCATGGATTTGCAATTGAGAAAGGTGTCATCCTGATACAATTCTGCCAACTCGGTTTTTAACTGTAGAATATTTTCTGGCGTGGATAGATTATCCGCTGCCATGGTCGTGGTGAGTGACGTAAGCTGACCGTAAGATGTTAACACCCTGTTGCGTAAACGCATACGTTCTTCGCGCTGGTATTGAAGTTCCAACACCGGTGACATGCTTTTAAATCCAAGATTGATAATCGGGTTATTCTCTTTGAAGTATTGCGGCATGTAAATGCGACAGCTTCCTTCATACGCTTCCTGATCGAAGTCAATCGCTCTTAAGCGGAAGTGCAGTTCGTCAAAATCAGGAATAATTTCGACCACAAAATTATCTCTACGCATATCACCTAAAATCTGAACAAGACTTCGTTCGTTGAACTTGACAAATTCTTTGGCAACACGCAGAGGATTGTATTCCGAATTCTGAACTAAATAATGATGAATGAAGGTATCACCCGGAATTCCTTGAATATGTTCTTCAATAAAGGTGTCCCCTTTGGTGAGGTAGTTGATTTTGTTGGGAGAAAGTAAGTGCTCCAGCTCTATTCCATATACACGTGAAGCATCGGCCTGCTTAATATAAAAATAATCGAACAGATCGTTGAGCTTATTCACAATGCGCACACGTATGGGATGCGTGTTTGCATAAAGGCAGTAATCTACGCGATCCACATAGAGGTGATGAATCACCGATAGATCGCCACCTACTTTTAACTGAGAGTAAATCTTCAGAAGATCTACATGGATGTATTGCCGGTCGGATTCGGAATAGATGAGCGTTTCCCAAAGGGTGTCATGCCCCTTCTTATCAAAGAGCGTGAGTGAACTATTGAATCGCAATAAATCCTGGTAACCAATCGGTACCTCGATTTCGCGGTTGGTAGCGATCAGGTAATTTCTTAACTGATCGCTAACCGGAAATATGGGCTTTTTAAACCGAATGTCTCCCATGATCATTGATCATTGAAACTCTGGTTTTAATAAGGCAAGCCAGTCGGCTGTCCGCTTGGCGGTTAGATCCTTTTGATTGTCTTCATCGATAGCCAACCCTAAAAACTTTCCATCAACCACCGCTTTTGATTCTTCGAAGTTATAACCATCCGTAGGCCATGCGCCAACAAACGTTGCGCCTTTGTCTTTGATACGATCGTGTATAATGCCAATGGCATCCAGGAATGTATCAGGATATCCATCCGCATCGCCTACACCTACATATGTAACCTTCTTGCCTGCATAATCAACATTGGCCAGTTCGTCAATGTAAGAATCCCAGTCTTCCTGCAATTGGCCAATCTCCCAAGTGGGGCATGCCAAAATCAAGTATGGATAAGGCTGCATGTCATCGGCTGATGATGAATTCACATTGTGCAATGCCGCCACGGCCTCCCCTCCCAACAGTTCCTGAATTTTAGTTACTACGCGCTCCGTGTTTCCTTCCGTAGAGCCGTAAAAGATTCCAATTTTTGCCATGGTTATTTGAGTTTTAAATTTTTGTTTCGATTTAAGTTAAGTTAGTTATTCTGAATGAATCAATAATCATCATGGTCGCTGTTCAATTCTCCGCGTTTGGGATGATACTGCATGAACACTTCGGAGCGCATTAATATATCGACATATTGCGCACGCTTGTAAGCGAATGGATCCATCATGTTTTCTTTGGATAGTTTTCCTTTAAAGTCGGCAATAGACGTGTACTTTTTTTTCTCCATCCACTTCTCGATGTCGATGAGCATAGTTTCGATGTAGTTGATACCACGTTTATAAATGGTGCTCACCACTTGCACGGCATCGGCCCCAGCCAACAACATTTTGATCACATCCTGTCCGGTAAAAATGCCGGTGTTGCTGATGATGGTGGCGTCAATCTTGCGATGTAACAATCCAGCATATCGCAAAGCAAGCCTGTTGTCATTCTCGCTACTGAAGTTATAAGGGTAGTGATGAACTTCCTTTTCAACATCAATGTCGGGTTGAAACAGTCTGTTGAACAACACGAAGCCTGCGGCCCCTGCCTTATCCATTTTTGAAATCACGGAAAGTGTATTGGTGTAATACGGACTTAGTTTCACAATCACCGGAATGCGGATGGCCTTATGAATGCTTTGCAAAATTTCAATCTGGCTGTTCACATTCGAGGCGCCATCCGATTCAAAATCAATCTCACTGGCATAGAAGTTTAATTCGAGTGCATCGATGCCCGTCTCGGCCATCTTTTGCGCATACTCCAACCAGGTGTCGTGATACACGCAGTTGAGACTTCCGATCAACGGAATGGATACCGCATTGCGCGCCTGTCGCAGTCTTAATAAATGCTCGGCAGGGCCACCATGCTTCAGGTTTGGAAAGAAAGAATCATGCTCGGCATCCCAGTTGCTGAATGCTTCCTGAGATTGTTCCATCTCTAAGGACTCCAGTTGAATCTGTTCTTCAAACAATGACTTATATACAATGGCTCCAACTCCTGCTTTCTCTAACTTAACAAGGTTATCGATATCCGTAACCAGGTTACTGGCTCCAACCACAATCGGATTTTTAAGTGTTAACCCGCAGTATTTAGTTTTTAAATCTACCATGATGATTTGTATTTAGCGTTGTTAAATTTCCGATAAGTGTTTGATGTCTTTAAAGCGTTGCTCGTTGTCTTTTATAGCAAGTTCAGTAAGGCGTTCTGCTTCCAGCGGACTGGATAAGTTAAGCGTCTTATAGCGAATCTCTTCTTCGAGGTAATCTTTAAAGGCCACTTTTTCAGTTGCAGGAACATCCCAGGTGAACGGATTTTTTCCTTCGGCACGCAATTCCGGATTGAAACGATACATGGGCCAGTAACCAGACTTTACTGCTTTCTCGGATTGCTTCTTCGCTTGCTGCATGTTATAACCATGGGCAATGCAAGGGGAATACGCGATGATCAACGATGGCCCATTGTGTTTCTCTGCTTCTACAAAAGCAAGAGCCGTTTTTTCACGATCCATACCCATGTTCACCACCGCTACGTATGCGTTTCCATAGGTGGTCATCATCAAGCCCAGGTTTTTCTTGCCTAGCTTTTTACCATCCGATGCAAATTTGGCCACAGCACCACGAGGTGTTGATTTGGAAGCCTGACCTCCCGTGTTGGAATATACTTCGGTATCAACAACCAGTATGTTTACATTTTTATTGGAAGCCATCACGTGATCTAATCCGCTGAAGCCAATGTCATAAGCCCAGCCATCGCCACCTAAGATCCAAATGCTCTTGTCAATAAAGTAATCCTGTAGTTCGATTACTTTATCCAGCAGTACTCTGATTTCTTTATTACCAGAGCTTCTCAATTTTTCTTCTGCCAGAAGTACTTTAATGGCATCAGCATGATCTCTTGCTTCCCGTGTTACGGCATCGAACAGGATCAATCCTTTTTCAAGAGCATGACGCAGGGCAGCATTACTAAGAAGCGGAACCAACGCATGCACGTTTGTCTTCAGCTGCTTGCGGTTTGAATCCACAGCCATGCGCATACCGAAACCAAATTCGGCATTGTCCTCAAACAACGAGTTGGCCCATGCCGGACCTTTTCCGTTTTTGTCTTTTGTATAAGGCGTGGAAGGGAATGTACCTCCGTAAATCGAAGTACACCCTGTTGCGTTTGCGATGAGCATGCGATCGCCATACATCTGGGTAACCATGTGTATATACGGCACCTCACCACAACCTGAACAGCTTGGAGGATATTCAATGTAGGGTTCGGATGCATTCACCTCTTTTACAAACTCAAGTTTCTCAATCCATGCGGCAGGGTTACCAGGAACTCCGCGATATTCCAGTTTCTTGGTACCTGTAGGCACAGCACCATTGAGTGGCATACGCGATACTGGAATGGTATCTCCTTTGAGACGAAGAATCGGATCAATGACCTGTTCGGCCCACGCGCCAGAGTTTTCAGGAACAACGTGAGTAATCTCAGCATACTTCTCAGATTCTGTTGGAATTGGCACTTCGATGATCGACTGGCATGTAACGTCAATAGCTTTCCAGTTCATCTCTACAATTTCTTTTCCCTTACGGGCGAATTGTTTTTCAATATATTTTTTGATGAGGCCAATGGCTTCCTGCTCAGGCACTACACCGGATACTTTGAAGAAGGCTGTTTGCATGACCGAATTGATACGACCACCTAAGCCAACGCTCTTGGCAATCTTAGAAGCATCGATAGCATATACTTTTACCTTCTTTTTCCAGATCGTTTCCTGCATGTCGCGGGTAAACAAACGGAAAATATTTTCAGGTTTCTGGCTGCTGTTTATCAGGAATGTTCCGCCCTGAGCGATGCCTTCCAATATATCATACTGACCAATGTATTGTGAACGGTGCAAGGCAACAAAGTCAACTTTATTTAAGAGGTATTCAGATTGAATAGGCTGTTTACCAAAACGCAAGTGAGAAACCGTGTATCCTCCCGACTTATTCGAATCATATTGGAAGTATCCCTGCACGAAGAGGTCGGTGCTTTCGCCAATGATCTTGATGGAGTTTTTATTTGCACTCACCGTTCCATCCGATCCATAACCCCAGAACTTGCACCGCACAATTCCTTCCTGCTCAGTATCAATTTCTTCATTTACAGGAATGGATAGCTTGGTCACATCATCATTGATACCCACGGTGAAACCATGCCATCCTTGGTTATCGAGGTGATCAAACACGGCCTTCACCATCGAAGATGTAAATTCTTTTGACGATAGACCATAGCGGCCACCGATGATCTGAATATCCGGACGTGCACGCAATGCCACCAGTACATCGAGGAAGAGCGGTTCGCCCAGAGCACCAGGTTCTTTCGTGCGATCGAGTACAGCAATTTTCTTAACGGTTTGAGGAATCGCAGATAAGAAATCCTCCAAGGCAAATGGTCTATATAATCTTACTTTTACGGCCCCTACCTTCTCCCCTTTCTTCATCAGGTAATTGATGGTTTCTTCAATAGTTTCAGTTGAAGAGCCCATGGCCACAATCATCTTGGTGGCTTTAGGATCACCTACATATTCATACAGTTTATAGTTGCGGCCGGTTTTCTTTCCAAACGCTTCCATGTGCTTCTTCACAATGCCCGGGCAGGCATCATAATATTTATTCACGGTTTCTCTACCCTGAAAGTATACATCAGGATTTTGTGCACCGACTTTGCAAACCGGATCTTCAGGCCTTAGTGCCAGCTTGCGAAACTCTTCCACGTACTTCATGTCCAGCAGCGACTTGATCGTATCATAATCAATCGGCACTATTTTTTGTATGGAGTGCGAGGTGCGAAAACCATCAAAGAAATGGAGGAATGGAATACGTGATTCCAGTGTGGATAAGTGAGATATCACAGCCATGTCCTGAGCCTCCTGCACATTATTAGAACATAACATGGCAAAGCCGGTTCCACGGGTAGCCATCACATCCGAATGATCACCGAAGATCGACAGCGCCTGGCAAGCCAACGAACGAGCCGACACGTGAAAGACAGTCGGAATCATTTCTCCTGCTACCTTAAACATGATGGGAACCATCAGCATTAACCCCTGCGAAGCCGTGAATGTAGTGGCCATGGCGCCTCCAGAGAGCGCTCCATGTATAGCACCGGCAGCACCCGCCTCGGATTGCATTTGCACCACATCGACCTTTTCACCGAAAATATTCTTTCGTCCTTCTGCCGACCATGCATCTGCTTTCTCTCCCATGTCGGAAGAAGGGGTTATCGGATAAATGGCAGCGACTTCGCTAAAAGCATAGGCAATATTGGCAGCAGCAGAATTGCCGTCCGTATTGACATAGGAGGTCTTCGTTTTCATTGGCTTAAATTTTATGAACTAAAATTAGCCCAAATAGGTCCCTTGAGGGCTGTCAGTAATCAGGTGATTTTATGATTTATGTCAGCTAAACTTTCGAACTGGTTTTGTATGGCCTAAACAGAATAATATACCCGTTGGCAAAGTCACCATCGCATTAACTAAATGAAAAAAGTAAGAGCCTCTATTCAATTCAGAGGCTTTTAAAATCATAGAAAATACATGAGTGAAATCAGATCAGCTTTGCCTGGTCAGGATCCCAATTGATAATTTTCTTTTCGAAATAACTTTTGTTGGTAGCTAACGCAGGTCCGGCCTGACAGCATGCCAAACAATGCATTTTCCCTAATCGGTGCGTTTTCGCTACTGCCTTTGTAGAAGTGAATGTGATGATCCAGGTTAGCACTATAACCTTTGGGCGCTTTAAATTCAAGATCAGATTCAACAAGTTTTGGTTTAGTGGAAGGATATTTCGCTTTATACCATTTCTCATATTCCGTCTGTTGTGCTTCACTGAACCTTTTGAGGAGACTATAAAAACTGAATCTCACTAGAAGAAGCCATTTAAAGCAGGAGTCACTGAAGTTGACAAAGAAGTGCTTGCTATTTTCTTGATGAAATTCCTGCGGGAGGATTTTTCCTTTGCCATATACAACATTTAAGTATAAAATTTGACCAAACAGTTTTGTGTTTTTAAGATAAATTCTTCTTAGATGAATCATTGTTTTCTGTTAGTGATTTTTAACTAAGTTTTCCTGATGAATCGGTTGATTGCTCTGGCTAGAATTGTATCTCTTCTTGTTTCCTGCGAAAGTATAGAACAAAAGGAAACTCGTTTGGCAAAACAATACTGCGGAGGTTGTCATTTGTTTCCCAAACCTTCGCTTTTGCCGAAAGCAACGTGGACTAAAAGGGTGCTCCCCACAACATGGCGTTTCGTATGGGGTTGGTTGAATTGATGAATATTGTAATCATTGAAAATTTTTTAGATAAAAAATTTTAGTTTAGTCCGAAATTTCGCTTTTAATCACTTTTTGTTTTGCTATTACGGATCAGTTACTTAACTAGAAAATAAAAAAAACAGGCGGTTTATGTTCACGATCATTGGCTATCATTTGATCTAAATATGGTATTTTCGCACCTCTGATGTTATATGAAACAGTACGAAAAATTTCCTCTTCAAATCACGAATTCTTTATCCAGAAAAAAGGAACCATTCAAAAGCCTTATTGAAGGATTTGTGGGAATGTATGTGTGCGGACCAACCGTTTACAATAATGTTCACTTAGGTAATGTACGCACCTTTCTTACTTTTGATATTATTGCGCGTTACTTTCGATATCTGGGTTATAAGGTGAGATACGTAAGAAACATCACGGATGTTGGCCATCTTGAAAATGATGCAGATGAAGGCGAGGATAAAATAGCCAAAAGGGCAAGGTTTGAACAACTCGAGCCGATGGAAGTAGTTAAGTCTTACACGGAAGGCTTCCATGAAGTGATGCGACAATTTAATATCCTACCTCCAAGTATTGAGCCCAGTGCAACCGGTCATATTGTTGAACAAATAGAAATAACAAAAAAACTGATTGATAAGGGACTAGCTTACGAAGCAAATGGGTCGGTCTATTTCAATGTTCGCAAGTATAATGAAAGTCATCATTATGGAATTCTCTCTGGTAGAAATATTGAAGAGTTAATGGAAAGCGGTCGAGACTTAGACAGTCAGGATGAGAAGCATGAAAAAATTGACTTCGCCCTGTGGAAAAAAGCTTCCCCCTATCATATTATGCGATGGCCTTCACCCTGGGGCGATGGCTTTCCTGGATGGCACATTGAATGTACGGTAATGAGTACAAAATACCTAGGCGAAACATTTGACATTCACGGAGGCGGCATGGACTTGAAGTTTCCGCATCACGAATGTGAAATCGCACAAGCTACCGGAGCAAATCAAAAATCTCCTGTTAACTATTGGTTACACTCCAACATGCTTACCGTGAATGGGCAAAAAATGAGCAAGTCATTGGGTAATTCATTTTTACCGAAAGAACTTTTTGCCGGTGATCATCCGCTTCTTGAACGTGGCTATGGCGCTATGACTGTTCGGTTCTTCATGTTGCAGTCTCATTATTCAAGCACACTTGATTTTTCAAATGAGGCCTTGAGCGCTGCCGAAAAAGGATTCAAAAAACTAATTGCTTCTTTAAATACGGTAAAGAAATTTGTTCATGAGGGTAAAGGAGGATCAGACCAAAAAATCTCCGAAGAGTTACACACATTAGCAGAAGAATGTCACCTGACCATGAGTGATGATTTTAATACAGCTAAAACACTTGCCGTATTATTTGAAATGTCATCACGAATCAATGACATCAAATCAGGTAACATATCGCTTCAGAATCTTGATCAAGAAAAATTTAATTTATTTCAATCAACCTACATTAATACTATGGAGCAAGTGCTTGGCTTGCGCGAGGAGGAAGAACACAATCATGAACTTTTAAATGGCGTAATTCAAGTGCTGATCGATTTAAGAAAGAAAGCACGCACGGATCGCAATTATTTATTATCCGATAAAATCCGCGATGAACTAAAACAAAAAGGAGTTCAAGTGATGGACGCCAAAGACGGAGAGATGACATGGGCTATTGAATAGTCATTCCACATGGCTTTTCTGGTTTTTTCGAATTGCTAACAAAAGCAACATATTTACTATTGGGTGACCAACCATGAAAGTGCATCAAAAGAAGTAGTCGCTTCATGGATTATCTTTCTTTTTCCGTCAGCTGCCTGAATGATCTCCAATCTGCTTCCCAGGTATCCCTCACGACCTTCATTATAATTATACGACACAGGTTTAACGATACGCAAATTCCAAACTATTGCTTCCTCAACAAAAGTTTCGTTAAGTGCGAAAAAAAAACAAACCGGCAAACGCCTCATCTCCCATCCCCTTGTATTTATAGTTTCCTACCTCCTATTAAATGCTCACACTGGTTGGTCACGCTCAAAATATATGTGCCGTTATTTCTTTCCAATTGAATAATTTGAGGATCAATTTTAACAAATTGAATTTCATCTTCTGGATCTCTCATAAATGCACCTTTAATAACCCTCCATTGCAATACCATCAATCCATCGCCATGAAGTGTTCCAATCACGTGGGCTGCATTGTCGTCCAATGAATTGCGAACCATCCATCCTATTTTGCGATGTGGATCTTTGCTCATGCCGATAAACTAAAAATTAGCAGTCAGAACAAAATTTCCTTTTAACTTTTTATAGTTAAAGTAAAATTCATCTCTCCCAAACCAAATCGTATATCCACCTCCTGACAATTTAAACTCCTGATTGAACTGGCCATATAAGGTAGCTCCTGACATTTTAGGGTTCCCTATGTCCTGCTGCTTCTCAAAAATGCCTATTGGATTATGGCAAACCGTTTTAAATGAAATTCCGCTCACGATGATCAGTGAGGAGTATGCTTTCCTATTCTATTAGGATTAAAGTATCTTGATAAGATCGGATAAACAGAACTTTTTTGATCTCAAATAGTTTAAATTTGTCTCCATATCAAAACCATGTTTTTTAAGCGGATCTTCATACTTCCCATACGACTTTATCAGGGCATTCTCTCACCTATGCTAGGCGCTCATTGCAGACATACGCCATCCTGCTCGCAATATACCCTTGAAGCTATCCAGGAATGGGGAGTTATAAAAGGGATTTGGCTGGGAATTAAGCGCATAGTAAGGTGCAATCCCTGGGGTAGTAGTGGCTATGATCCTGTGCCAAAAAAGAAATAGAACCATTCCTCCTGTCATTCGACTGATCAAAAATTTCTTTCTTCTGATTTCTGAAAATAAAATCTACATTTAGAAAAGTTAAAAAAATCTAAACTCTCTCTATGTCTGATTTTCAAATCAAAAAAACTCCGAAAGATTATGACGTATGCATAGTAGGTTCCGGTGCCGGTGGTGGCATGGCCGCTTACGTACTGGCGAATGCGGGAATTAAAGTCGTGCTGTTGGAGGCTGGTCCTCTTTACGATCCGGCAAAAAACGTAACCCAACTGAAATGGCCGTGGGAATCTCCCCGCAGAGGGGCAGGAACAACTTATCGCAATTTCGGAGATTTTGACGCTGCTTATGGTGGATGGGAATTAGAAGGCGAACCATATACCCGTAAAGACGGAACCAAGTTTGACTGGTTCAGATCACGCATGTTGGGAGGACGAACCAATCACTGGGGAAGAATTTCATTGCGCTTTGGACCAAAAGATTTTAAACGAAGAGATCAGGATGGATTGGGAGACAACTGGCCAATCAGTTATGAGGATGTTGCTCCTTACTATGATAAGATAGATCGACTCATTGGTGTGTTCGGTTCGAAAGAAAATCTTCCTAACGATCCTGACAGTATTTTTCTTCCGCCACCAAAGCCTCGTCTTCACGAACTCTTTATCAAAGACGCAGGATCGGCATTAAATATCCCTGTTATTCCTTCACGTTTATCCATCTTAACAAAACCAATCAATAAAGATAGAGGCTCTTGCTTCTTCTGTTCACAATGTAACAGAGGATGTACAGTTTATGGAGACTTCTCTTCCTCTTCCGTTTTGGTTAAACCAGCGTTAAATACCGGTAATGTAGATGTGATTCCAAATGCCATGGTGCGCGAGGTCAATACTAATTCTGAAGGCAAAGCAACGGGCGTCTCCTTTGTCAATAAAGATGATAAGCAAGAATACACTGTTAATGCTAAAGTAGTAGTGTTAGCAGCCAGTGCTTGCGAATCGGCTCGCTTACTTCTTAATTCAAAATCAACGCAATTCCCTAATGGACTTGCCAATTCGAGTGGTGTGGTTGGTAAATATCTGCATGACTCAACAGGCGCAGACATGGGTGGCATTCTTCCTAAATTGGTAGGTAGAAAAAGATATAACGAGGATGGTGTAGGCGGTTTGCACGTATACACACCTTGGTGGCTCGACAGTAAAAAACTTGACTTCCCACGAGGCTACCATATTGAATATTATGGAGGAATGGGAATGCCAGGTTACGGTTATGGTTTTGGCATGCAAGGCCTCAATGGAAAATATCCAGGTCGTGATGGAAAGCAAAAAGATGGAGGTGGTTATGGCGCTTCTTTGAAAGATGACTATCGTTATTTTTATGGCGCTACGTTCGGAATGTCAGGTCGGGGTGAATCCATTGCTATGGAAGATAACTATTGCGAGATCGATCCGAACACGGTGGATAAATACGGAATACCAGTGTTACGTTTCCATTACAAATGGACTGATCATGAAGTGAAGCAGGCCAAGCACATGAAAGAAACATTTGCAGAAATTATTGACAAAATGGGTGGTGTGGTCACCTATGGAAAAGATGGTCCGGAAAATAATTATGGACTTGCTGACCCAGGTCGTATCATTCACGAGGTAGGCACTACCCGTATGGGTGCTGATCCAAAGAAATCAGTTGTCAATAAATTCAACCAGGCGCATGATGTTGAGAATCTTTTCATAGTCGATGGAGGGCCATTTGTTTCACAAGCGGATAAAAATCCTACATGGACCATTCTTGCACTTTCTATGAGAGCCAGTGAATATATTATTGATGAATTAAAAAAACAGAATATTTAATCAGACCTAAGACTTTATATATAAGGTATATGACTGAGAAATCAGTAATAACAAATATCTTACTACTATAGGTCTTGCTACTAACTACTATTATGGACAGACGAAAATATCTAAAAACACTTGCGGTAGGATCACTTGGTGCAACCGCTCTGTTACAATCATGCGAACCTCCTAAACAAGAAGTTGCTCAGGCACCTGCGTTCACAATCGATAGAACTCCGGATGAACTTATTCGGGAACAAAAGTTGCTCAGCGAAACATTCTTTGATGAACATGAAATGAAAACAATCAGAATATTGGTTGATATCATCATTCCTAAAGACGAAGTTTCAGGTTCTGCAACGGATGCTAAAGTTCCTGAGTTCATTGAGTTCATTGTAAAAGATATGCCAGATCATCAAACTCCAATGCGCGGTGGACTCAAATGGTTGGATATCCAATGCATGAAACGATTCGCTGCTGATTTCGCATCATGCAATGCCACTCAGCAAATCGACATGATTGATGAAATCGCCTTTCCTGAAAAAGCAAAACCAGAAATGCTACAAGGGGTGGCTTTCTTCAACCTGATGCGCGACCTCACTGCTACCGGATTTTTTACCAGTGAAATTGGCATTAAAGATCTGGGTTATGTAGGTAACAAACCGAATCAATGGGATGGCGTTCCACAAGACGTGCTGGATCAATATGGTGTAAAATATGATGAACGCACGCTTGCCGAAAGTGTGAAGTTCGATTGATAAAATGTAAATTTTTACTTTGATAATCTAACCTTAGCAACATGACTTCAAGAAGAACTTTTATTAAAAAAGCTGGCCTTGCTGCAGGTGCAGTAACCATCGTTCCACGTTATGTATTAGGTGGAAAAGGTTTTGTCGCTCCCAGCGATAAGATTTATGTTGCCGGTATTGGCGTTGGGGGAAAAGGTGAAAGTGACATTTCCATGTTTGCAAAAAGTGGTAAGGCAGAAATATCTTTTCTATGTGATGTGGACGATCGAAGGGCAGCAAAAACTGTAGCAAACTTTCCGAAGGCGAAATATTATAAAGACTACCGCAAGATGCTTGATGAAAATCATAAAAGCATTGATGCCGTTTCCGTTTCCACTCCAGATCACATGCATGCCATTCAGGCCCTGGCCGCCATGCAGTTAGGCAAACACGTTTATGTGCAAAAGCCTTTGACGCATGATATCCATGAAGCGCGCATGCTTACTGAAGCAGCGAAGAAATATAAAGTAGTTACTCAAATGGGTAATCAAGGTGCGTCTGGTGATGGAGTTCGTCAAATGCGCGAGTGGTATGATGCAGAATTAATTGGAGATGTGCACACCGTGTATTGCTGGACTAACCGCCCCGTATGGCCACAAGGTATTCCATGGTCAGTTAATAAAGCTGAAATCCCGAAAGAGTTAGATTGGAATCTGTGGCTTGGTACCGCTCCCGCGAAAGACTATGTAGAGAAGATCGTTCCTTTTAACTGGCGCGGTTGGTGGGATTATGGAACTGGCGCTTTGGGAGACATGGCCTGCCACATCATTGAGCCGCCTTTCCGTGTTCTCGGACTTGGCTATCCCACGGAAGTGGAGTGTAGTGTAGGTAGTGTTTATGTTGACGAATTCAAGCGTGGATATTTTCCGGATAGCTGCCCACCTTCTTCCAACGTTATCATGACATTTCCAGGAGCAACAGGAAAACCGAAAGTAAAATTCCATTGGATGGATGGTGGCATTCAGCCAGAAAGACCAGAAGAACTTGGCCCCAATGAAATGATGGGCGATGGCGGCAACGGAGTAATCATGGTGGGTACCAAGGGTAAAATGATGTGTGGAACGTATGGAATCAATCCACAATTGCTACCCACTTCACGCACTAAGGAAGTGAGTGCGCCTCAAAAGTATAAGCGTATTGTAGGAGGTTCCGATGGCCATTATGCACAATGGGTAGAAGGTTGTATTGCAGGCTATGGAAAATCAGAATTATCATCTTCGTTTGATTTAGCAGGACCACTCACCGAAGGTTTATTGATGGGCAATCTAGCCATTCGCAGCTATGATATACGTAAAACTCGTAAAGGAGGAAATCCGGATCAGTTTGATTACCCTGGACGCTTCATTAAACTGTTGTGGGATGGACCAAACATGAAGATCACCAACTTTGATGATGCCAATCAATTCGTAAAGCGAGAATATCGTACTGGTTGGTAAGTTTGAGTTGCTAAATACTATCAATCAAAAGTCCTGAAGCCAATAGACTGGACTTTTAAACTATAAATTAATAGTCATGATTTCCAGAAGAAGTTTTATTAAGAAGTCAGCTACAGGTGTCGCTGCCATTTCTATTGTTCCCCGCTTCGTACTTGGTGGTCCGGGTTACATTGCACCCAGTGATACCCTCTACGTAGCAGGCATTGGCGTAGGGGGAAAGGGTACTGTTGATATGATGGGTATTGCGAAAAATCCAAAAGCGAAAATCGCTTTCTTATGCGATGTTGATGATCGGCAAGCCGTTAAGTCAAAAAAGAATTTTCCATCTGCTAAAAGCTATAAAGATTTTCGGGTGATGTTGGATAAAGAAGCAAAGCACATCGATGCAGTTTCTGTTACTACTGCCGACCATACCCATGCTGTAGCAGCGATGGCAGCCATGCAACGTGGCAAACATGTATATGTGCAAAAGCCTCTTACGCACGATATTTATGAAGCGCGTATGCTTACAGAAGCAGCCAGAAAATATAAGGTAGTAACTCAAATGGGAAATCAATTCGCTTCAGCGGATTATGTCCGCACCACCAAAGAATGGGTAGATGCCGGATTGATTGGAGATGTTACGAATGTACTCGCTTGGTCCAGCCGGCCTGTGTGGCCTCAGGGGATACCTGCTCCTTCAGGGAAACATGAAATCCCGACCGAACTTAATTGGGATCTTTGGCTCGGCCCCGCTAAGGAAATTGATTATAATCCAGCCTACCATCCCTTTAACTGGAGAGGTTGGTGGAGTTTTGGAACCGGTGCCTTAGGGGATATGGCTTGTCATATTTTAGATCCTGCATTCCGGATTTTACCAATTGATTATCCATCAGAGGTTGAATGCAGCACAACCACTGCTTGGTCTGGTTTTTTTGAATTAGCCGACTACAAAGAAAGTTGTCCCGCATCATCAATCATACATCTAAAGTTTCCACGTAAGGATGGTAAAGGAAATATTACCATCACATGGATGGATGGTGGACTAATACCCAAACGCCCTGATGAATTATTGCCTGACGAAATCATGGGTGGTGGAGGTGATCTGGGTAATGGATATATCTTTGAAGGAACAAAAGGAAAATTGATGGCCAATTACAACGTAGGGCCTATTTTGTTACCTACTTCCCGCATGAAGGATGTATCGTTTCCAAAACCATCCATACCGCGCATTCCAGGAGCCGAAGCAGGACATTATACCGAATGGGTAGATGCATGCCTGGCAGGTTATGGAAAGAAGCAACTCAGTTCGCCATTCGATTATGCAGGACCTTTTACCGAAGCTGTATTGATGGGCAATCTTGCTATTCGCAGCTACTCTATGCGCACAGAAACAGGAGCATTTCCCGGAAGAAAAAAGTTACTGTGGGATGCAAAGAATATGAAGATAACCAACTTTGAGGAGGCCAATCAGTTTGTAAGGCGCGAATACAGAACAGGCTGGAGCCTATAAACTAATGCATGGAAGACAAAAGATTTATCATTGAGCAAATCAGAAAACATCGCGATGCTTTTGTTCATTTGGTGAATCAGCAATTGCAGGAGTCAAATACAAAAACAATTCAAGAAAAATGGTCGGCAGGTCAAAATCCGGATCATTTAATAAGAAGTTTGACTCCAGTAAACCAGATATTACTCCTCCCCTCCATGGTTTTTAGGATGATGTTTGGAAAGCCGAACCGCGATCCCAGAGATTATAGGAACTACAGGAACGCTATCATCAAAAGTTATCGGCTGGTGGCACTGCTTCAGGCAGTTTCATCCATTCCTTTTTATCTTGGAACCAAAAAGAAAAGAAGATTACCGGCTTCAAACTCCAAACCGTTCGAATGATCAAACGAATTGATTCGAGGAATGAAAATCAGTTAGATCAACTTCTACTTGCACTGCTTTGAAAAATCACTCTGCGCGAAATGCTTTTCTTTTCGGCTTATCATATTCAACATCATTTACTTCTTTTGGATGGCCGGGAAAAACAGTACTGATTAATCTGCCTATAAATTTTCTACCTTTGACAGATTAGTTCATGCCCATGCTTAAGATTGACGCCCATACGCACATCCTCCCCAAGAAAATGCCCAATTGGAGTGAGAAATTTGGCTATGGCGATTTCATCTATCTGCAGCACCACAAAAAAGGTTTTGCTAAAATGATGCGCGGAAATCAATTCTTCAGAGAAATCAAAGAAAATTGTTGGAACCCCGATTTACGGATTACAGAATATAAACAGTTTCGTACCCATGTTCAGGTGGTGTGCACAATCCCGGTAATGTTTTCGTATTGGTCAAAACCATTGGACTGTTTAGATCTTTCGAAATTTCTGAATGATCATCTCGGTAAATTAGTGGAAGACTATCCGAAGGAATACATAGGACTTGCTACCGTGCCCATGCAAGATGTTGAACTCGCAGTGAAAGAATTAGAGCGCATTAAAAAAATCGGACTATCGGGAATCCAAATTGGATCAAACATCAATGATGATAATCTAAACGAAGAAAAATTCTTTCCTGTATTCGAAGCATGCGAGAAACTAGGACTAGCCGTTATGGTACATCCATGGAACATGATGGGTGAAAAAAATATGCAACGCTATTGGCTTCCCTGGCTGGTAGGTATGCCTGCTGAGACCGCAAGAGCAATGTGTTCCATGATCTTTGGCGGGATTTTTGAAAGGCTTCCAAAACTTCGAGTTATGTTTTCGCATGCAGGAGGTTCTTTTCTCACTACTATAGGAAGAATTGAACATGGATTTGAATGCAGACCAGACCTGGTAGCCATTGATAATAACGTGAACCCAAGAAAATATATTGGGAAATTTTGGGTAGATAGCATTACTCATGATCCGATGATGCTCGAGTATGTTTTGAAACTTCAGGGTAGTAAAAAAGTGATGTTGGGTTCTGACTATCCATTTCCGTTAGGAGATTTAGGTATTGGTCAATTCATTGAGGATATGGATTTATCAGATAACGTGAAGGAAGATATTTTTAGCAACGCTGCATTGGAGTGGCTCAATCTATCAAAGAACGATTTTATAAAATAAATATAAGTACTGTGAAGCAAGTATTTACAATCTGGATTTTCTTATTCGCAACTGCTGTTACTAGTTTCAGCCAAACCGAAGCTGAAAAAATAAGACAGCTAGAAATACAGAGGCAAGCCGAGCGACAGCGAGCGATGAGCATGAAATTAGATTCAGCTGTAGCATTAATGAATCAAGGTGAATATCAACTTTCGGATGAAAAATTTCTGACAATTCTAAAATCCGTGAAGAGCGTGCCTTCTGATATTACGTTTTACTTTGGAAAGAATTCGTACTTTTTAGGCAAATACAAACAAAGTGTTGATTGGCTTAATAAATACATCCAATTAAAAGGTACTTCTGGCCAATTCTCAAAGGAGACTCTGAGCTTAAAACAAAAAGCAGAAGTAGAACTTTTAAAAGAAAAAGATCTGGAATCAAAACAAGCAACACAAGTTTTTGCACAAGATTATGATATCGACTGCGGACCAAGTGGAAAAGTCACTTGCCCTGTATGCAATGGAAGCACCGTAATTATAAAGAAAGGCTACATTAGCAATACCTACAAGACATGCTCCTATTGCCAGCTCAAAGGGGTTTTGTCGTGTGAAGATTACAATAAACTTCTCAAAGGTGAGTTAAAGCCATCCTCCAACTAATTGGTTTCGAATTGTTTATATTGATAAAAAAATCATAATTCTTACCTTTACATGATCAAAATTTTTGCTAATGGCTCTTTATAATCGAATTAACGGAAAAGAACTTAAGGAGAAGCTTAAATTAAGCGATGAGCAACGGACAACGATCTCCTTTTACAAGTATCATTATATCATCGATCCAGGCGCATTTAGAAATGAATTATATAAACTACTTGACCAAATTCAAGTGCTGGGTAGAATTTATGTAGCCCAAGAGGGTATAAACGCTCAAATAAGCGTACCCAGCAGTCAACTTGATCACTTCAGAATTCAGTTATTCAGGATCGATTTTTTAGATGGAGTAAGGCTTAATATTGCCGTGGATGACAACGGAAAATCATTCTTCAAGCTTAAAATCCTAGTACGAAAAAAAATAGTTGCGGATGGTTTGAACGATGAAACCTTTGATGTTACCAATTGCGGAGTGCACGTAGATGCTAATCAATTCAATCAACTCGCAGAAAATCCGGATACCGTAATTGTGGATATGCGCAACCATTACGAAAGTGAGGTTGGTCATTTCAAAAATGCAATTTGTCCTGATGTGGATACCTTCCGGGAAGAACTAAAAGTTGTTGGGGAATTATTGGCCGAGCAGAAAAATAAAAATCTGCTGATGTATTGCACAGGCGGCATTCGGTGTGAGAAAGCCAGTGCGTGGTTCAAGCACATTGGTTTCAAAAATGTATTTCAACTTAATGGAGGAATCATTAAGTACGCCCAGGAAGTAAAAGAACAGGGACTCGAAAACCATTTCGTGGGGAAGAATTTTGTATTTGACGAACGTCTCGGTGAACGAATCTCAAACGATATTATCAGCGTATGCCATCAATGTGGTAATCCCTGCGATAACCATACCAATTGCATGAATGATGGATGTCACTTGCTCTTTATTCAATGTGAAGAATGTGCTGTAAAGTATTCTGAATGTTGCTCACCTGAATGCGCTGAAATCTTCGCCATGCCCGTAGAGAAACAAAAAGAAATCAGAAAAGGAATCAACAAAGGAAGGCAAGTATTTAAAAAAGGCCGTTCCGAAAATATTGTATTTAAACCGATCCATCAAGCATGATCCGAATCGGAATCATTAATGTCTCCGATCGGGCCAGTCTGGGTATCTATGAAGATCTACCCGGTAGGGCAATCGTTCAAACATTAAATGAATATTTAATTTCACCGTGGGAAAAGGAATATGCCATTATCCCGGATGAACAAGTGTTGATCGAAAATTCAATGAAAGATATGGCAGATCAAAAAGACTGTTGCCTCATCATCACCTGCGGAGGGACAGGACCCTCCAAGAGAGATGTGACGCCAGAAGCGACCGAAGCAGTATGTGAAAAGATGATGCCTGGATTTGGTGAACTCATGCGAATCGAAAGTCTGAAATATGTACCAACAGCAATTCTATCCCGTCAAACCGCTGGTATCAGAAACAGAACACTGATTGTGAATTTGCCTGGCAAACCAAAATCAATTCGACAGTGTTTGGATGTTGTATTCCCGGCAATACCTTATTGCATTGAATTATTAGAAGGACCAAAAATGGAATGTAACTCAGAAATTATTAAAATTTTCAGACCTTTTTCTGGATGATAAACTATTAATCGTAATGTGATTTATGGCAAGAATAAAATACTACTACGATACCGAAACGTGTAAGTACGAAAGAATTAAAACTTCCACCGGAGATATTATCTTAAATGCGCTAGGCATTTTCTCACTTACCCTTGCTATGGCTGCAGGGATATTGCTTATTTCAAGTTCATACTTTGAATCACCGAAGGAATTGATTCTCAAAAATGAAGTTAAAGAACTGGAATTCTATTACCATAATCTGTTTCAAAAAGTTAATAAACTACAAGGTCAACTCGGGAACATGGAATATCGCGATGATAATATTTATCGTGTTGTGTTAGGTGCGGAACCTATCGACAAAAGTATTCGTGAGGCTGGCATAGGTGGGATCGATCGGTATGAAGAGGTAAAGGAGAAAAATATTATTCATGAGGACATTATCATTAAACTGAGTGAAAACGTAGACAACCTCAGACGCAAGATTTACATAGAGTCCAAATCTCAAGATGAAGTAGTGGAGCTTGCTGAAAGCAAGGAAAAACTCTTTGCCGCTATACCCGCCATTCAGCCTGTAGCAAATAAACAGTTAATTGCATTAGCATCAGGATTTGGGTGGAGAATCCATCCGATTTATAAAGTTAAAAAAATGCATACCGGTATTGATTTTGCAGCAGCCATTGGAACGCCCATTTATGCCACTGCCGATGGAACGATTGATAAGGCTGATATCAGCTTTAGCGGTTATGGTAAGGTGATTGAAATCGATCATGGATTTGGTTATCGCACCCGATATGCCCACATGCATGGCTTTGCTGTTCGTCTTGAACAAAAGGTAAAAAGAGGTGACTTGATCGGATATGTTGGCAACACCGGCTTATCTACCGCGCCACACCTGCACTATGAAGTTTTTGTGAATGGAATTCATGCCAATCCGGTTCATTATTTCTTTAACGACCTCAATCCTGCCGAATATGAAAAGATTATAGAGTTGGCATCTATAGAAAATCAATCTTTAGGAATGTAAATAGTATGCCCTGTACAATTGCAATTAAAGTCCGGTTTAACCACGACTTTTTATTCTATTAAGAGTTGATCTTTGAGTTAGTCATGTTTAACTTAGCACAACCCATTTATATGAAAACCTTCGTTACGCTCATTTTCATTCTATATTCTTCCGTTAACGCATTTTCTCAAGGTTGCAGCGATGCTGGATTTTGCACCATGGGTGCCATGAAACCGGATCAGCCCTACAACAAGAAAATACAGCTTAAGCTACGCTCTATGGAATTAAGTTTCTATCGGGGCACAACCACAACAACTCCGATCATCTACGTTGCCACTGCCGATTTCAATTTCAGCCTCAATGCTAAGTCATCTCTTCAGGTAAAAGTTCCGTACACTATGGTGCGCAGCGGAAATCTGGGCGACAACCAAGGTGTCAGCGATCTTTCATTATGCTACACACGTTCGTTACTAAACACCGATCGTTTTGATATTAACTTTTCCCTTGGCGGGAAAATTCCAACCAACAGATCAAATCAAACTTCTAATAAATTTGCTGGCGAGCCATTACCCATGTATTACCAAACCAGTTTAGGTACCTATGATTTTATTACAGGCCTTTCACTAATCAATCGAAAGTGGCTATTTGCCACCGGCATACAGATTCCATTTAAGCACATCAACCAGAATAAATTTGATTGGACCGATTTTCCTGAATATCCTGATCAAGAATATTTGAAAAAGTATGGTCAAGCAAATTTGCTCAAACGAGGTTTAGACGTAATGCTACGTATAGAAAGGAATTTCCGATTTTCGCGGTTCAATTTCAGCACAGGCCTTCTACCCATTTACAGAATCACCAACGATAGAATAACAAATCAAAAAGGCCAAGAAATAAAGCCGGAAGGTGCCCGTGGTCTCGCTTTGTCTGGAATAGTGACCGCTGGTTATAATTTTAATGTGCGTTCTGGCGTAAAAATTCTTTGGGGACATAAAATTCATCAACGCGATAAAAATCCTGATGGACTCACAAGAATAATGGTGACCTCAATTACTTATAACTACCGCTTCTGATGAGAACCTTTCTGATATTACTTTTCATATTCTGCATTTCCGGAATATCATTAGCACAACGAAGTGATGTTATTATTAAAAAGGCTGATTCTCTTATCACGATTACAGAATATGATCAAGCTTTGATTTTGTTAAACCCAAACAAATCGCCAGATATACAAACCAAAGTACTCATTGCAAACAAGGTCGTTGAGATATTAATGATGCAAGGAAAGCTAGATGATGCTGATTCGAAATTAAAAAGTATTCCTGAGACAAACTCTGAATTAGGTAATGCCATCACCCTTACCAACAAAGGATTTCTATATTTAAATAAAGGCCGCTATGATTTAGCCCTTGAGAATCTTAGGTTAGCCCTTAATAAGTTTCAAAATTCCAAAAACCAAAACACCAAAGAAGCTGCCAAATGCCTATCTACTTTAGGACTCGTTTATGGAAGCACTCGAAAATATAAACAGGCGGAAGAGAATCACATGATGGCACTGCAAATAAGAGAAAAATTATTTGGGGCTGAGAGTGAGGAAGTAGCTGCCTCATACAATGATTTAGGTTTGATATATCTTGAAACTGATCCTGATAAATCGTTAGAATATTTTGAAAAAGCCCAGGCTTCCTATCAAAAGGTTCATGGACAGAATCACCCAAAAATTGCAATATCATCCACTAACATAGGTTTTGCCTATCGTAAAATAGAGCTATTTGGAGATGCCATTGTGAATTTTGAAAACGCAAAATCAATTTGGGGAAAAATCTATCCTAACGGGCATCCCAACCAAGCACTTGTCCTCTCCTATCTTGGGCAAACTTATCGACAAATGAACGATAACAAAACTGCGATCAGTTATTTTGAAAAGGCACTGGAGTTATATCAGAAATCTTATGGATCAAAGCATTCAGATATAGCAAGCACCTATAATGATTTAGGCATTCTTAAGTTAGGAGAAAATAATTATATAGAAGCTATTGATTACTTTCAAAAGGCAATTATCGCTAACTCACCTACATTTAATAATCTAGATATTACCCAAAACCCATCAATTAAGGAAAATTACAACGGATTCATTCTATTGTATTCCTTGCGATGGAAAGCGCAAAGTCTGGAATCGCTTTACTATGGATCAACCCTGAGATTAGACGATTTACGCTTATCGCTCGCTTGCTTGCATGCCTGTGATTCATTGATCGATGATATCAGGCACCACAGTTCAGACGAAACAGATAAGTTCGCATTAGGCGAAATTGCCAATGAAGTTTATGAAGATGGCGTCAGGATCGCTCAGGCGGTAAGTGAAATTATCTTTGACTCAAAAAGATACAAAGAAGAAGCTTTTCTATTCGCTGAAAAAAGTAAATCAGCTGTCTTGCAGGAGTCAATTGCGGAGGCCCAGGCAAAATCATTTTCAGGAATTCCAAGTGAGTTAATTGAGCAAGAAAAAAATCTGAAGTCAGATATAGCACTACTCAATCAGAAAATATCGCTAAAGCCTTCTACGGATGAGGAAAAAAAATTACGCGAAAGCTTATTTTCATTAAATCTGGACTACACAGCTTTTATTAAGCGTCTTGAGAAAGAATATCCCAATTATTTTAATCTGAAATTTAATCAAAACACCCCTAGTGTATTCGCCTTACAGGATGCAATAAATAATGAAACTGCCATCGTTAGTTTTTTTGTTGCTGAAAAAAGTAAACGACTTTATCAGTTTGTAATCACCAAAACAAAATTCAGGATCAGCAACCTTACATTACCGGCCGATTTTGATCGAATTGTTCGAGGCTTTAATAACAGTCTATTCTATTCCGATTTTACTACCTATCAAAAATCTTCGACATCCCTTAACCGAATCTTAATACCACAATTACCTGCTTCAATAAAACAAATCGTAATTATTCCATCAGGTCGATTAGGAACATTGCCATTTGAAGCTCTGCCGTTGAACGCAAAATCTATCAAAGACTTCAATCATGCGGAATTTTTAATAGAAAAATATTCCATTAGCTATGAATTCTCATCGGCACTAATGAACCAAAAAGAAAATAAAACATCCAAAAAGGATACTCCCTCCATTTATTTATGTGCCCCAATTCAATTTCCTCAAAACACGAATCTTAGTGAACTACCAGGCACTGAGCAAGAGGTTAATAACATTGCTTCACTTTTTGGAAAGTATTCTCATATAGATAAATTTCAAGAGGCAAATGAAACCAATATTAAATCAGCAAAACTCTCTGAGTATAATTATTTACATTTTGCAACACATGGTATTGTTGATGAAACTGAACCTGAACTTTCCAGAATGTTTCTAAACACGGGCAGTAAAGATGACGGTGATTTATTTTCCGGAGAAATATTTAACCTCCAATTGAATGCAGAACTCGCGGTACTTTCCGCTTGCCAAACCGGATTGGGAAAATTATCAAAAGGTGAAGGTGTAATTGGTTTGTCGAGAGCACTTACCTATGCGGGAGCTAAAAGTATAGTGGTTTCCTTTTGGAGTGTAGCAGACGAATCAACCTCTGAACTAATGACCGAATTTTATAGAACTCTAATGCAAGACAAAACTGAAAACTTTGCTCGAGCTTTGCGCCATTCCAAACTGAAACTAATTAATAGTACGAACTTTAAGTCGCCCTATTATTGGGCTCCATTTGTATTGATTGGAAACTGATTTTTGTGGTCTTTACTTCTTAAATCTAGGCCTACCGTTTATTCCATACCCATAGTAGTCAGGGCATTCTACATTCTTATGTAGGTTTCGAATTCTGGTTCGGTAATTTAATAGAAACTCGTGAGACCCATTTGAGAATCTATTCAGGTTTGAACCTGTCATATCAAAGGAATAAGCAAAATGGAAACTCTCACTTATTTTCAAGTCAATAAATCCAATCAATGCATCACCACTTCGTAAGGATGCTCCTGCACTAACGATGTCATGGATAATTAAACCCACATTCAAATCCATACTTAACGGCTGACCTTCCTGAGCTCTTACTAAAATAGATGGATTAATCTTCAATGTTCCCTTAGTATTCAATTTTTGTATGGTTCCTCCTCGAAGAAAATAGTAACGTGCTTCTTTTAATTCTGTTCCTAACGAGGAAACATTAGAAACTAATGTACTATTAAGAATAAATGGAACAGAAAGACCTATAAAAGAATTCTTAAAATTCAAGTAAACACCCGTTCCAAAGTTTGGCTTGTATGTGTTTAATGCTGCAAAAGAAGCATCCGTTGGATTTAATAAATCCAGTTTGGAGAAATCAACGCCTAAGAAATTAAAGCCAGCCTGCAAACCCATCGAAAGTGTGGCCTTTCTAAAAGCAATTTTATAAGAATAATATCCATATACATTCTGATTACCATAGCTTCCAATCTCATCGCGGTTCACAAGAAGACCCACACCTACTTTTCCGTCATATAAGGAGGTGTGACCACTGATTGAAAATGTGCGAGGTGCCCCTGGAAAATTTACCCATTGGTTACGATACATGGAGGTTAAACTCAGCTGCACATGATTTCCAGCATAAGCAGGATTAATAACCAATTCATTAAAGTAATACTGCGAAAAAACAGGATACTGTTGAGCAACAGCACGATCAGCTATACTAACGAGCATCGCTGCCGCAATAAGGAATGATAAAATACACTTACTAATCATTTTCATCATTTTACAATTTCCAGGTAACCGGCAAAAGGTTTCGAGCCATCTCGTTTGTCAACAATAAAGAAGTAAGTGCCATCAGGTACGTTTGTTCCAATGATACTAACCCCTCTATTAGAAACACCATTAAAGAATATGTTCGCGTTGTCATAACCGTCAGCTTCATAAACCAGTGTTCCTACGCGGTTGAAAACCTTTACATTATTACTTTCAAACTGGTCAATGCAATCAATATGAAAATAATCATTCTGAGAATCACCATTTCTTGAAATTCCATTTCGTGGTCTTATGTCAGCTAGAATTTCAATATCCTCTCTTGCATCACAACCAAATTCTGACACAATCCTTACCATATAAAGTCCAGACAGCGCATCTGCTAGATTGGGGCCAAATGCCACAATCTGATTTTCACGTGACCATTCAATGGTACTAATGCCAACGCTGGATGTAAAGAAAACACTAGCAAAGCCATTGGCCAAATCGCAGGATGCATTTTGAATTTGGAATTTGAATTCAGGAAACTCTTTCTTATCTGTAATAGACTCATTCACTAGCGGAGATTTACAGCCAGTAATTCTACTTGTTGCAGTAACGGAATAAACCCCAACAGCAAGACTATCATAGAGCTCACCGATAAAATCAGATGGAGGTGTTTCCGTGGTTCCATCATACCAATCAAAAACATAATCTTTAGTGATTCCGCCAACGGATACAGATAAAGCTCCATTATTAAATAAACAACTTGTAACATCCGATATTTTCACAATCTGCGGTGAAGGGATAGCAACTGTGCCACTGGCAATGTTTGCTTGAACGCTACCTGTGCAGCCTGTGTCTAGATTTTTTGCATCAATCGTGTACACCTGAGGTGACACTTTTAATTCTCCAAATTCAGCACCAGTGTAAACAGGAATACCTGCCAAATTGTTGCCTTCATACCAGTTGAATTCAAACCCAACGAAAGTTCCATTTACGTTAACACGAGCAACGCCATTTGGATTAGTCGGATCGCAATTTGTAACGGGAGCAATGGTCGAAACAACAGGGGCTGGAAACTTGCGCAAGTCATCAACTGATACTTTGTCAATGGTAAAGCAACCTGTATTAGTATCCGTTAATCGAACTGTATAAATCCCATTGGGTAAATTATCCTGAAGATGGTTCTCCGTGAATAACGGGTTGTTAGGATCAGGAGGCATATTTGGAAATTCGGGATTATTTAAATCAGCAGGTGGATTTCCAATATACATATCAGCAGTATAATCATAAGCAAAAGGATAATTCTTTGCAGGATCTGTATTGATAGGGAAAAGTACACCTCTGGCAAATACAGCACCATCGTCCGTATCACATTCCGTCAATGGATTGATTGACAATGCCAGTACGGGTTGAAATTCAATTTTATCTTCCGGTAGAATAAATATAGCGGATGCACGGCAATTAGTGGTAAGGTCATGAACTTGCAATGAATAATCACCAGCAATCAAACTATTGATCATGCTAGTTGATGCAATCGAAGACCCGCTCAAATTAAGATTTGAAAACCAATTAAACTCATAGTTAGGATTGGTGTCATTCTGTCCATCCGCTAGAGCCCTGAGAGCACCTGAACCTAGATTTACTGTACAAATAATTTGAGGTGCAGTTTGTTGAATGCTCACAACCGGATAAACGATATTGGCTGAATCAATCACCGATTCCACTGCAGCGGATAAACAATCTGTAATCACATTTCTGACTCTAACGAAATACTTGCCTGGCAATTGATTGGCTAACAAACTATTTTGCTCACCTGCAATTAATCCTGATGGGATAGAATTTTTAAACCATTCATAATTATAATCGGTATCCAAATCATCTGGTGGATCAGTAAAGACAGTGGTACCTCCTATCGTAACAGATACAACTTTAACGCTGCCTTGAGGCAAACAATTAGTTGGATTAACTTGATCGATATCGATAATATTTGGAAGACTTAACGTCTGATTTGTCTGCAATACAAAGACTTGATTGAACTTACAACCCGTACCTGAATTTGTCGCTTCAACGGCATAACTACCTGGACCCGCATTGGTCAATTCACTGATCGGTGATGCGCCACCCAGAGTTGTTACAGGAGGCACAGCTCCACCATTAAATGTCCAAACAAAATTGTATGCGCCAGAAGGTCCTATTCGTTCCGATGCAGTTGCCTGAATAAATCCATTAGGACTTGACGGAGTACAACTAGAGTTAGGCACTGTAGAAGTGAAAGCGATCTCCGGATCTTTACTTTCATCTAATATTTCTACTTTAAAAGGAGTTGATTCACAACCTGATCCAGGACTAAATCCAGTGCGCCTCTTCACTTTTACGAAGTATGAATCAGCGCCAATGGTCGACAGGTTTAAAATATCAAGTACATCCTCACTCTGCGAAGGTCCAACAACGGTAGTGGCTACGTTACCACGAGCCCATGTGAAATCGAAATGAGTATGATCAGCATCCACAATACCGCCCACTGAAATATCATTAACGGTGATGCTTCCATCCGGATTACAGATCAGCTGAGGTGCGACAGTAACATTAACAATAATAATCGGAGTGGTCTGTTTCGATATAATAGTCTGAGCGGTACCAAAGCAACCCGATGCATTGTTCTCAACGATAACTGTATAAGTTCCGTCACTCAGGTTGGCGATGTTATCATTAGGATCAGAACCATTACCAACGGAAGTAGCGTTCACGATAGGAGTTGCTACCGGAGAGGTCCATGTATAATCATAGTTAGG
>CANIVF010000064.1 GCA_947470895.1 Bacteroidota bacterium
CTTAATACCACCCCAAGCAGTGACATTTTTATCCGTAAATAACACCTGTATCTCTTTCACCTTATTGGTTGTTTTAATCCTTTTAGTAAAGATAAATCAATCAAGCATTTATGAATAACTCTTCCGTCCTAATGAATAATCTGGGTTGATCTGACCTCTATTTTAGCACCAGACAGCCAGACTTTTACCTAGGGCTTACTAAGGGTATACTAAGGGTATACTAAGGGTATAAGAAGGGTATACTAAGGGTATAGTTCGTGTCCGGAGTAGTGAGAACTCTGGGCCATCCGGTTAACCGTGCCCATGGCACCTCTGGTGAGGTGCTGGCTTTTGGGGAGTTAGCAAACCCTAGGAAATCGTCTCCTGAACAATATTGTGATTGGTATAAATGCAGATATCGGCTGCAATGTGCATGCTGTCGCGCACAATCTCTTCGGCCGACAAGTGCGGTGCGTGTTTCTTTAACGCCAGGGCGGCAGACTGCGCATACATAGAACCTGATCCAATAGCAGCCACCTGATTGTCGGGTTCCAGCACATCACCGGTTCCGGAGATTACTAAAATTTCATCTTTGTTGGCGGCAATGAGCATGGCTTCGAGTTTGCGCAAGAAGCGATCGGTGCGCCAGTCTTTGGCAAGTTCAATGGCAGCGCGCTTCATGTTGCCTCCATAGGCATTCAACTTTTCGTCAAAGCGATCGAGCAAGGTGAATGCATCAGCGGTTGATCCGGCAAAGCCTACTACTACTTTCCCATCTTGCAGTCTGCGGATTTTCTTCACATTGCTTTTGGCAATGGTGTTGCCCATGGTGGCCTGGCCATCTCCAGCTATAGATACTTTGCCATTATGAAGAACAGCCAGAATGGTAGTAGCGTGAATTTTCTCCATTACACTTTTAATAGTTTGGTACCCATGTAAATTTCTTTCAATGTAACAGAAAGTGAGAGCGAAGGCAAAGAAAGCACATCATCCACCTTTTTATATTCTTCCAGCTCCCAATGCCCCGATGAATTAATGCGAAAGACTTCAACGAGTATCGACTCGGTATCCACCAGCACATATTCTTTAAGCGCAGGTATTTCGCGATACAGTTTAAACTTGCCACCCCGATCATAGTCGCGGGTGGAGGGTGATAAGATTTCAATTAACACCATAGGATTAACGGCATTGTCCTCCTGCAGATCATCGTTGATCCCTCCACAATAGATTGAAATATCGGGATAGGTAAACAGTGTATTTTCAGGAATATGCAAACGCATGTCACTTCCATATGGGAAACAAGGCTTACCCTTTAACAAGTGACCGATAGAAATAAAAAGATTTGAAAAGATAACATTATGTCGCGGTCCCGCACCAGACATCGCAAACACTTCGCCTTGATAATATTCGTGCTTTTGCTGAGAGCCACGTTCGAATGCCAGGTATTCTTCAATACTTATTTTCTGATTGGCATATTCCGCTATTGGCTCTCTGACCATGATGGTAAAATTCTTAAATCAAAATCCTTACGGGATCTTCCAAAAGTCCTTTCAGCGTTTTGAGGAAGGCTGCACCTACAGCGCCATCTACCGCACGGTGATCACAAGACAAGGTTACCTTCATCACGTTTCCAACCGCAAGTTGCCCGTTCTTTACAATGGCTGTTTCCTTGATTCCGCCTACCGCAAGGATACAGGCATCCGGAGGATTGATGATGGCCGTGAAATCTTCAATGCCAAACATACCTAAGTTGGAAATGGTGAAGGTGCTTCCTTCCCAATCGCTCGGCTGTAATTTTTTGTCCTGTGCCTTTTGTGCCAGGTCTTTTACTTCTACTGCGATGTGCGACATAGACTTGTTATCCGCAAAGCGAACCACGGGCACCACCAAGCCATCTTTCACGGCTACCGCAACACCAATATGGATATGATGATTCTTCCGCATCTTATCACCCAACCAGCTCACGTTCACATCCGGATTTTGACGCAAGGCCGAAGCCGTTGCCTTCAACACCATGTCATTGAAGGATATCTTCACCGGAGAGATTTCATTCATACTCTTGCGCGCTTCAATCGCCTTGTCCATGTTGATTTCCATGGTGAGGTAGAAATGCGGAGCTGAGAATTTACTTTCGGCCAACCTGCGTGCAATGGCTTTACGCATCTGCGACACGGCCACCTCTTCGAAACTCTCCTGTCCTACTACCTGAGGTAAAACCACCGGAGCTGCCGATGATTTTGCAGGTGCGGTCGTTGAAGCTGCCGAAGGCTTGAAGGTTTCTACATCAAGCTTAGTAATACGTCCACCTTCGCCAGAGCCTTGTATTTTATTGATATCAAATCCAAGATCCTTCGCCATCTTCTTTGCCAACGGTGAAGCTTTAAGTCTGCCATTCGCGGCTGATGTACTTTCATTGGAAAATGAAGTTGACACAGCTGCTGATGTTGGTTCGACAACCGGTGCACTCGCCTTGGCGGGAGCAGAACCTTTCAACTGATGTGCTTTCAACAGAGTTTGCCAGTCAGCATCTTTATCACCGATAATCGCCAGTACACCATTTACGGCTACCGCTTCTTTTTCTTTGGCACCGATATAAAGCAGTGTTCCAGCATTATACGATTCATACTCCATGGTTGCTTTGTCGGTCTCCACTTCGGCCAGTAGCTCGCCTGTCTTCACAGTGTCTCCTGCTTTTTTATGCCAGGCAGCGATAACACCCTCATTCATGGTATCGCTCATCTTCGGCATCAGCACGATTTCAGCTTTAATGCCTGTGGTATCAATGGTGGCTACAGCAGCAGCAGCAACCTCCACGTTGGAAGGCTCCGCTTTACCAGCAGCAGCAACGGGTGCCGATCCCAACAATAACGTAGAGAAGTCTTCTCCATTGGTACCCACGATAGCGAGTACACCATTAATTTGTACGGCCTCACCTTCTTTCGCTCCTAAATACAATACCGTGCCCGTGTTGAACGATTCATAATCCATGGTGGCCTTATCCGTTTCGATCTCCGCCATCAGCTCACCGGATTTCACAGTATCTCCCACTTTTTTATGCCATTTGGCGATCACCCCTTCAGTCATGGTGTCACTCATTTTGGGCATGCGTACTATCTCTGCCATTTCGATTTATATTATATGTCGATCTAATAAAGTTGAGGGCCAAAAATAGGCGTATTTATGCGATTTTCAAGCACATGCCTGTCTTCGTTTTTGGTTAAAAATTGATGGTGCCCATCAAAAACTCAAACTTTGACGCTGAAGGGCTTAAGCCATATGAATAACGGAATCCGATGTCTAATTGAGGAAGCAAACGGATCAGATTGATATCTAATTTCATCTCGACCCCGGTACTCAGATAGCTTTGGTTAGTCCCACCAAAAAGACTGTATTGACCAAATGCATAATCCATGAAGAAGTTTGCCCGCAACCGCTGAACATTTAAAAAGGGTCCCAGAGCCAAATCGGGGTACCATAATGGTAATGCGTAACTTACTGACATGGAATAAAACTCCTTGAATCGATTTACGGATTGTCCTCGTGGCAACGGTATTCTGTTCCTGAATAGGTAGTCGTCAAAAGCTTTAGAAAATTCCTTATCGATCAAAGTATTTTGATAAGCCCAGTAGCCATGAAGTGAATGGTGTTTTGCTAAACCCGGAAAAAACAGATATCCGGTAAAAGCAAATAGCCCACCCTCCAGATCACCTCCATAAGGGGTGCTGTAATAATTTAGGTTAGCCGCCTGCCCCCACTTGCTATTAATGTCACGCCTGCTCTGTTTTAATAATCGATAAAATGAAAAACCGGTGTTATTGTAAATGAGACTTTCATTTCCAACGTAATTAAAAAAAGGATATACATTCAAAATTGTCTTACGAGCCAGCTCACTTCCATCTTTGGTTATGGTATCATATCGTGTAATCGCAGGAAAGTATCTTTCACTGTTTTCTGAATTTCTGAATTCTGATACCTGGGTATAACCTACATAGTTACTGAAAGTAAGAGAACTTAAATATTTCGAATTTGTAGTTAAGAGTGGGATTCTTAAACCCATTTCAACATTATCTTCCTTCCAATCAAAAGTGACATTTTTAATAGATCTTATGATGGTAGTGTCCTTTTGCTTATTGATAAGCCAGTCCTCGGTTAGCACATCTCCTTCATTGACAGACCGAGTGGCCTTTGAGAATTTAAGATCAATGATCGGGTAAAATCCCTGATAGCTAATACCCGAGTTCCATGATCCTGTGCGCTCATTGATGTCGAAGTTATATCCGGCATTAAGTCGTGTTGTGCTTAATACATCCTGCGAGGAAATTCCAATATCGGCTTGCGTGAGGTCATCATTAAAATACAAACCCCAACCGTAGGGGTTAATGATATTACCAAACTTTGAATACTTCTTAGTTGGAAATTCTTCAGAAGGAACACGGTTCAATAAATCAGGCTGATGCTCTTGTTCCACCAAATGTTGGTAAGACGAATTGGTCTCAGCATATTCGTTTTTCACTTCTTGCCATGTGGTGGGATCAAAAGGAATTTTTACCACATTCATCCCATCACGGCTCTGTTCATTATAATAAATCGTTTTACCATCCCTGGTAACAGAAGGATTGTAGGCACCATATTTACTGGTCGTGACTTGATAGCGTTGGCTTGTGGCTATTCGAATGGCATAAATATTATCAATGCCACCACGAGGAGAATTGAACAAAACATAATCCTGAAAAGGAACGGGATACCCCACGTTCTCCCGGGTGTATTCGGTTAAGGGCACCATCGCACCGGAAGCAAAATCAAATTTTACGATGGCCTTTCCCAGTTGATTGGTATGGAGTGTGTAAATGGATTGGCTCTTCTCATCCCATCGGGGCATTGAAATAAAATCGTTGTTGGGATTATCAAACCGCTTTAACACTTCACCACTAAAATAATCCAGCACCACCAGATGTGTTTTATATTCCGTAGTGCTTTCTACGGTTGCCACTTGATAACCATCGGGCGAAATGGCCGCAGATGAATAACGTGAGTTGCGGGAGATCATTCGTTTTGTTTTATTGCCCAGATCGTAGCCCATGATTACCGAATAGGTGCGCACTCGCCACCGGGGATCATACCGATATTCGTTCCACACGACCCGACTGTTAGTTGCCGAAAGCATACCGGAAGAATTGATCATGCCCGGAATAAACGCGCTCTTTTCTTTTCCATTCGCAATGCTGACCAATTGTTCAATGTTGCCAATGCCCGATTTCATGGCCAGCACAGAACCATCCTCAAGCTCTTGCGGATAGAGGTAATCGGTATAGGCTTTGGATGTGCGGGGATTGACTTGTTCAAAGGATGTGAGCATTAAGGTATCCAGTTGATCTTTCCACTTCTTTTTTAAATCAAGTGCCATCTCATTATATAAATCTTTAACGTACAAGCCAGCTTCTTTTTTTATCGCACGCGAAAACGTGAAGGGAATGAATGGTGTATTCCATGCACGTGCCGTAATGTTTTCCCACACATCGGGGTTACCTGTTTTTTGTCGCAGGTAAGAAACCATGTTATATCCGAGCACATAGTGATCGGGTATGTTGTGCTTATAGGATCTTAAAAACTGTTTACTATAATTGAAGGTGCGGCCTTCCATCAGGTTGGTCTTGAATACCAAATCAAAATAAGGAATCCTGCCACGACCTCCTGGTGTAAATGCTGTTTCGGTTACCACGGCATCACCCTCCCAAAACCACTGCGGCACCGCTACATACGACATTACCGCCAACGTGTTATTGCCAAAGAGATAATACAACGCCTTATTGAACCCCCTTTTTGCCTGTTGAAATTGAACGATATGCCGATATTCATGCGAGGCAATCAGATTCATCCAATCATTGTTGCCAATGAAATTATAATTCTGCGAAGGCATGGTATAAAATTCGGATCGCCTCGGTGTAATGGAAACAAATGCGTTGGAGATCGATGATTGATTTTGAAGAACAATAGAAATTTTCTTAGGTAACGTGCCCATGGTGTTAGCCTCGGGCGTGCGGATATGTTCCATCGTGTTGGCCATCCGGTTGGCTTGCTCCTCGAAGCCTTTCGGGAAAATGATTTTAAAGTTCGGAGTGTTAATCTGATACCACGATAGTGCCGGGTTGTTTTCCAATACGGAAGTCTGCTGACTCTTTCCAGAAGTATTGAAAACTAAAACAAAGGCAAGTATCCAGAGGCAACGAACCATAAATCCGAATAAAATTTTAGCGGTAAGCTACATCAGGATAAGGAAATTTGCTACTCGATAGGAACACCGATCTGGTTAGCTCAGAAAAATAAAGGCAACAACTCCGTGTCGATCAATTGGTGCTGAGTTCGTCCAGGCTTTTAAACTTTCTGCCCAAACCTGAAAGAGCGCCCACGTTGAAAAAGCCAACCACTTTTGCTCCTTTGCTGTTGGTGTTTTCTATGTTGGTCGACACATTGGCTAATGGTGTTGCAAATAACTCACTAAATCCACCGGGCCTATTCGTTTGAATGCTCACCTGATTCAAAAAATTAAAGGATGCTTCGGTTACGGATTGTATCTGAACATAAACAGAATCGCCCACGACATAAGGAGACTTGAACGTTCCATCTTCCGCTTCATCAAAAGGATTAATGGCCCTGCGAATGGGAGCAATGAACGGAACACCATTGAAATTTCCACCCTTTGAAAATCCAGCATCGTAGGCCGTAATGATTTCACTGGGCTTAATCAGTTGCTTACCATTTTTAAAGGTTTTGATCCAATACGCATCACCGGCTCCTTCGGGATCGGTTGACCAAAACTCCGCCTGATACTGATCATCCAGAAACTGGCCTCCGGGCTGCAGGAAAAAAGTGATGCTATCAACAGCCGTAGTGCGGCCCATGCGCGAGGTAGAAATAAAAGTTTCAGCTCCTTCACGCACGAATAATTCATAGGTTAATCCAACCTCACCAAAAACTTCATTGCCAAAGGGCGACCACTCATATATACCAGGCTCGGTTTCGGTAAAAGAATACACCTTGCCTTTTTCGTCCGTCACTGTAACTACTGCGCCTGAAACACCCGGAGGCAATACGTTTTCAAAATAAGGTTGACTACGCATAAGCTTGATCTGCTGCGCACCGGGTGCATTGTTGAGCCATGCATCAATAACCAAAACGGGCTGCGCTTCTTCCAACTGAGGATTGATAACATCTTCGCAGGAGAATAAGACAAATGATAGTGCCAGAACTCCAAGTATATGTTTATATAAACGATCGCTGGTCATAATCAGAATTTGAAATTATAGGAAACAGAAGGAACAATAGTGCCTATGATGGAAAGTTGCCGTGCCTCGCTGTTGATCGGACTGCCTTGTGCCACCCGTTCACTTCCTTGCGTGAAATAAATGGAGAATGGATTTTTGCGTGCATACACATTATAAACACCAAATACCCAATAGTCGGAATGGTTACGAGGGTTGCCATTGCGTTTTAGTGTCTTGCCTTCCAGGCGGAACGAAACATCTAACCGATGGTAGGCCGGCAACCGCACGTTGTTTCGGCTATCGGCTGCATTGTATGGAATGAGGATGCCTTGCATCACATAGCGTGAAGTTGGGAACGTTGAAGGTGTGCCGCTAACAAAATTAAAATTGGCAGAAACAGACCAACGTTTATTGAGATCATAAAAACCACTCACTTTAACATTATGAGTCTGATCAAATCGGGCCGCATACCATTCGTTGCGGTTGATGCCATTCACTTTCAATTCGGTGCGGGCAACGGTGTAGGCTACCCATCCGGTAAAGCGCCCCACTTTCTTTTGCAGATAAAACTCCATGCCATAGGCACGGCCCTGACCTATAAGCAAGTCGCCTTCCAAAAACTCATTGATTAATAAATCGGCACCATCAATATAGTCGAGCTGGTTTTGCGTTTTGCGATAGTAGGCTTCGGCAGAAAATTCATAGGCCTGATCTTTTCCGAAATTACGGAAGTAACCCAACGCCCACTGGTCGCCCAATTCTGGTTTGATATTATTGCTGCTGGGCGTCCATACATCCAGCGGATTGGATGCCGTGGTGTTGGAAATTAAATGCAGGTATTGCGCCATGCGGGTATAACTAGCCTTTAGGGAACTACGATCGCTCAACTCAGCTTTCATGGACAAACGAGGTTCCAGATTTTGATAGGTAGAGCTTACTTTTCCGCTGGCAAAAATTTGTTCACCGATGGCAGTTCTTCGAATGCCGGGAATGGTGTCGTTATAAGTGTATTGTGTGCCTGGACCAAGGCCGACAAAGTAAGAGAATCGTAAACCATACTCCACAGAAACTTTGGAAGAGAGGCGTTGGCTATTGCCGAAATAGAGCGCTGACTCCAGGTTATACTTTTCGGGCAAACTGATATCGATCCGGTTGCCGTTGGAAGTACCATAGGCATTGGCAGGTTCGAAGGAATAATAGTTTAACTCGGCACCAAACGAAATCTCATTATCGGCATTGGCAAAATAACTAAACGATGGCTTGAAGGTGATGTTTCGAATGGACGACTTCCACGCAAAGTTGTCGCGATCATTTTCCCCAAACTGCAGCGAATAATCGTAGCGGCTAAAGATGCCTGAGAAATTGGCAAACAGGCGGTCACTAAAGATTTTATTCCACCGTATGGTGCCGGTATTATTGCCCCACGAAAATCCCTGGTTCTTATCGAAGAAAAACTTGTCTCGCCCCGCGTAGCCCGATACAAAAATGCGATTGCGCTTATTGATGTTGTAGTTCGCTTTGCCGGTGAGGTCATAAAAATTCAACGCTCCTCCATCCTGAAGTACATCCACAAAAGGTCGCGCCAGCACATCGGCATACGAGCGTCTGCCTGCCACTATGAAAGAACCATCCCCTTTAAACAATGGACCTTCTACGGCAGCGCGACTAAATATAGTTCCTATCCCTCCGTTTACCTCATAGTCCTTGTTGTTGCCCTCCTTCATGCGCACATCCAGCAGGGAAGCGATGCGCCCTCCGAACTGAGCCGGAATGGCTCCCTTATAAAGTTTGGTGTCCTTTACGGCATCGGGATTAAAAACAGAAAAGAAACCTAACAGGTGAGATGAATTATACACGGTGGCCTCATCAAGTAAAATAAGATTCTGACCTACACTACCGCCACGAACATTAAAACCGGAGGCCCCTTCGCCAACCGTAGAAACTCCGGGTAGTTGCAGGAGACTTTTTATTACGTCAGCTTCCCCCAGAAAAGCAGGTATCTTTAGAATTGTTTTCATATCCAGCCGGTTCGTGCTCATTTCCAAAGCATTTACTCCTTCCTGATCTTTGGTGGACGTCACGATCACCTCTTGCAGTTGCTTCCCTTCACCTTGAAGTTCAATATCGATACGCGTATTTTCTTTAAGTTCGAGTGCCTTACTTTGACTGGCAAAACCGATGTAACTGATGTCAATATCATAATTTCCCGACTGCAAAGTGAGGGAATAAAATCCATACACATTCGTGGTAACACCAGTGCTGAGGGATTTGATATAAATGGTAGAGCCAATCAGGGCTTCTCCGTTGGCAGCGTCTTTAACATAGCCACTTACTGTGAATTTTTGCTGGCCTTGGACCAAAAGAGGCGCAGCCATGAGGAAAATCAGAAACCTGAACATGATTGAATATCGCATCAGTGCACTTAACCCTAAACCACCCCAATTGGTTACATTTGCAAAAAATAAAGTTTTTATAGCGCGTATGTTCAAAAAATTAATGGAGCTCTATCGGGAATATAAAGAATACGTTCGTGTCGATCTGGTTATGTATGCCGTGATGATCCTGCTTATTGTACTTTACTTCATCTATACCGTAGCTTTTTAGCTCATCGTATCATAGAAGAATTTCACGAACATTAATCGTGATCTTTTCTGAAAGTTCATCGGTAGGCAAATCGTTGATATCGCGGCCAAAAGGATCTTCTATTTCCTCCGCAATCAATTCAACACTGAGTAGCACGAAGGTAACGAGAACTACTATAGGGATTGTGAGGTACCCAGAAGTAGTGACGAAAGCCATAGGTAACGTGACTACATAGATAAAAATAAACTGCTTGATGTACATACTATAGCTATACGGAATAGGTGTGTTCCTTATTCGTTCGCAAGCCCCCAAAATATCAGAAAACTCCTTAAGCTCTTTATCGAGCATAAACAGCTGATCTCCCGAAATCGCTTTGCTTTTGTAAAGATCGTTGACCCGGATGTACAACATCGAAGAAAGACGATTGGGTATGTGTTTAACCCCTCTTAGATTGTCAAGAAAATCATCTCCTGTGGATTCCAGTTCACTCCACTTAACACCGCCACGTAAATGTTCTTTGATAGCAAAAACCAAATTAATGATCATGGTTGAAAACCACTTTCGATTTTCGGTGTCACTTTTATCCAGAAATGCATTGAGCTTATGCGATAAGTTGCGGGTGTTGTTGACCAAACTACCCCATAGTTTGCGCCCCTCCCACCATCGGTCGTAAGACGAATTGGTCCTGAATACAAGGAACAAGCCAAGCACAATACCCAACAAAGAGTGCATCGAGATGGTGGTATGAAAATCACTTTCGTGGAAACGGAGAATATCCAGCAAAACATAGCAAACACCAGCCGTATAAAAGGCAATGAAGATAAGAGCAGGCGTAAGCGTTCGCATGACAGCCCTGCTGTAGGAGTGAAAAACCAGCGAGAACCAGACTTTAGGATTATAAGTTACCATGGGGGTGTAAAATACGTATCAACAAATCTATTCAGAAAAAAAAATCAAAAATATTTTAACAAATTGTAAACGAAGGTACATCTGAAAATAATATGAACGTATACCGCGCACAATAAAATAGCATTATCATAATATCATGCTTGCCTGTCAGGAGACTAATGCCGTATTTCGAACGTTGAAAACTGCGTTATGAAAAAAATTAATCTTTTTGTTGTTCTGTTTCTAATGGGTTATACTGCTTTAGCCCAGTCAGATTATCTCGTAACCACCAAATCCGATACCATCAAAGGAGAATTGCGCATTCTATCGTACGATCGAATAGACAGGGTTCAAGTTGTTGTTGATAACAAAAAAGAAATGTACACCGCAATACAGATTCTGATTTTAAAGAAAGGCGAAGGCTTCTTTAAACCTGTTCAATTTGATCAATCGATCAGGCTGATGAAAATAATAAAAAGTGGGTACCTCAGTCTCTATGGCTTTAAGCTTCCGAACATGAGTACTTTTGACGGCCGCTTTCTGGCGAAGCTGGATGGATCATCGATGGAATTACCCAACCTTGGATTTAAAAAAATATTGGCCAGTTATGTAGAAGATTGCAATGGGCTTTCGGTAAAAATAAAAAATGGAGATCTCACCAAGTCCGACATCGAAGAAATCGTAGAAACCTATAATGAATGTTTATCCAACCAAAAGCCTGTCGTTACTGTCACTCAGGAATCAGCGTCAGCCCCGGTATCTCCGGACAAAACTAACCAACTGGAGTCCATCCGGAACCTGAAGAATAAAATCATGGAACAAACATTCAGCAGTAAAAATGATGCACTGGATATTCTGCGCGACATCGAATCAAAAGTGGGTCGCAACGAAAATGTATCGAACTACATGCTTGATGGGTTAAAATCAGCCTTGAAAGAACAGGCAACCCTGGTTGAAGACATCGACAAACTCGTTACCCTATTTAAGAAATGAGGATAAAAAGACTTTTATGAAATCGGGTACTTGATCTTTACTTTTCCAAAAGCTAAAGGCAGCACAAAGAGCCACTACCAGAGCATAAATAAACAACTGACCTCCATCACCTTTAACTTCAATGCGGAGCATAGTAAGATGCATGCCCAAGGCACCCACCATTAATCCAAATGCCAGTAGCGATCCAGCCCACACGGTAGTTGGAATGAGTAAAAGAAGAGAGGCTATTAATTCAAGGATGCCAACGCCTATTCTACCCCAGGGCTCCATGCCAACAGCCGTGAAGATAAATACAGACTCTTCAGCAGCCGTGAATTTAAAATAAAGTGTCTGCCCCATAATGATCACCGCAATCAGTCGCGCCATCCAGTATACTAAATCCGATTTTTTCATAAGCATAAAATGAAGTACCAAACTTCCTCACTTCGGGGGCAAAAGAATGTCATATCCATGACAGAACACTAGATTCTTATTTTTTTTAATCACGCAATTAAACCCGACCAGTATGCATCAGGCATCAAACCGTTGCATGGGCAAACAATACCTGTCGACCAGGAAGAATCCAGTAAGGTGAATATGACCTGAACTGGGAACATAATAATGTTTATTCCGATTAATGGAAGATAACCGTAAATTTGCCATAACAAGTTCATATCCATTCATTCCATGATCAATTTTATCCGCAAAGTATTACGCCACAGATTTGGCTTACTGGCTTTGATGATCAGTCTGCTCCTGATTATTTCATTTTCTATCCGCACTGCTTTACTGATCAAATCTTCTTCTAATATAGATTTTACTGTGATGAACCTCGCTGGGATTTATTCCATCGGTTTGTTCTTTGATCTGGTTAATGCCAGTTACTTCATCATTCCTTTTGTGCTCTATGTCTGGTTGATTCCAAACCGGTTCTTCATCAAAAAATGGCATCATTATTTGACTTACGCATTATTCTTTTTCTTCGTTTCGGCATTATTGTTTGATGCCGTATCGGAATGGTTCTTCTGGGATGAATTTAGTGCACGATTCAATTTCATTGCCGTGGATTACCTGGTGTATACTACCGAAGTAATTGGCAACATTCGCCAGTCCTACCCTATTGAATGGATCGTTGTGATTATTCTGCTGCTGGCTGCACTGATCGTTTACTTACTCCGTCCTGCTATCGATTTAGCGTCTGCCTATTCCATCCGATTCAAACACAGAATGCCCCTCGCACTGGGATTACTCACGCTTCCGGTCATCTTTTTCTTTTCGGTAAACAACAAGATGCACAAGTTCAGTAATAATGCGTTTGTCAATGAACTTTCAGGCAATGGTCTTTACGAACTCTTCGCTGCCTATCTGAACAACGAACTTGATTACGAACAGTTCTACACCCACATTGAAAACGAAAAAGCCTTTACCCTCATTAAATCGCTGCTAAGCACAACCGAATCTACATTCACAAACACATCCACCTCCAACATAGAGCGGCAAATTGTTGGCCAGGGAGAAGAGAAAAGACTAAACGTGGTAATGATCAGTATTGAAAGTTTCAGCGCAGACTTCATGGGCACCTTCGGCAACACTCAGGGCATCACACCCTTTCTGGATTCTTTGGCAGATCACTCACTGCTATTCACCCGCCTTTATGCCACAGGCACCCGTACCGTGCGTGGCCTGGAAGCACTGAGCTTGTGCATTCCTCCCACGCCCGGTCAATCCATTGTGCGCAGACCCAATAATGAAAACCTGTTCTCACTAGGCCAGGTGTTTATTGATAAAGGTTATGAAAGCAAGTACATCTATGGTGGTTATGGCTACTTCGATAACATGGGCTATTTCTTTTCTAACAATGGGTATGAAGTAGATGATCGCAGTAAGATTGCCGATGAGGATATTGACTATGAAAACATCTGGGGCGTAGCGGATGAAAACTTGTTTACACTGGCTGAAAAGGAAATTGATAACACCTATCAAAAAGGGAAGCCTGTGTATGCGCACATCATGACCACCTCCAATCACCGACCGTTCACTTATCCTGATGGAAGAATTGACATTCCATCGCACACCAACCGCGAAGGTGCAGTAAAGTATACGGACTATTCCATCCGTAAATTCATTAACGAGTGCCAAGCGAAACCTTGGTTTGACAATACGATATTCATCATCACAGCCGATCATTGTGCGTCCAGTGCAGGCAAGACAGAACTTCCGGTAAATAAATATCATATCCCGATGCTCATCTATTCGCCTACCCACATTCCTGCAGGCAAAATGGAACGATTGATGAGTCAGATTGATCTAGGCCCCACCGTGCTGGGCATGCTGAACTTTAGCTATAAAAGTAAATTCTTCGGCTATGATATTTTCAAACTCGAAGAAGGCCGCGAGCGTGTTTTCATCAGCACATACCAAAGCCTGGGGTATCTTAAAAATGATAAACTGATCATCCTTAATCCTCAACGATTGGTAACATCCTATAAGCCTGATTATGAAAAAGGAACCGCGGAAAAAATTGAAAATGACTCAGCGCTGATCGAAGAAGCGATTGCGTGGTATCAGGTTTCGAGTTATGAATTCACACAGGGTTTACTCAAAAAGAACAACTAATTCAGTAGGACTATTGATTATTGGAAGGCCTCATCATCTCATATACTTGCGGATCAAGCACAATCAAAAGAATAACCATGATCATCGCCAGCAACCCAAACAAAAGTTGTGTGGTGAGGTAAACGCCAAATCCCTTGGCAAGAGTCTTTAACCTGGACTGGTATTTGAACAAATCGGAATAAGCATAACTGAAATAGACCACCGATATCACCAATTGAATCCAATTGGACAGGAAACTTCCGGTTAACGCAAACAAGAACAAGCTGGCAATGCTATGCCAATACAAATGGCCGAGTACATAAAATGGCAACACGATATGCTCTGTAAAATTCAGATTGCCATGACTGAAAAATAAGAACCTGGAACAGAACGCCTAAACAGGAATAATGATAATCGAAACCAGTTTCAAATTGTCCGACACTAATTGAAAAGTGGATTCCATCAGCTTCTCTTGTCCACTGCCCGGTGTAGCGGGATTCTGCAGTTCTGAACCGCACGAATTTTTTATAAAGTCAACTGTATTAATGCTTCAGCAAACAGACCGCCAGATACAATAATGTAGTCAACAAAAAGAAATAACCAACCGGACCGTAATAGGCTAAACGGTTTCCATCAATAAACCTTCTTGCAGTTTTACCAAGCCTGATTGTTAGATCAAGCAGAGTACGCGCAAACACTCCATCAAACCAATAGATGCGAGCCCATAAATCACTCCAACCTGCCCTGAAAGTAATTCGTTTTACATTTGCCCCGTGTGCGAAGGCTTTACAAAAATCACCCTTCAATTTAGTGCTACAAGTAATGCGCGTTACCGATGATTCAACAGGCTCCAAAAAATCTTGAAAAAGGAAAAATAGGTAAAATCAGAAGATAACTAAACTATACATCGTTGAATTTGTTGAAGAAACCATAAATGAAAAATATTGTTATCATTGGTTCTGGTGTGGCTGGATTATCCACGGCATGCAGGCTACAATCACGGGGATTTAAGGTGACCGTGTTGGAAGCCAATGCCTACCCTGGTGGCAAGCTTACTGAGTTTAGTAGGAATGGCTATCGCTTCGATGCCGGCCCATCATTATTTACGATGCCGAATTTCCTGGATGATGTGTTTATCCATGCAGGCAAGGACCCACGGGAATATTATGAATACCAAAAGTTAGCCATTTCATGCCTGTATTTCTTTGACGATAAAACGCGTTTGACTGCTTATGCTGACAAAGAATTATTTGCTAAAGAAGTGAACGATAAACTTCAGGTTTCGGGTAAAGCAGTGCTCGCCTACCTGAGTAAGTCGAAGGATATTTATACAACAGCCGCTCACATCTTTCTAGAGAACTCCTTACATAAATCAAAAACATGGTTCACCAAATCAGTCGCTAAAGCGTTGCCCAAAATACCACAGCTGGGTTTGTTTGAAACGATGCACCAACGCAATGTGCGACTACTAAACGATGATCGTCTCGTCCAACTGTTTGATCGATATGCCACGTACAATGGTTCCGATCCCTATCAGGCACCAGGCATACTCACCTCGATTCCTCACCTTGAATTTAACGTGGGAACATTTTTGCCGAAGGGCGGGATGCACTCCATAACCAAAGCATTGTATCAACTTGCAATTGATTCGGGGGTTGAGTTCAGATTCAACACGCGCGCTAAAGAAATCACAACAAATGGAAATCGAGCTACAGGTGTGCGGACAGAAACAAAACACATCACGGCAGATGTCGTGGTAAGCAACCTGGATGTGTACCCTACTTACCAAAAGTTGCTCCCAAAAGCAAAGGTGCCAAAAAAGATTCTATCTCAGGAGCGATCCAGTTCCGCACTTATATTTTATTGGGCAATAAAAAAAGAATTTCCAGAACTTGATCTTCATAATATTTTTTTCGCAAAAGATTATAGGGCTGAATTCTCTACATTATTCAAAACGCACACGCTACACAAAGATCCGACAGTCTATATCAACATCACCTCCAAATACTGTAAGACCGATGCACCAACAGGTTGCGAAAACTGGTTTGTGATGATCAATGTGCCCGCCAATACCGGGCAAGATTGGGATACACTCATTGCCAAAGCCCGGGCCATCATCATCAGAAAATTAAATCGACTGCTCAACACCAACATAGAAACCTGGATTGAAACCGAAGACATTCTTGATCCGAGAACTATTGAAGGCCGCACTTCCTCTTATCAGGGTTCGTTGTATGGCACCAGTTCGAATAATAAGTTTGCTGCTTTTCTTCGGCACCCCAATTTTTCAGGTGAATTCAAAAATCTATATTTCTGCGGTGGTAGCGCGCATCCAGGCGGGGGCATCCCCTTGTGCCTGCAATCGGCCAGGATAACTTCTACCTTGATCTCAGAACAGTTTACCGATCTGCGTGTTTAGAAACCATGTTGCGGCACTATTACCTACGCTTTTCATCACTCATCACGGCATATTCAATCTGGATTGTAGTCCTTCTGCATACCATTGGGGTGATCGGCATGCTTTCGCCATTTCAGGAATACTTCAGGCTTTTAACACCCTTCAATCTATTGATGAGTGCAGGCATCTTGTGGGCAAATCACCGTGAACGCAATCTTCAACTGCTTTGGTATTCCATCTTCGTTTTTGTTCTTGGTTTTTTAGTTGAATTGGCTGGCGTTCGTACTGGAATTATTTTCGGCTCTTATGGATATGGTGCTACATTAGGTCCCAAGCTTTTTAACGTTCCAATCATCATTGGACTCAACTGGTTGCTGGTGATGTATTGCATAGCCACCCTCACCGATAGTTTAAAAATCCCCACCCCATTAAAAATAATTGCTGGAACGATGCTGGCAGTATCCGTGGATTGGCTGATTGAACCCGTTGCTATGCATTTCGATTTCTGGACCTGGAAGGAAGGTATCGTTCCTCTTCAAAATTATGCAGGATGGTTTTTTACTTCGATGGTGATGCAAACTGCCTACCACCTGCTTAAAGTAAAAGCCGAAAATAAATTAGCGCTGCCTTTCTACTTCGCTCAATTGTTTTTCTTTTTGATTTTGAACATCGCCATTCGCTGATCAGCGATCCAGCCAATCTTTAAATTCCTGCACGCGCTCACGGGCAACAATCACATCCTGATCCTCGATGTTTTTTAACACCAACTTCAAGCGGCTGTTGGGATAGCTGATCATATCCTGAATAGAATCCACCGATACGATGTATCTGCGGTTAATACGAAAGCATTTTTTTGGATCGAGTAATTCTGCCAGTTGATCAAGGGTAAAATCGAGAATGTGTTTACGTGCATCCCGCGTTTGGGCAAAGGTCGTTTTCTCCAGACTGAAGAAGAACAGGATTTCACCCACCTCCACCGATTTAAGATGCTCCCCCACTTTAATCACAAATCGCTCCTTGTATTTCTTCGAAAGCATCTGCATCGCTAGGTGTATACTCTCAACCATATGATCAGGAGCCGTTGTCCTTACAGAAGTAAGCTGATCATATTTTCTTACCGCTGCGCGTAAGCTATCTTCATCGATAGGCTTCAACAAGTAATCGATGCTGTTCACTTTAAATGCTTTCAATGCATACTCATCGTAAGCCGTAGTGAAAATCACCGGCACGTTCACTTCCACCTGATCAAAAATAGAAAAGCTGATGCCATCGGCCAGCTGAATATCCATGAAAATCAACTCCGGAGCTGGGTTAGATTGAAACCACTTTACGGTGTTCTTCACCGTGTCTAATGTGGAAACAATAGCAGCATGTGGAATGACTGTCCTCACCAATTTTTCAAGACGCTGTGCAGCCTGCGGTTCATCTTCAATCAAAAGAATTCTCATCGCTCCTCAGGTTGAATGAGTGGAAGCTTCACTACAAATTTATTATCTCGCTCCTCCACCACTACAGGTTGGCTACTTAAAAACGTATAGCGGCTTTTAATATTTTCAAGACCAATACCGGGAGATCTTTCATCTGGCATATTTTTTCTTTGCAACGAATTCTCCACAACAATATATCCATCTTGCTCCACTATGTTTATGGAAAGAGGATTTTCGGAAGATGTCTCATTATGCTTGATGGCATTTTCCACCAGAAGCTGTAAGGCCAGAGGAGCAATGAGTTTATTGTTAGTGGCCAGATTGATTTTCACCAACAGGTTTTCACCAAACCGGATCTTCTGCAAGAACAGATAGGAATCCAAAAATTTCATTTCCTCTTCTAATGCCACTACTTCTTTATCTCGGGTATCGAGCACATAGCGATATACTTCCGACAGTTGTTTGATAAATTTAGCTGCTTTGTCATGATCTTCATAGACGAGGTTAGTCAACGCATTCAAACTGTTGAAAAGAAAATGAGGATTGACCTGATTCTTCAAACTTTCATACTGAGCATTGATGCTGGCGCGTTTGGAAGCTTCTGCATCCACAGCCGCCTGACGCCAGTTGATCAAGAACTCACAGCCCGTCATAAACATGGTAATGATGAGGGTGATACCGATGGTATAGGTGAGCGTGAGGGACAGATTATCACCCACATCAAAACCAGTAAGGAAATGAAATAAGTAGATGATCCCCTTGACGGCACCAATGGTATACACCGTCATGCCCACCAAGCCGACAATCAATCTTTTTAAAGGCTCTTTTTGCCAGGAGTAAAAGTGACTCAGTGCTTCAGCCAGGTAGGCATTGCCTAGCCAAAGGGCAATCCATAACGTAGCTGTAAAAATGGTGATCCACGCCAATGAAGAGATGACCGTGCAACAGCCTCGCCAGATAAACCAACTCATCACAAACCCTGCGATGGTGAGCCAGAGCATGGTTAAGATATGATCCTTTATAAATTTTAGCAGCGAGGGCATCATGCAAATAAGATGTTTTCTATGGATTCACAAAATCAATCATCCAACCAACTACTTACAGTTTTGAAGTAGGCCTGCTGTAATTTCTTTACCCCACTGTGGTGCTAAAGGGTTTTCTGATTTCAGTACGTTATCAAAAAGACCCAATGCTTTGCGGGCGGTTTCGCAAGCTTCGATGGGTTGCTGATTGAAGAACTGAGCAGTACCAAATTGCATCTGAGCCATCAATGACAAAGCGCGTGGGTTATTCGGATTCATGCCCAGTGCTCTTCCAAAGGTTTGCATGGCGAGACCAAAGTATTGTTGTCCGCGTGAAGCAGGATCAACTGTTAAACGGATCATGTGCACAAATCCTTCGAGCGCAACCAGCTCTGATTCACCAGCAGCAATAGCTTTTCCCTTTTCAATGGCGGCCAGAGCCTGATCGAGATTTCCATCTTTTTTTGAAGGCTCTTTTTCTTCCGTAGCCATCATGATACTACCAAAGGCGCTATAGTAATAAGGTTCCCACTTTGTTTTTTCCGCGCCTGCAATACGATCCAACGCATTGACCGCACGTTGATATTCATCCGTACTCTTGGCTGTATATACGGCTTGAATTTGTTTTCCCATTTGCTCATAATACTTTTCATCATTTGCCCAGGTAGATACCGAGATGATCATCAAAAAGAATAAGTTGATTGTTTTCATAATAATTGGTTGTTAGTTATTGATTGTTTGTTGTTCGAATACGTGATTAAAGATTGGGAAGTTGGTTGATGGATTTGTTTTTGCTTATGGTGATAAACACACCAACAAATAAAAACCGTGGCGCTGTTTGTCTTATTGCTCTGCTGGCATACACCCCAGTCGCATCAGGTTGAGTACTATACTCGTAGCCAAAGATATTATCGCGACCTAGCAGGTTGGTGCACGACAAATAAATAATCAAGTTGTTTTTTGGAAGATAAGCTACGTTGGCACTGACGTCCTGATAGGAAGGAGTTTTATCGGTATTAAATTGATCAGAAGATTTATTAGGATTATAGTAGGTACGCGGACTGCCATAGCTATAGGTAAATCCAAGTTGCATTTTCCAAGGTGTGATGAAATGCTTGTAAACGAATGAAAGATTGTGAGCAGAAGCAAACGAAGGAACAGCCGATGTCGGGAAGTTCAGATATTCACGCTTCGTATCCAGAAAAGAATAAGAAATCCAGTAATCAACATTTTTAATCGTAGCATTATCTCGCCAGAAAAGTTCAATACCTTTGGCATATCCATTGCCCTTGTTGTTTAATACATGAGGATTACCATTTTCAAACTTGATCAGCTGATCGTATTTTTTATAATACGTTTCTATCCGAAATGTTTTACGATCGGTCATGATCTGATAGTTGAGTATAAAGTGCTCTGCTTTTTCCTGACTCAATTCATCGTTCCAACGCACATATAGATTTTGTGCTGATTGTCTGAACTTGCCATACGCCAAAGAAAACTGACCGAGTTTGCCGGGCTTATACGCCAATGATAATCGTGGGTCAACACTTGCTTTTCCATTGAGTCCATTGTATTCCAGCCTGATTCCTCCTTTCATTACAAAATGATTGCTGGCAAATACTTCTGCTTCCGCGAAAGCTGCGGTGAGAGGTTCTTGAAAATTCAGCGACAGCGTTGAACCGGAATTTTCATCAAAGCGCGAAGCCTCATAATTTCTAGTTAAAAACTCAACCCCAAACTTGATCTCTACCTGATCAGATACCGAATGCTCTAACACCGCTTTAGCATGAATTCCGTTTTCCATTTCGCGCATCGGACTTCCATCCAACTTTATTTTATCCTGATTGTAAGAATAAGAAAGCCCTGTGCGCATCGACCACTTACTAGTTAAGAATTGCTGGTACGAACCATTCATATAGCGATAGCGATTATCGCGGTCGTACAACTGTTTTACAGACGGATCGAGAATGTCGTGATTATATAAGGTGAATGATGATTGATTAAAGTTGCCAAAGAATTTAAAGATGCCATCCTTACCAACCTTCTGGCGATAGGCAGCACTGCCTTCCAATGAAACCGGTGCATTCTTCCAGTCGACCACCTGATTGATCAAAGAAAAATATGGAGTGATATTAGAATAACCTATTTTGGCTGAAGCCGAAGCCTTATCCCAAACTTGCGTGTGAGCTACATCGGCACCAACCGATAGAATTCCAATATCAGTTTGATTCATGTCGGCTACATCTTTTGAATTCAATACAAGAGCAGAAGAAAGAGCCTGACCATATTCCGCGGAATAACCACCCGTGCTGAAGCTCGTTCCTTTAAACATGAAAGGAAGAAAACGGCCACGTGATGGCGTGTTTGGAGAAGCTGGTCCGTAAGCATCCAGCACCACCATGCCATCAATGAAGGTGCGTGTTTCAGAGCCATCACCACCACGCACAAATAAACGGCCGGTCTCTCCTACTTTTTGTGTTCCGGGCAGTGTATTAAGTGCACCCGCAATGTCAGCAGTAGCTCCTGCGGTGGTGGCAATATCCACAGCCTTCAAAATCGTTCTTCGCTTTTCTTCACCCGCAGTAAATGAGCCGGCAGAAATGACCACACCATCCAGTTGATTGATTTCTTCCTTCAGGATCACTTCAATTAAAAGAGGTTTCCCGTTAAGGTCAATCACTTTGGTAAACATCTTATATCCCACGAAACTGACCTGAACTACTCGCTCCCCTTTTTCATCCGTACTAAAACTAAATGAACCATTAGACGCAGAGCTCGTGCCATCATACGAATCCTGAATAAGAATATTGGCACCCGGAATAGCTTCACCTTTTTCATCGGAAACATTACCGGTGATTTTGTTTTGCCCCAAGGCAGAAAATCCCATGGATAAAATAAACAGGGTAACTAGTGGCTTCATCATTTTGTCTTCGTTTCTGTCGATTACACGATAAAGGTGCAGCCACAGAAGATGTTTTAATAAAAGATATTACCGAACTGTTGAATAAGAAAGATGAACTGTCGAAAAAACTACCAGGCTCAGATCTGATCATGCTGATATTCTTGGAATTCGACAGTCTTATGAATACTTTGTGAACTTAACTGATCCCTGCATGAAAAAAATTACGGTATCGATGTTGTTCCTCGCAATGGCTACAGTTGCATTTAGTCAGCCTGTGCAAAAGCTCATTAAAGAAGAAAGCGTAACCCGCATCATCAAAACACTGGCGGCTGATGATATGATGGGGCGCTCTGCCAACCGTCCCGAACACATTGAGAAAGCCACGGCTTTCATTGAAAAGGAATTTAAAAATATCGGACTCCATCATCTTTCAGGGCTCACTACCTACCGCCAGGAATTTAAAAAGGAGATGATTGCTCCTCTTTCTGTTGATGCTACCATCAACGGCACTGCGGTGGACAAAGAAAACATGGTGCTTGCTTCTGAAAGCCCAATGATAAATCTCAACAAAGGGCTTGCTATCAAAACCATCCCCTACGATTCTTCGATCACGAACAAAAGACAATATCTCCTCACTAAAGCATTTGGGTTTATCCGCACCGACACCACCTCCTCAATTATTCTGGTGGCGCCAGAGTTTGCCGCTGAATTCAAAGAATTGAATAACTATTTCGGAAAGCGTTTCATCAGCGGTCGTAAATCCACCAAGTTGTTTGTGCTGGGTAACTACACCGTTCAATCTTATGCTGTGCAAGCCACGCAAAAACTGGAAACGATCATCATGAACAATGTGGTAGCTGTGCTGCCCGGTAAAACAAAGCCCGATGAGTTTGTGGTGTTCTCATGTCATTATGATCATATCGGCATTGAAACTCCCGTGGCTGGAGATTCAATCTCGAATGGCGCTGATGATGACGCTTCTGGTACTACGGCTGTGATTGAACTGGCCCGTTATTTCAAAAAAACAAAGAACAACCAACGTACTTTAATTTTTGTTGCCTTTACGGCAGAAGAAATTGGCGGCTTCGGCTCGAAATATTTTTCAGAACAACTGAATCCCGATAAGGTGGTAGCCATGTTCAACATCGAAATGATTGGCAAGCCAAGCAAATGGGGACAAAACTTTGCATTCATCACCGGCTATGAGCGCTCTGATTTTGGTGATATCCTGCAAAAGAATTTAAAGGGAACTCAGTTTGAGTTCAGGCCCGACCCATATCCTACACAAAACCTATTCTATCGCTCCGACAATGCCACCCTGGCGAGGTTAGGTGTGCCGGCTCATACTATTTCGACAGATGAAATTGACATCGATAAATTTTATCATACTGTGGATGACGAGGTGGAAACATTAGACATGAAGAATATCACATCTACCATTCGTGCCATTGCATTAAGTTCTAAATCCATCGTGAATGGAACGGATACGCCTAAGCGGATTGATAAGGCTACGGTGAGGTGATCTTTTTTACAAGCAAAGGTGCTAAGATTGCATATGTTATAACTCATCCATTTTCCTAGTGCTCTTTGACCCTTTGCTTGCTCCTATTGTTAAACATCAAACGCCATAATCACTGATCTCCTCATTTCTCCGCTGATAACAAGGTGTTGTAGCAGCGTTCAACATTTTACTATATTCAGGCGCGGTTAGCACTTCTACCATTAACGATTTTTATTATGAGCAAAACCAAAGTAGCCATCTTAGGATGCGGTTTCATCTCCGACATTCACCTCGAAAGTTATGAACGCTTCGTGCCCGATGCTGAAGTGGTTGCCGTGTTTAGCCGCGATATCAATAAAGCAAAAGCCTTTGCACAAAAACATCATATTCCTAAAGCTTATGATTCGATGGATGCCATCATCAACGAATCGGGTTGCGAAGTAGTCGATATTTGTTTGCCCAACTTCATGCACGCACAGGCAGCCATTAAAGCAGCCCATGCAAAAAAACACATCATCATCGAGAAGCCACTGGCTGTGACACTCGAAGAAGCGGACGAAATGATTAACGTTTGCAAGCAACAAGAGGTCAAGCTCATGTATGCTGAAGAATTGTGCTTCGCCCCCAAGTACGAGCGCGTGCGAAGTCTGGTAAAGGAAGGTGCCATTGGAGATATTTACATGTTGAAGCAGGCTGAGAAACATTCGGGTCCTCACTCCGACTGGTTTTATGATATCAACCTGGCCGGTGGTGGTGTGCTCATGGACATGGGCTGTCATGCCTTCGGCTGGTTTATCTGGATGTTGAATGGTGCTAAGGTGAAAAACGTCATGGCTTCTATGTCAACCGTCTTGCACAAAGGCAGAACCAAAGGCGAAGATAATTCTGTAGTCATTGTGGAATTTGAAAATGGCACCATCGGGGTTGCCGAAAACAGTTGGGCACGCCATGGTGGTATGGATGATCATTGTGAAGTGTATGGCACCGATGGGTTGATGCAGGCCGACTTATTCCGTGGCAACGCAGCCATTGCGTATAGTAGAAAAGGATTCGGCTATGCTATGGAAAAAGCAGACAGCACCACAGGCTGGAGCTTTCCAGTGTTTGAAGAAGCATTCAACCAGGGCTATCCGCATGAGTTGAAACATTTTATTGACTGCGTGCAAAATAATAAAGAGCCGTTAGTGACAGGTGAATTAGGTCGCAAAGTACTGGAAGTCATCTATGCCGCTTATGCCTCGGCAGGACAAGGAAAGAAGATTGATTTACCCTTTACACCGGTCGTAAAAAAACCGATAGATTTGTGGTTGGGATAATTTCTAATTAAGATTATAAAGTCAGGAGATATGCCTGACTTTATTGTTGATAAAAAATTGAAATATCCTAACTAGTTCTCTACCTTAACTTGTAGCAACCCGATTCCTTTGGAATAATTGTCGTCAGCCTGATGATCATTTCCTAATTGATGCTGTACTTCTGACAGCAATAAATAACTGTCGGCAGAAACTGAATCCAACTTGATGGACTCATCCAAATAAACGAGTGCCTCACTCCACTGTCGCTTATCTGCCATAATGCGACCCATCATATAACTTAATGCACCGGATTGCTTCCCATCTGTAGTGGCACGTTGATAATAAATAAATTCAGAATCAATCAATTGAATATTATAAAAACCATCCCCCATCATCAGATCATGATCGTGATTATCAGGAGTCGCTTTTTCATAGGAATAGAATTGATCGATCATAGTTCTATACTCACCCTGATTATAATAGACTACACCCCTATTATACATGGCAAGGCCATACCCTGGCTCCACAATCAAACCCAGATTAAAATAATACAATGCCGAATCAAGCGAGCCCTCATTCAGAAAAATAATGCCCATGTTTAAATAGGAACCCGGCAGCAGATCAAACTCATTCACACTTTTTTTATACTTTTTAAGTGCCTCGGCATGCGCTCCCTGTCCTTCAAGAGCCAATGCTTCGTCAAAAATTTGCTCTGCATGCCATTGATGATACATAGGCAATCCCTGATCAAATACCCAATACACTGCGGAGATGATGGAGACTAAACCAATGATCCACGACAGGTATTTCTTTGTATGATACCCATCTCCCTGAGCCGCGGTACTGTGCTGAGGCGTGAAAACAGATTCTACTTGAATGTGCGTTAGCTGCTCACTTACCTCATCCTTCTTGTCGTTGGGCAAGGGTAGAAACAACTCCATCTGCTGATTATTTTCATCCATGTTATAATTAATCACCACATACTGTAAACCTCCCTCTTCATGAATGTATGCCTTGTTCACTTTGCGTTCTTCATCACTCTTGGCAAACAGCAATGCTTCCATTGATTTACCGAGGGTGGTGTGTGTATCGGCAGTAAGCTTGCCCCATAGTGTAATATTCCCATCAATGGTTGCACCTACACGCTTCAATTGAATATGATGATCACCAACCACATTCGTTTTGTTTAGCGCCCTTTTCATCTGAAAGTAAAGCAGCACCATCAGCACTCCGTAAAACGGTATGCCCCACCACAAGAGATTGAGATCAAAAGGCAATTCATCGACTTCTGCCCAGATCATAATCGCCAGAAAAACAATGATCAGTGGCGACCAGAGAATATATTTAATATATCCGCGCTTTCGGTGTTCTTGCTCAATATGCTGATAGTCACCCCAGCGCGCAGCCGGAATCATCCACTCCGCCAGTAAGGGCAGTTTTTCATATTCCATGATCGCGAATGAAAAGATGTGATAATATCTCTTAAACAGCCACGCGGCTAACAGAGTCACCAGGGAAAAGATGAAACCTATTATGGCGATGAAAAGCCAAACTCCTTCACCACCAAAACCTAATAGCACACCAAACAAAATGGATGTTGAAACGGATATCTTCTGCCATAACACCGCACGTTTCTGATAACGGGAACTATCTGAACTATTCATATAAATCGGATTGAACATTCAATATAAAAATATCCGATTGTGAAAAATAACAAAATGTTTCCACAGGAACAGGAATGGTATCGTAGCGGCAGAATGAAACTTTACATTCCCGTAATTTTCATATCATATCTGGGGATTAATATTGAGCCATGATACTCGAACAAAAAACACCAAACTACCTTAAACCTGGGTTACCTGCTGGCCTTAACCGCATCACCATTCCTATTATCGAAGCTAACCCTACCTCAGTTAAGAATTATGGACTACTGGTAGATGATCCCAACGATTTTAATATTGAAATCATGCGTTGGCCTGCGCAAGGCTGGCGACCGGTGGATACCGATAGCGGAGATGAAGGTGGCACCAAGGAAGGGATTTTCTCCAGCGAATGGCGCGGTGAGGTGCTCTACGGAAGCAATGAAGCTGTCGGTGGCAAATATATCTTAGGCTATAGTAACGACCCAACAAAAGCCGATGAACAATCTACCGAAGACCCAGACAAAATATTTTTGTGGCATGCCAATTATCATCCTGATGGAGGGCAACTTTTTTTCCCGATTGACGCACGTCCATTCCTCGTTCCGGTTGCATTGCCTGGTGATAATATCAGACCTCATAACTTTATCTGCTTCTTATGCGATGGTAAGCAAGGACTCTACATTCATCCCAACATCTGGCATGAAGGTGTCTTCGCTATCAATGGTAAGCAGCGATTTCTGGATCGGCAAGGCGCAGTTCATGCGCGTGTTTCCGTTGACTTTGCCCGTGAGTTTCAATGCCTGCTGGAAATTCCATTGACATCATTAAAGGGAAGGGTGTAACTAACTGTGTTTTAATATAAAAGCAGTGTGCAATAGCAGGTGATTGAAACTAGTTGGATTTATAGCCAACTAGTTTCAAAGCTTTGCGCACCAGCCAATACAAGACAGCGCCAATCAGCACGAAGATCGATCCTATACCGGTAGGTAGCACAGCACCGAAGGTGAAGGTCATGCCCATCACAAAACCAAGCAGGCACTCGGCACGATAAATAGGAATAAACAGTGCCAGACCAAAGAGACTCATAACCATGTAGCCTGGTATCTCCTCCATGCGCAACGTAAAAAATATGGACAACACGATTCCAAACAATAACGCACCCACGAAACGATACACGATGCCAATAGGAGGTTTTAGTGCAGTTTGCTTTTCGGTAGGATGATCTGTGATTCGCTTTTGAATGCGGTACAATAAAGACCACGTAAGCGAAGGAAGTAAAACAGCACCCCACCAATTCGATATCGAAGGCATATCTTCGCGCGCCAATATACTATGACTGGGCACACCTCCATGGAAATAGTTCCAGGTTAAGAGCGACCATATCGCCAGAAATACAATGGCCGTGATGTAAATTCGGATTCTAAAAAATGCATCTTCATTCATACCATCCAATTTTGACTACTCGCCTTAACGGGATAGGTAATGAAGTTGTTGCGGAATTTATTGATAGCTATCTGGTCTTGTTCCTAGTCCTTTACAAAGCCTGTCCAAACGTAAGCAAATTATTGTCGGGGTCAAGTAAGGCAAACTCTTTTTGCTGCCACGGTTTGATGATCAAATGGCCAGCTGTCGGAATGCTTACTCTGTTCTTTAACGCTAACTGATACCACTCGTCTATGTTATCGGTGCGGATGTACACCTGCCCGTAATTTTCCTTTGGGTCAAGTTCTTTAAACTCGAAGAAGTGAATTTCAATATCATCTTTCTGCACCATCAGGTAGCTATCATAATCGTCATTACCAAATTCCTGGAAATTCAACTTGTTTAAATAAAAGTCTCTGGTGATCGACTTATTCCGCATCGGCAGTTTTGGATGAATTTCAGACAGCATACTTATTTATTGTTACGATAACAAATCAAATGTACCAACTATTAAGAATAAAATACATAACTATCCGAAAGTTCACTTTATAAAAGTAGCGGAAAAAGTTTAAACCTTTGAGGTGTCTAAATCTTAAAAGAATGAGCCTCTTCCGCAGAAGCAAAAATAATAATAAACCAGTAATCCGGCAGGTAATTGATTTAGTGCCACC
>CANIVF010000065.1 GCA_947470895.1 Bacteroidota bacterium
ACCGTGAATATGTTTTCAAATCCAATGGTGTTAGGCGGCTCGCTCACGATCACGTCACCATCAGTGCTCAACACAAATAACTTTAATGTTACCCTGGGGGGTAATATGGCAGTAACCGGAACCTACAATGGAGGAACGAACACAACCACTTTCAATGGTACCGTTAATCAGTCAGGAACCTTAACCGCTTCAAGTACTTTCAATAATTTAACGATCAGCAATACCGGAGGTAGTGGAAATAACACGGTTTCGCTTTCAGGTACATCACCAACGTTGAACAACCTCAATATTTTGAGTGGAATTTTAGACATCGGAACACTTGTGTTAAACGTCAATGCCGATGTTACCAACAACAGTATAATACAAACCGCCCCCACAGGTGCCATTGTATTCAGTGGTGCAGCACTCACGCATAATGTGTTCAGTATCGGAGGTACATTCACGAACTTGACGATAGCGGGTTCGGGGTTGAGTAACGAGGTAAAATTAAATCCATTCAGCACGGATAACGCAACCATATTGGGTGTACTGGTGTTTACGGGTGCCAACCGCTACTTAACCATTGGTGCCAATCTTCTTACGTTGGGGGCTGCTAGTTCCATCTCGGGCGCAGGCACAACCGCCTTCATCAGAACAAACGGAGTGGAAAGTGATTTAGGGGTAACGAAAGTCTGGGGTGCCGGAGCAGGTCAAACATTCACCTATCCCATAGGTACTACCACCAATTATACACCAGTAGCCGTTACCCTGGATGTAATTTCTCCCGGTTCATTATCAGTGATACCCGTAAATAGCAAGCACCTGACAGCCCTGAGTACACAACAAATTTTGAATTATTATTGGATCATTAGCCGTGAAAGTGCTTTGGTTGCTACCGCCAGTGCACCCTTTACATTTAACTATCCTTCTGCGCTCATTACAGGTACCGGTGGCAGTCTGGTTGCCGGTTATCTGGATTTAACTGCTGCATTATTGGAATGGGTGACCTCGGGGCATGGAGGTAGTGCTACATCTACCCTGATGACGTATACTTCGACACCGACCACTAACTTCCCTGCAGCAGGAGATAGTTATAATTATTCGGTGGGAACGACTGCTACCTTACCAAGCCCGATTTCTCCCGTATACAGTAGAATTTTGGACGCCAGCGTAGCAGATCTGGCCGTAGGCGGAAATTGGAGCAGTACAAGCAGCTGGACCTTTCAATCCGATGGGTTGGGTTCTCCCATCAGTTCTGTACCGTTTGGCTTGCCCATCGAAATCATGCCAGGTTCCAGAATAAACGTAGATGTGAATGGACGCAATGCCTTTTCCACAGTCAACAATGGTTTGTTGGTAACAGGTACTACCGTGGGTCATAATCTGGGAATTGCTAGTGGGAGTGGTATTCTGCGAGTAAGCACAACAGTATTACCTGCGGCTAACTATACAGCATTTGTTTCAGTTGCTGGGGGCACGATCGAATACACCGCATCAGCGTCTCCATTGGTGATGAATACCCGCACCACGTACAACCACCTCAGCATCTTTGGATCTTCCGGTACGGTGAATATGAGTACCTCTGATTTAACCTTAAATGGTAATTTGTCGATACAGGCAGGTGTAACGTTAAACAATGCGAGCAACGCCAATATGGATATTGCCGGAACGTGGACCAACAACGGTGGCACCTATGTGCCGGGCAGTGGCACGGTAACGTTCACTGGTCCATCTGCATCCATTGCAGGAAGTGCTTCAACGAATTTCGGTAATCTGGCCATTGCTCCGGGTGCAAACCTCACCGCGCATCCAACAACAATCAATGTCAGTAGAAATTTCACCAACAATGGAACATTCACGCACAATGATGGAACGGTCAACTTTAATGGAACAACACAATCCATCTCAGGAACTGCCTCGATTAATTTCAAAAATGTTAACATATCGAATACCGAAGGCACCGTGTCACTAAATTCGAATGCGAACCTCAACGGTACATTACTGCTTCCGCTGGCAACATCCAGGTTCGATGCGGATGGAGCAGGCAGTGGCGTGTTAACCGTAGTTTCAACCAGTGCCAGCAGTGCAGCCGGCATTGGTATCATAGCGACTGGAGCTACCTTCACCGGCAACATAACGGTTCAGCGTCATATGGGTACGGCTCTTCCGGGTGCCAATCGATACATATCGATGCCTGTTTCAGAAAGAGTACTAAATGTTGATTTAACCGAACTCGGCTTGAGTAGCGGAGGGTTTATTTACAATGAAGCAGTGGCCGGTGTGCAAAACAATGGGTACAAACAAACGGCTAAGAACTATGTGTTCCAAAGTGGTCGTGGTTTTGTGACGTATAATTCTCCGGTGAGTTGGGATGTGCGTGGACCATTAACAGTAGGATCTAGCCAGGGTGATGTATCGTTTACTTCAGTCATTTCCTTCACGTCAACATCGGGAGGCATTACGGCAGATGGTTGGAATCTCGTTGGTAATCCCTATCCTCATGCCATTAATTGGAATAATACCGGTGATTGGACAGATTCTAATATTGACCCCACTATTTATGTACCCGATGTCGGAGGTGGTGTATTCCGCACCTGGAACCGTTCATTAGGTTCTGGCACTCCGGGCAGCGAATTGCCTAACGGAAATATTGCGATAGGGCAGGCGTTCTGGATCAAGGCGAATGCAGCTGCACCAACCCTTACTGTCAAAGAGACTGCGAAGAGGGGAACAGGAGGAACATTCTACAGAAATACTTCAGACGCTCCCCCTGCATTGAATATCGCATTGAGCCACGGTGATGTTACGGACTACTCATTGCTCATGATGCATCAGGGTGCTACGCCTAATTATGATCAGGGTTTGGATGCCTTCAAACTGGAAGGTAACCTAATGGGCGTATCACTGATTTCCGAAGATGCCATGAAACTGGCTCACTATGTCACGAATAAATTCAGTGAAAAAGATATCCCATTGCATGTGATGGCATCTGAAGAAGGAACCTTTTCATTATCGTTTTCGTCTGAATTTGGAGCAGAAAACTTTAGCAAGTTCGCGCTGGTGGATAAATACATGAACAAGGTTTACCCGATTACATCCATTAAGCCGTATGTGTTTGAGATTAATCAGAATGTGAGCTCCAGAGAAAGGAGATTTTATCTATCCAGAAATACAGATGAAACGACATTTATGGAACCAACCGTGATGCTTTATCCTAATCCGGCTGCAGACAAAATCAATATTGAAGTAGCGGCAGAGCAAGACGTTGATCTGGTGGTTTATTCAACGGCTGGTATTCGCGTGATGAATGCAATCATAAAATCATCATCAGGCATGGCAAGAGGCTTGATTGATGTAACAGAACTTCCTACCGGCATCTATTTATTCAAGACGATGGTGGACGGGCGCATGATGGTAAATAAAGTAATTAGGCGCTAAGGATCGAAAATGGCATGAAATACGCCCTTTGCGTTTTAGTAAAAGATGTATATTTGTAATTGAAAAATGTTCACAACGGTAGTGATCAGGATATAATTAACAACGATGCGGCTTTTAATTAAACTTGCTTTTATTCTAATCATGTCATTATTCTATACTACTTCGGAGGCTCAACCTGGTGGCTGTGGTGCCTTTCCTCTTCCTCCATGCGGTCCTGGTGAACCAGTACCGATTACCGGCATTGAGATACTCATTGGTGCAGGAGCTCTGTTAGGAGCCAAACGAATGATCGCCAGACGTAAAAATAATATCTAAGATTTTGTTCACCAGACTCATCAACCGGCTTACCATTCTACCCCGCTGGGTGATTATTTTTATTGATCTGGGTGTAATCAGCATGTCCACAGCCCTTAGTTTTTTACTTCGCTTTAATTTTAACCTGGAAGAAGCACTGAGGTTTCATCCTGGCCACGCAGTGTTACTTACCGTGGGCAGTGGATTATTGGCCACCATTAGTACCAAAAGCTATGCAGGGATAGTGCGCTATACAGGCGTAGAAGACGGCATGCGTATTATGTATGCCTCATTATTAAGCCTGGGTTTGGGCACGTTGGCGAACTTGTTGTTTTTCTATAATCAGGGCAGAAACCTGGTCCCTTTTTCGGTCTTGCTCATCACCTTTCTTGCTTCGTTTCTATTTCTATTCTATTATCGCCTGATGGTGAAAACGATCTTTAAATATTACAAAGGTGAAGTAACCACCAAGGCAAACGTGGCTATTTTCGGTGCTGCCTCACTGGGGATGATCACGCGCAATATTCTGGAAACAGACACCGGCAGCAAATACAAAGTGGTGGCTTTCTTTGAAGATGATATCACCAAAAGAGGTAAAGTGATCAATGGGGTTAAGATTTATGATGCACAGGAAATCAAAGATCAGATCAACAGGCTGGACTTGACCGAAATCATCATCGCAATCAAAGAGCTTACCCCTGAGCGAAAGAGCGAAATTGCAGAAATCTGCATCAATAAAAAAGTGAAACTCCGGATCGTTCCGCCTGCTGATAAATGGGTGAAGGGAGAGTTTACGGTAAAACAATTGAAGACAGTAAACATCGAAGATCTGTTGGGACGCGAGTCCATCAAACTGGATGAACATAGTTTGTTTGCCGAACTGGGCAACAAAAGAATTTGTATAACTGGTGCTGCGGGTTCCATCGGATCCGAACTGGCTCGTCAGGTGATTAATTATGGTCCACGAAAAATCGTCCTCATTGATCAGGCCGAAAGTCCATTGCATGACATTGAAATGGAGCTGAGAGCGCTGGCGCCTGAAATAAAACTGATTGTATTTGTCGCGGATATCACCAATGAGGTGCGAATGCGAAGGATATTGGAAGATTTTCGTCCACAGATCGTGTTTCATGCTGCGGCCTATAAGCACGTTCCTATGATGGAAAGCAATCCTTCGGAGGCTGTATTGAACAATATTTTGGGCACCAAATTATTGGCTGATTTAGCAGCGGAATTACAGGTAGATCGTTTTGTCATGATCTCCACAGACAAGGCAGTAAACCCAAGCAACGTAATGGGATGCTCCAAGAGAATTGCTGAGATTTATGTACAGTCACTGCAGATCAATTTGAATTCGAATCCATATAATCGTACCCAATTTGTAACCACTCGTTTTGGCAATGTACTTGGATCCAATGGTTCAGTAATACCAACGTTCAAAAGGCAGATAGAAAATGGGGGACCAGTAACGGTAACTCATCCTGAGATCACCCGATTCTTCATGACCATACCCGAAGCATGTCGGTTGGTGCTGGAAGCCGGCATCATGGGAAAAGGTGGAGAGATCTTTATTTTTGACATGGGTAAGCCCGTGCGTATTTACGACTTGGCTAAGCGCATGATTCAGCTTTCTGGTTTTGAGCCGGGCAAGGATATCGATATTGTCTTTACAGGACTGCGGGAGGGAGAGAAACTCTTTGAAGAATTGCTTAACGATAAAGAGAATACCATTGCGACTCATCACGAAAAAATACTCAAGGCCCGTGTGCATGAATATGATTATACCTACATCGATTCAATGGTATCATTGTTCGAAGATTTGGTCCATGATAAAAACGAGCTGAAGATGGTGGCCCTGATGAAAGAAATAGTTCCCGAGTTCAGAAGTACCTATTCGCGATACGAAGTATTGGATAGGGAGTAGGCGGATATTATTCATTTACATTGCTTGCCAATTCCAGTCACCAGTATCCAATTAAGATCCGATTAAGGTATAGATTCAATCATCTAGCAAGTACTACGATACTGCTCGTTATCATCTCCTCATTAATGAGTTAACTGAATAGAGAGAAACGGTACTTTCCTAAACGACCAACCTTTCCATAACTTAAATCAAGACCGATGAATTAAGAATGAAACGGGAAAATAAGTCCTATGAATATCATTTGATTGGGATAATTATCCACCAGTATAAGGTTAAATCTAATCGATCGGATAACGGAACAATCAAGTAATTACAATATACTGGAGTGTTAGAGATGATGATTATCTTCTCCTAGGTCGAGACCTTTTAATCCACATCAATCTTCGTCCATCATCATGGAACAAATCGATAGGAAGGAAATATTCGAGCTTGAGACTGATGAGCATGTAGGAATCCTTGTTATCTGGGTTCCCACGCCTTCCTAGACCTGGCTTAATGGGATAGTTGGGGTCACGTTCACGCCTGCGATCCGACAAGGCTCTGGAAAGGTCTCCTTTCAAGATGAGGGGATCAGGATATCGAACACTACTTGCGTCATCAAGATAATCGGTAAAAGTTTTTCTCCATCCGGCCTCAAGCGCAATGTTATAAAGGACTCCCTGTCTGAATCTAATCCCAATACCATAGGGAATTACAAATTGGAACCGACTGTATTTGATGCCCTCCGTTTCTAATGGCTGTAGCTTAATGGTTTGTCCCTGGTATTCTGTTTTGGGGTTCGTATATAGAAGCCCAGTGCCTGCCATAGCATAGATGTTGAGGAAAGAACGCTTATAGAATTTCTTATCTTGTGGGAACAAGTGAAAAAGACCAACGGCATTCAACTCCATATTATTGGAAAAGAAGGAAAGGTTTCTTTCTACCCGATCATCATCTGCTGTAGCATCCGTTCCCTGCAATCTAAAATAGGTGAGTTCGGTACGCGCACTAAGTCTATTGCCTAAAAAATTAGGGGCAAAGAATACCTGAGCACCAACATTAAAACTTGGTTTAGCATCAATAACATCACCAGGATTCTGGAGTTCACCAAAATAAGTAGAAGTGCCAGTGCCAAAAGAAACAATCAGGTCGTGATCCCTCCTCACCGCGTAGAAAGCCTGAGCCCAGCCCTCTGAGATTAAAAAAATACCTGAAATAAATATAAAAAGACCTTGATAACGCATGAATTTCATTCTTAAACTAGGCGAAAATAAGAAAAAGGACGCAAAAGTTAAACTAGTTTAGGCTAATACCTCACTTACTTTCTTGGCAGCGTCTTTCAAGAGGATGGCTGAATACACTTTTAAACCCGATTCCTCTATGATTTTAGCGCCTTCTTCGGCATTGGTACCTTGTAAACGAACAATGATAGGCACGGGGATATTACCTATTTTCTTATAAGCTTCTACAACACCATTAGCCACACGGTCGCACCGAACGATACCTCCAAAAATGTTGATTAAGATCGTCTTCACATTGGGATCTTTAAGGATAATTCTGAATCCTGCCTCTACGGTTTCCGCATTGGCACTGCCACCTACGTCCAGGAAGTTTGCCGGCTCACCGCCAGAGAGTTTAATGATATCCATGGTGGCCATCGCAAGGCCTGCTCCATTCACCATACATCCCACGTTACCATCCAGTTTTACATAGTTCAAACCAGATTTCGCAGCTTCGACTTCCGCAGGATCTTCTTCAGAAAGGTCACGGAGTTCTTCCAGATCTTTATGGCGGTACAAGGCATTGTCGTCCAGATTCACTTTGCCATCCACGGCCATGATTTTGTTATCAGATGTCTTCAATACAGGATTGATTTCGAACATTGAAGCGTCCAGGCCGATGTAGGCTGCATACAAAGAGTTTACGAACTTCACCATTTCCTTGAAGGCATTGCCTTCAAGGCCTAATGAGAATGCAATTTTGCGTGCCTGAAAAGGCTGCAAACCAATAGTGGGATCCACCCATTCTTTAACAATTTTTTCAGGATGGGTAGCCGCTACTTCTTCAATGTTCATCCCTCCTTCGGTAGAGGCCATGATTACAGGCTTGCTGGTCGCACGATCCAATAATATACTCATGTAGTATTCCTTGGGCTCACTTTCTCCCGGATAATACACATCTTCCGCGATAAGCACTTTATTTACTTTTTTTCCGGCAGGCCCCGTTTGGATGGTCACCAGGGTGCCACCTAATATTGCTTTTGATTTTTCAAATACTTCGTCCATACTCTTGGCAATCACCACACCTCTGGAGCCAGTCTCCTTCACAGTGCCTTTTCCACGACCACCGGCATGAATCTGTGATTTCACCACGAACCATTTTGAACCTGTTTCGGCATGCAACTGCTTGGCGGCTGCCACGGCTTTATCGGGAGTGTCGGCAACAATACCGCGCTGAACAGCAACACCGAATTTTTTTAGAATGTCTTTTGCCTGATATTCGTGGATATTCATAGAGATTACTTTTGGAGGCAAGCTAGTTTTTTTAAACCTTTAATTCAAGAATTTAATACATACTCATGCTCAAAGCGGAAGGTTTAAAGAAAACATACGGATCATTACCCGTGCTGAAAGGTGTGGACATCGAAATTCATAAAGGTGAAGTAGTATCCATCGTCGGTGCATCCGGTGCAGGAAAGAGTACGCTCCTTCATATATTAGGCACATTGGATAAGCCTGATGCCGGAAAGGTGGAGATGAATGGTAAAAGTATATTTGGTCAATCTTCACGGGCTTTATCCGAATTCAGAAACAAGAATCTGGGGTTCGTATTTCAGTTTCACAACCTGTTGCCCGAGTTTTCGGCCATAGAGAATGTGATGATCCCAGGCCTCATTGCTCACCGCGATGAGAAAGAAGTGAAGAAGCGGGGATACGAACTGCTCGAAATATTAGGACTCAAAGAACGTGCAGAACATAAGCCCTCTGAACTTTCGGGAGGCGAACAGCAACGGGTAGCGGTGGCCCGTGCTCTTATTAATAACCCTGTTATGGTGTTTGCCGATGAACCCAGTGGCAACCTCGACTCCAACAATGCCCGCGACCTGCATGAGTTATTTTTTAAACTTCGAAATGAATTCGGCCAAACTTTCGTGATCGTCACCCATAACCAGGAGCTGGCAGCGATGACCGACAGGAAGATTGAGATTAAGGATGGGAGGATTAATGGGGAATAGGTAGCGGTTGCCGGTTTCCGGTCGACTAACTATTCCATGAGAGAAATTGGAGTCCTCATCTGGACTTTAAGAACAAACATTTTTCAGGTTTAGTCATCACACCATGGTGAGCTCAAACAAAACCGGAAACTGGTGACCGGCAACCGGTAACTACACTCAGTGTGTTAAAACCTCGCTCTCCGTCTCCTCCACCTCCACATGCCCTTTCTCATTAATAGAAGTAAGCATTACTTTTTTCAATTCATTAATCAACAGAGGATCGTATTTCGCTGCCACGCGGATGTAGTTTTCGGTGAAGCCGTGCATCATGCCCTCTTCCACATCGTTTTCGAAAAGTACGGTGTGCGTTTTACCAAGATGTTGCTCATAGAAGAAACGACTCTTCTTATCAGACAAACTATGCAGCATACGTGAACGCTCGTTGCGGTCTTTTTTGGAAACCACATCACCCATCGTTGAGGCGAGTGTATGCTCGCGCTCCGAATACGTGAACACATGCAGGTAGGAGATGTCGAGTTCGTTCAGGAATTGATAGGTCTCTAAAAAGTCTTCATGGGTCTCGCCAGGAAAACCAACGATCACATCGACACCAATACATGCGTGGGACATCAATGATTTAATTTTCTCTACACGACTCGTGTACACTTCGCGCTGATAGCGTCTGCGCATGAGTTTGAGAATTTTATTCGATCCGGACTGCAGAGGAATATGAAAGTGAGGCACAAATCTCTTGGATGAAGCGACAAACTCAATGATATCATCCGAAATTAGATTGGGTTCTATAGACGAAATGCGAAAACGATCAATGCCTTCTACCTGATCGAGTGCTTTGGCTAAATCAATAAAGCGTTCTTGTCGTTGTTCATGTTGTAACCCAAAGTCACCAGTATTCACCCCGGTGATTACAATCTCTTTAACTTCAGTACTTGCAATTTCTACAGCCGTCTTAATGATGTTGGCAATACTATCGCTGCGACTGGAGCCGCGGGCCAAGGGTATGGTACAGAACGAGCAAGAATAATCACAACCATCCTGCACCTTCAGAAAAGTGCGGGTGCGGTCGTGCATGGAGAAGGAGGTGTTGAAGGTGTTGACCTGCTGAATATCGGAGGCGAATACCATTGGCTTTTCTGGCCTCACAAAACCATCCAGTAATTCGACTAACCTGAATTTTTCTGCAGCTCCCAATACAGCATCTACGCCTGGTATTTCTGAAATCTCCTTCGGTTTCAATTGTGCATAACATCCAATGATGACGACATAAGCATTCGGTGAAATGTTGCGGGCTTCACGCACAATTTTGTGACACTTTTTATCTGCATTCTCTGTGACGGAACAGGTGTTGATGATAAAAATGTCAGGTTGTTCAGTAAAGTCTACTTTTTTATAGCCTTTTTCTTCAAACTTTCGCGAGATCGTAGAGGTCTCGGAATAGTTGAGTTTGCAACCCAGCGTATAAAATGCAACTTTTTTCATGAAGAGGTGCAAAGGTAAGGGGTTGTTTGCAAAGGCACAAAGGAAAAAGCTGGCACGCAAAGGCGCCAAGGACGCTAAGGAATGCAGGTTGGGCCTGGCTGGGTTTATCGTGGTGGTGAAATAATGGGTGCACGCAAAGGCATTAAGGAGTGTAGAAGTTTTGCGCTGCTAGCGTTATTCGTATATTCATCGTGTGGTTTCTTATAGTGTGCAACAAAAAATGACTGAAAACGAACTTGCAAAAATAATTGTCAACGCTTGTTCTCAGATTCATACTGAATTAAGACCTGAACTACTCGAATCGGTTTATGAAGAATGTTTATACTTTGAACTTATTCAGCAGTGGCTCATGGTGGAAAGACAAAAGGAGTTGCCCGTTATTTATAAATCCATAAAAATGGAAATCGGATTCAGGTCTGATTTAATCGTTGAACAAAAAGTCATCGTTGAAATTAAATCTCAGGAATGGATAGCTCCTGTTCATCAAAAGCAAGTACAAAATTATTTGAGGCTTACTGGGATAAAGTTAGGTCTTTTGATCAACTTCAACCAGGCCTTGATTAAGGATGGGATTCAGAGAATAGTGAATAAACTATGAATTGATAGTACACCAAGTCCGCAAAACCAATAACAATTCAATTCTCTAAATTTAAACGATGCATTCCCTTTGCGCCTTTGCGTGCTTCAATAGAAACCCATCACCCTACCAACTCCCCTTCAATCGCCTTAATCTTTAAATCCAATGCCTCGCTCACTTTCTTAAACTCAGCTTTCGAATTCAATTTCTCACTGACGCTGATGTAGAACTTAATTTTGGGCTCCGTTCCGGAAGGGCGGACCGATATTTTACTTCCATCTTCCAGATAGAACTGCAACACATCCGACTTCGGTAAGCTAATCGCTGAAGACGTGTTGGTCACAAAATTATTTTCTACCTGTGTCTTATAATCCAGCGCCCGCACCACATTGCTTCCGATGAATGATATAGGAGGATTGTTTCTGAACGTCTCCATCATCGCCTTGATCTGCTGTTCACCTTCAGCGCCTTTTCGTACCAGATTGACCAGTCCTTCTTTGTAATAACCAAAGTCGATGTACATTTGAATCAGCCAATCATACAGCGAATGGTCTTCATCTTTGGCAGATGCAGCTAACGCAGCAAAGAACGCACAGGCCGATACGGCATCTTTATCGCGAACAAAATCACCGACCATATATCCATAGCTCTCTTCACCGGCAGCAATGAATTTCTTTTTGCCTTCCATAACTCCCATCAATTCAGCAATGTATTTGAATCCGGTAAGGGTATTATAGCAATCAATACCCAGTTTTTCAGCAATGGTATCGACCAGTTCACTGGTAACAATGGTCTTGGCGATGTAACCATTTTTACGATCATCGTCACTTAGGTTTTTCATTACAAACCACATCATTAAGCTAAAGGCCTGGTTGCCATTCAACAGGAAGAAATTCCCATCATCGTCTTTGATACCAATGCCAACACGGTCTGTATCGGGATCGGTAGCCATTACCAATTCAGCATTTTCCTCTTTTGCTTTTTTTAATGCCAGCGCCATCGCGGATTGCTCTTCGGGATTAGGGGATTGTACCGTTGGAAAGTTACCATCGGGCAAACGCTGTTCTTCTACTACTTTAAGATTTGTAAATCCTAATCGCTTCAAACACTCAGGCACCATGGTGATGCCGGCACCATGAATACTGGAATACACCAAAGAAATATCCACCTGACGGGCAATACTCTCTTTTTTGGGGATCAGTTTATTGACTTCATTATAGTAAGCATCCTCCATCTCCTTACTGATCAGTTTGATTTTGGAAGGTTCGGCTTGAAACTTAATGTTCTCAAAACCACCAATTGAATTAACTTCGGTGATCACATTTTTATCATGCGGAGGCACTAGCTGTGCGCCATCCGACCAATATGCTTTATAGCCGTTATATTCTTTTGGATTATGAGATGCGGTAATCACCACACCCGAATGGCAATTCAGATAACGAATGGCAAACGACAAGAGTGGCGTGGGTCGTAGTTCTGGAAACAGGTATACGGTGATGCCATTGGCAGAAAAAACATCGGCCGTAATTTGAGCAAACGATTTACTGTTGTTACGGCTATCATAAGCGATTGCAACTTTGATGCCACCGGCAATCGTTTTCTTCAGGTAGTTAGCCAGCCCTTGCGTTGCCGCACCCAACGTATATTTATTCATGCAGTTGGAGCCAACGCCCATTACTCCACGAAGTCCACCGGTGCCAAATTCTAGCTCTTTGTAGAAACTATCGATCAGGGGTTTCGAGTCGGTATGATCTAAAAGTTCTTGAATTGTTTTCTTGGAGTCTGCATCGATGACAGGACTATTCATCCACTGTTGTGCGCGTTGTTGTGATTGCGTTAATAAATTCATGATTACGTTGAGTTAAACTACAGGTATAAATTATAATTAGTTAAAGATTTCCCCTCAACCCTTGTTCTAATTCAATGGCTTCGAAGAGTGCTTTGAAATTTCCTTTACCAAATGATTTTGCTCCGTTACGCTCAATGATTTCGAAAAACAAGGTGGGGCGATCTTGCACTGGCTTGGTGAATATTTGAAGCAAGTATCCTTCTTCATCCCGGTCGATGAGGATGTTGAGTTTTCTCAGTTCTTCCAGATTTTCGTTGATAACACCAACACGACCCAACACATCATGATAATAGATATCAGGAACTTTTAAGAATTCCATTCCGCGCTTTCTCAATTCATCTACCGTGAATATAATATCGTCCGTGGCGATGGCAATGTGTTGCACTCCGGCACTATGATAGAAATCAAGATACTCTTCAATTTGTGATTTCTTTTTTCCTTTGGCAGGTTCATTGATCGGAAACTTGATGTAGCCATTTCCATTGGATACAACTTTGGACATCAACGCACTGTATTCAGTAGAGATATCTTTGTCATCAAACGTAATGAGTAATTTAAAACCCATCACATTCTCATAAAAATTCACCCAACGATCCATTTGTCCTAACTCCGCATTGCCAACGCAATGATCTACATACTTTAATCCAATCGGGCTAATCTGAAGAGAACTCTTTACGGGTTTAAAGCCAGGCATAAATGGGCCTCGATAATTCTTACGCTCTACAAACGTGTGCCAGGTTTCGCCATAGGTTTTAATGGATGCGGTCATCACTTCACCAAATTCGTCCTGAATTGTTTTTGGTTCGCTGGCAACCTCTGCTCCACGAAGTGTGGTTGCCATGAATGACTTGGTTGCGTCATCTACCCTTAAAGCCAATACCTTCACGCCATCGCCATGTTTTTTTACATGGTTGGATATTTCAGATTCTGGTTGCAGACTTGTGGTGAGTACAAATCGGATTTTGTCTTGCTGCAATACATAAGAAACTCGATCGCGGATGCCTGTTTCCGGTCCTCCATAAGCGATCACCTCAAAGCCCATACAATGCTGATAAAACAACGAAGCCTGCTTGGAATTGCCCACATAAAACTCGATATAATCGGTTCCTTGGATGGGAAGGAAGTCGGTAGTCATCTCCTTGTTGGTTTGGAACGCAAATTAATCATTCCTGCCGTTTTTATTTCGGCTGTATTTCTACAATCTTTACGAAAAATTAGAATATGGACGTAAAAGTATTGGATCAGGCAATTCAGCAAATTGCGTTGCGAAGAAATGAGTTAAAGAAGCTCGATTATAATAATCCCAAGTATGATGATCTTGAAGAAGAGCTTCACGATCTTGAAGATTCGCTTCATGTGAAGTTTGGTGATTATCTCGAAGATGTACTTCAAAATGTGCATGATAAATATTGCCCGGACACCGATGTGTTGTTTCCAATTGCCTATCTGGCTAAGTCTTATATTTTAAAGGGACAAGATGAGTTTTCGGTGGCCAACAACGAAGGTGTTTTCGTAGAAGTGGATTCCATTCCCGGAAAAGACACTCGCCTGGTGATCGTGCCTAATCCCATTCGCGTGATTTTAAATGTGGGTAAGGAACAGCAACAAGTCGTATGGACTGCCAAGTAATCCTATTGTTTATTTGCACCCACGGACTTTAAGTCGGTAAAGGAAAAATGTGTTCTGCATTACCTTTGCGTGCCAAAGTGGCAACTTCAGAAGCCTAATTTAACTCTCACCTTTTGAAGTAAAGCGCGGGCCATCACACGGGCTTTCTCTTCGCTGCGTGCTAACTGTTTTTCAAGATCAGCGAGGTTATTCATGTAGTGGTTAAATAACTCGCGCTCTTTAGCATATTTCTGAATGATCAATTCATAGAGCTCTTGTTTGGCATGACCATAACCAAAATTACCGGCCAGATATTTTTGTCTTAATGCTTCTGTTTGTTCTGCAGAGGCTATTAATTTATAGATCGCAAACACATTATCCTTGTCGGGATTTTTTGGGGCTTCCATCGGAGTACTATCCGTAACGATGGACATGATCTGTTTTCTTAGTTCTTTGTCAGGAAGAAAAATGTCGATGATGTTACCATAGGATTTACTCATCTTCTGTCCGTCCGTGCCCGGAATCGTCATCACTTCCTCAGCGATTCTGGCTTCAGGTAACACAAACGTTTCGCCATATTGTACATTGAATGAATTCGCAATGTCGCGAGCCATCTCTACATGTTGGCGCTGATCTTTCCCAACAGGTACATAGTTGGCATCGTATAGAATAATGTCAGCCGTCATCAGCACCGGGTAGGTGAATAAGCCAGCATTAACATCGGCCAGTCGATCCGATTTATCTTTAAACGAGTGGGCATTGGCCAACATCGGAAAAGGAGTGAGGCAATTGAGATACCACGCGAGCTCACACACTTCCGGTATTCTGCTCTGACGATATAAAATATTTTTCTCTACATCAAACCCAAAGGCAAGCCAGGCGGCAGCCACAGCGTTCACATTAGCAACGCGGAGGGCTGCATCTTTAATGGAAGTCAATGAATGAAGATCAGCAATAAAAAAGAACGATTCATTCCCAGGTTGTTGTGATAGTTTTATTGCGGGAATGATAGCTCCCAATAAGTTGCCCAGATGAGGTCTTCCGCTGCTTTGTATTCCAGTTAAAATTCTTGCCATAACGGTGCAAAGAAAGAAAGTTCGGGGCAATGTTGGAACTTTTCATTAATTAGAATCTTTATCTTTACTTTACAATAAAAGCGAAAATTATGAATACTACGCTTTTGAGAAACGAAATTCACCACTTATCCATAAGGCTGATCAGCGTTTTTTGAACTTGGTTTATGGTATGATTCAGGCAGATCATACCGAGGATGAGCATGAACTTTCAGAAGCTGAAATTAAAATTTCGGCAGTAAGGCTGGTCGATTATAAAAAGAATCCGGAATCTGGTTGAATTTGAGAAGATGTTAAGAAAAGACTGCCAAAGTGAAAAAAATCATAATCCTGCCGCAGGCTGAGAATAATTTAAACGAGTTGTTAAGTTGGTATGAGGAAAAAACGGAAGGGTTAGGCCAAAAAATCATCATGACAGTTGAAAGTCAGATATTTAATACCCAATCTAATCCCTTACTCTATTCTAAAAAGTTTAAAACATTAGGATTGCGTTAATAAAAAAATTACCCTTTATGATCTATTTTATTAACGAAGAAAATCAATTAATTACCTTGGTCTTTTATTACACCAGTTGCAATCCAAAGAGATTAAATAAACGGTTAAAGAAGCGTTCGGATTAAGGAATTTCATTGAACTAAATATGAAACTTTTAATTATTTCCATCACTATATTTATAGCCAGTCTTACCAAAGGCTTCACTCAACTTGCCGAACCACTTTACTTTAAAGAAAGGGTCCACGACTTCAGTGAGATTCTGCAGCAGAAAGGCCATGCGGACTATGAATTTGTTTTCACGAACAACAGTGGAAGGCCCGTGCGGATTGTTTCGGTTCAGGCTTCTTGTGGTTGCACCACACCAGATTGGTCGAAGGAGGCGGTAGCTCCTGGCAAAAACGGTTTTATCAAAGCCAGTTATGACCCCAAAGATCGCCCGGGTTATTTCAATAAATCATTAACCGTAACTACTGATTTATCAGGCAATCCGGTAGTGTTGCAAATAAAGGGAACTGTGGTGGATAAATTAACCGTGAAAGAGGAATCATTATCGGTTGCCAATGGAAATCTGAAATTGAAGAATAGCTCATTTAGTCTTGGTAGAATTTTCATTAATCAGGATGCCTCTATCACCGAGTTTGCCGTGTTGAATGACGGCAAGGAAAAGATTGATATCAAAGAAGTAATTGCACCTGGATACTTAAAGGTAATAACGCCTCCGTCACTGCAACCCGGAGAGCGTGGCATGATCAAACTTAAGTATGATCCGAAAGCAAAAAGACAATATGGATTTAAGTCGGACAACGTTGAGTTAAAGACGAACGATGCACTCAATCCGAATAAATCATTTTCGGTGTATGCTACTCTCGAAGAGTATTTTCCTCCTATGAAAGCAGAAGAGTTGGCGAAGGCTCCAGTACTTGCCGTGGATAATTATGAAGTTAAATTTGGTAGGACAAAGAAAGATCAGAGCATAGAAAACACGGTAATACTTCAGAATAAAGGAAAGAAAAATGTGGAATTGCGATATATTCAAACAAACTGTACCTGTGTAGTAGCCAGTTCAGATAAGCAAGTGCTTAAGCCCGGTGAGGCCACAACTTTAACAGTGAAATTTATTGCACAAGGTAGAGGGGGAACTCAGAATAAAGCGATCACCATATATTCGAATGATCCGCGCAATCCAGTTCAGCGAATAATCGTTACCGGTTACGTGGAAGAGTAATGATTATTGAAGGTAGCTGACAATCGTAGCAGCGGCATGACCCTCACCATATAATCCTTCCTTTACTTGAATGGATTTCTGATAGTTAGACTTAAAGTTTTTAACAATCGTTTCCTTGTTGGCACCAGCCAGTACATTTGCACCAACGTGAACCAATTCAACCCACTCAGTTTGATCGCGCAGGGTGATGCAAAACTTTTCAAAGAAATAAGCTTCTTTCTGTAATCCGCCACTGTCCGTCATCACCAGTTGACAGTTTTTTAATAATGCCAACATATCGAAGTATCCAACCGGTTCAATGATGCGAGCATGAAGGGGAATATGATTACTTTCGAGGAATGCTTTAGTGCGCGGATGAAGAGGTAACACAATCGTTACGTCCTGATTGATTTCATTGAAGGCTTCGCAGATGGCTTTCAATCTTGCCGGATCATTGGTGTTTTCAGCGCGGTGAAGTGTGGCAAGAACAAAATGCTTTCCTTCGAGGTGCTGAGTTTGAAGAACCGTGGCGTGTGTATTAATTTTTGATTGATAATACTTCACGGCATCAAACATCACATCACCTGCCAATACTACTTTACAATCAAAATGTTGAAACCCTTCCTGATTTAAATTATCAAAAGCCGTTTGCGTGGGGCAGAAAAGAATTTTGCTGATGCGGTCGGTGAGAATGCGGTTCACTTCTTCGGGCATCTTCATTTCAAAGCTGCGCAAGCCGGCTTCTACATGAGCTACAGGTATATGTAATTTTACAGAGGCCAGGGCTCCTGCTAATGTGGAGTTAGTATCACCATACACCAACACATAATCTGGTTTTTCTTTTAGCAAGACATCTTCAATTTTCTCCAGCATGCGGCCGGTCATGGCACCATGATTCAGTCCGCTAATCTCAAGGTTATAATGAGGATGTGGAATTTCCATCTCATCAAAAAATACCTGGCTCATGTTGTGGTCAAAGTGCTGACCAGTGTGAACCAGTATTTCTTCTAGGCCTGCTTTCTTAAGCTCGCGCGAAACCGTAGCGGCCTTCACAAACTGCGGTCGTGCACCGATAATGGTAACGACCTTCATTAATAAAATGCTGAAATGCCTGTGATTTGATTTCCTAAAATCAAAAGATGAATGTCATGGGTTCCTTCATAAGTCACCACCGATTCCAGGTTCATCATGTGGCGCATGATCGGATATTCTCCGGTGATGCCCATACCTCCATGGATCTGTCTGGCTTCGCGCGCTATCTCCAATGCTACGTGTACGTTGTTTCGTTTCGCCAATGAAATCTGTGGAGTGGTTGCCTTTCCTTCATTCATCAATACACCTAATCTCCAATTAAGTAATTGAGCCTTGGTTATTTCTGATAGCATTTCAGCCAACTTTTTCTGAACCAATTGAAATGAGGCGATAGGTTTACCAAACTGTATACGTTCCATCGCATAGCGTTTTGCTGAATCATAACAATCCATCGCTGCGCCAATAGCACCCCAGGCAATACCGTAACGTGCAGAGTCAAGGCACATCATCGGGGCACCTAAACCATTCTTGCCAGGCAAAAGATTTTCTTTCGGAACTTTCACGTTATCAAAAACCAATTCGCCTGTGGCGCTGGCGCGGAGTGACCACTTTCCATGAGTCTCGGGTGTAGAGAAACCAACCATTCCCCGTTCTATAATCAACCCTTGTATTCTTCCGGCTTCATTCTTGGCCCACACCACAGCCACATCGGCACGGGGCGAGTTGGATATCCACATCTTGGCACCATTGAGTACATAATGATCACCAGCATCTTTGAAGTTGGTGACCATGCCAGTTGGGTTCGATCCGTGATCCGGCTCCGTTAACCCAAAACAACCGAGCCATTCGCCACTAGCTAGTTTGGGTAAATATTTTTTACGTTGTTCTTCGCTTCCAAATTTATAGATCGGGTACATCACCAGCGATCCTTGCACCGATGCGGTTGAGCGCATGCCTGAGTCTCCGCGTTCAATCTCTTGCATTAGAATGCCGTACGAAATATAATCCATGCCGCCACCGCCATATTGAGTGGGGATGGTAGGACCAAAGGCACCGATCTCGCCAAACTTTTTTACCATCTCAAAAGGAAAGTGAGCATGCTGCGCCCATTGTTCCACATAAGGCGAAATCTCACGCTTTACGAAATCACGAATGGAACTGCGAATGAGCTTGTGCTCTTCGGTAAGCAAATCATCAATGGCGTAGAAATCAGGTTGTTCGTATCGATCTTGTTTGAGAGATTTTTTGGCTTCGAACTCAGTGGTAGATGAAGATGACATATAAGTTTTGGTTATTCTTAATGAATGGCTCAAATTTACATAACATTAGCAATTTTATGGACAAATCTTCTCTCGATCCTGCCCTGATTGAACAGGTAAAAAAACTGCAGCAAAAGTATGGGGTGATGGGGCAGGACATCTCCTCTTACCTGGATGGTTTGCTCTATGCGGATTACCTCACGTATTGGGATTACATCCACCTCGACACGTTGTTGAGTTTACAAAACCCCAAGACTCAGTTTCCGGATGAAAAAGTGTTTATTGTTTATCATCAAATTACAGAGTTATACTTCAACCTGATTTTGTGGGAGATTGAGCAGATTGCCGCCAAAGAGAATATCGAGGAACAGTTTTTTGTGGAGCGCCTCACCCGCATCATCCGGTATTTTGAAATGCTGGAGAACTCATTCGGTGTGATGGTGGATGGTATGGAGAAAGAACAGTTTCTGAAATTCAGAATGTCGTTGCTGCCGGCATCGGGCTTTCAATCGGCTCAGTATCGGTTGATTGAAATTTGTAGTACCGACATCATTAACCTCGTGCATGCGGATTTTCGGGAAGCGATGATGGAGTACAGCGATATCGAACAGCAAGTAGAACATTTGTATTGGCGCAGTGGTGCTACCGAGCTGGCATCGGGTAAAAAGACACTTACCCTTCAGCAGTTTGAAGAGAAGTATAAAAAGAGCTTCAAAGAGACGGGCATGAAGTACCGCGATCGCAACCTCCGAAAGATTTATCTTCAGCATTTCCCGAACTCATCATCAGTAAAAGACGGACTTCGCAAGTTTGATGAACTGTCCAATGTGTTATGGCCACTGGCTCACCTGCGATCGGCTGGTCGTTATCTACAACGCGATCCTGAAAACATAAAAGCAACCGGGGGCACCAACTGGCAAAAGTATTTACCTCCGCGATTTCAAAAGATTATGTTCTTTCCAGAATTGTGGAATGAGAAAGAGAAAGAGGAGTGGGGCAAAGCAGGAGTGCTTAAGGTATTTCATTAGCAGCATATTTTTTTACCGATTTGCTAACTTTACTCATTAGGAGCGGGATATGAGATATTTAATCATGACTTTGTTTATTGTTGTTTCCGGGGTACTTTATGGACAGGGCTACACACGCTACACCTATCACGATCAAGAGAAGAAGAATCTAAAAGAAATCTACCAGGTTAAAGACACTATAAGTAATCAACTGCAGGGACGATATGTATCGTATTTTCTCAACGGTAATATTGAATCAAAAGGCCAGTTTGCGAAGAATGAAACTACGGGTGTCTGGGAGTTTTATTATGAAACCAGCAACCTGAAAATGAGAGGTGTGCTGAGACAAAATTCCAACTATGGCCGGTGGGAATATTTCTACGAAAGTGGACAGAAGAGTATGGAGGGCACCATTAACAATAAAAAGCGCGAGGGTGTTTGGAAAGTATTCTACGAGAGTGGTGAATTAAAAGAGATTGGAGAATACGTGGATAACAAACGCTCTGGCTTATGGGAAACCTACTTTGAAGATGGAGCCAAGCGAGGTGAGATTGAATATGCAGAGGATCATGGACGCTACACAGAATATTATCATACTGGAAAAGTATATGGTGAAGGACCAAAGTCGGGTACTAAAAACGTAGGTCATTGGCGCTATTACGATGAAGATGGTGTGATACAAAATGAGGGTGATTATGTGAATGGAAAGAAACATGGAGAATGGATAAGCTATTTTCCGAGTGGTAAAGGATCTTCCGTGGGGCATTATGAAAATGATGTGGCCACAGGTGATTGGACTTATTTTTTTGAGGATGGAAAAGTCAGTACCTCAGGAAAATTTGTTGGAGGAAAGAAGAATGGATATTGGAGTGCTTACAATCCTGCAGGGAAATTGAAGAGTGAGATCACCTATAATGGTGGCACGGGCGAATATCGCGAGTATTATGCCAGTGGTAAACTAAAATCCAAGGGCTTGATCAGCGAAGGAAAAAATCAAGGTATGTGGAAATATTATTTTGAAGATGGTAAGCTGGAAGGCGAATGTGAATTTGAACTTGGCAAAGGAAATTATAAGGGATATTTTCCTTCAGGATCACTCCAAACCAAAGGAGTAATTGAAAAAGAATTGCGCGTTGGCACGTGGGAGTTGTATGAAGAAGATGGAAAGCTCTCGGGATATTACAAACCGGTTTATGACGGCAATAAAAATCTGGCTAATGAAATCAACACCATAGCCAAAGCACAGACTAAGGTTTCTAGTTCAGCAAAAAGTGGTTTCTATTATTTTGATTCGCATTATCGCGAGTATAAAGGGGTTATTGTTCAGGGCAATCCACTATTTTCTTTTGTTGGTTATCTACCCATGGGTATTGAATTTTATAATGAAGAACGCCTGGGTCATGAATTTGAATTTGAAGCAATTCGCAGTCCGTTTTATACAGCCGATGCAAATATAGCCCGTGATCAGATTTTTAAACGAGGTTATGCCATTGCCATAAGGGAAAAGTTTTATAACCCTACGAAATTGGGTATGTGGTATTTTGCTCATGAGGTGCGCTTCACCAACCTGAGTCACTTTGCCAACATTGATTTTCCTCAGGCACCCGGCAGCATGCTCACCGCTACAGCGGCCGAGCAACGTGCCGAATACGGGTTATCCATTGGCATTCGTCTTATGCAAAATAACCGTGGCGATGGTTTTACGATTGATGCCAACATCCGGTATGCCATTGGCTATCGCAGCTTTAGAACGGAACCCATCTTCGCAGAAATATTTGATTCGGTTAAACAAAATAATCTATCTCAAACATTCCGCTTCGGATTGAATTTCGGATACTCGCTTTCTTTTGATGGAAAGCGATAAGATCAGGCAAGACCGTGTTGTTTTTTCCTTTACTTTTGCGATCAACTTGAAAGGATAAATACCTTTCCTATGCATAAGACTATTGAAGTTCAACTTATACCTCAGGAAGCTTTTGACGAAAGTCAATTCAAGCACGTTCTATTCAGTAAACTCCAAATTCCTGAAGATGGTAATTTTCTAATTAACCCACTGAAAAGATCTGTAGATGCACGTGGTAAAAACGTATTGGTCAAAGTGTTGGTTGAAGTGATCTCTGCTGAGGAAGCTCAACCCACGATCACCTATTTAAAAGACTATCCGGATGTAAGCAAGGCTGACCCAGTGATTATTGTGGGCTCAGGTCCGGCAGGATTATTTGCCGCTATCCGATTAATTGAATTAGGGTTTAAACCGATCGTGCTGGAGCGTGGTAAGGATGTACAAAGTCGCAGGCGTGATATTGCAGCAATCAATAAAGATCATGTGGTGAACGCAGAATCCAATTATTGTTTTGGCGAAGGTGGGGCAGGCACATATTCAGACGGAAAGTTATATACGCGATCCAAGAAACGAGGCGACATCAGGAGAGTGTTGGAGATTTTGGTTGCCCACGGAGCCCATGAAGATATTTTGTTTGATGCCCACCCGCATATCGGCACGAACAAGTTGCCCAAATTGGTTGCCGCCTTACGAGATAGCATTAAGCAAGCTGGCGGTGAGATTCATTTTGAAACGAGAGTCATTGACTTTATTATCCAGCAAGGGGAAATGCAGGGAGTGAAAACTCACGATGGCACATCCTGGAAAGCAGTGTCCGTTATTCTGGCAACAGGTCATTCTGCACGTGATATTTTTCAGTTACTTCATCTGCGTAACATTAGTATTGAGGCAAAGCCTTTTGCTTTAGGCGTACGTGTAGAACATGCTCAGCAATTAATTGATCAGATTCAATATCATTGCCAGATTGATCGCGGACCATATTTGCCGGCATCGTCTTATGCGCTGGTACATCAGGCTAACATTCATGGACATGAACGAGGTGTGTTTTCGTTTTGCATGTGTCCAGGAGGTTTTATTGTTCCAGCGGCCACAGCTCCCGGTGAGGTGGTGGTAAATGGCATGAGCCCATCTCGCAGAGATTCGAAATATGCTAACTCAGGAATTGTGATGTCGGTAGAGGAATCTGATTTTAAAGCCTACTCAAAACACGGTCCCCTGGCGGGGATGTATTTTCAGGCTGCTGTAGAGCAGTTGGCCTGTCAATCCGCGGGAGGCACCCAAACAGCACCGGCTCAACGGTTGATGGACTTTGTTGAAAAAAAGAATTCATCCTCACTGTTAGACACCTCGTATCAGCCCGGTCTATCAGCAATTAATATGCACGAGATTTTGCCAGACTTCATTGCTGAAGGATTGCGGCAAGGTTTCAAAAGTTTTGGAAGCAAGATGAAAGGCTATCTCACCAATGAAGCACAAATTGTAGGGGTGGAGAGCCGCACGTCTTCACCTATACGAATTCCGAGGGATAAAATATCACTGGAACATATTGACGTGAAACGTTTGTTTCCCTGTGGTGAAGGTGCAGGCTATGCCGGAGGAATAGTTTCTGCGGCTATGGATGGCGAGCGTTGTGCCGAAGCAGTCGTCATCAAGTACATGAAGAAATGAAGCAACGATGGAAAGTAATAAATCAAAGAAGACGGTAATCATGGGAGCCACAACAAACTCTGCACGCTATGCTCACCTGGCTGCAGGCATGCTTACCGAATATAAACATGAGATTGTACCCATCGGAATAAAAAAAGGTGAAGTCTTTGGCTATTCAATTTTAGATATCAGCCAAAGACCTTCTGTTTCTGATGTAGATACCATAACGCTTTATATTGGTCCGCAACATCAGCCTGAACACTATGAATATTTACTCGGGCTGAAACCAAAGCGAGTGATTTTCAACCCGGGCACTGAAAATCCGGAGTTTGAAAAACTGGTTGAGGAATCCGGAGCAGAGGCTCTGGAAGCATGTACACTCGTATTACTTCGTTCTGGTCAATACTAACTTAGTCTTTTGGATAATAGGCAATAACGCCAACGCAAATGACTTTCCATTTGCCATTCTTTTTTTCAAGAACCCGGATCTGTGAAGTTTCATCATGGTCAATGTTGTCGTTCACTTTCTGGGTATAATGCACATAAGCCCCATTGCCGTAAACTCTGATGTCGTGCCATTTGCGATCGATGGTAATTTTTGCAGATTGATATGCCACATCGATCGGTCTGCTCGAAACCTGAGTTTTGAAATACTCGTCAAATGATTTTGAAATGTTATCCCAGCCTTCAATAAAACTGGTACCTGTAGAATCCGAGTAAGACCAATAAGCATAAGGAACTTTCATCCATGTGTCTTCCCAGTCTTTACGGCTCACATTGAAGAAAGCCTGAGTCTCTCTTTCAAGAACAGCTTTAATAGCAACAACGTCCTTAGAATCTTGTGCCGATGCCGTTATTGTTGCCAGAAAGCACAAGCAGGCAACAAAGAAATATTTGTAAGTTTTCATATGGTTATTTGTTAAAGAGGTTTCTGATTCTATAACTACGTTTATCACATACAAAACTTAGCGTGTGTATCTGGCTATCGCCCCCACACAGATCAACTTCCATTTTCCGTCTTTCTTTTCGAGTACCCTCATTTGTGAAGTTTCATCATAATCGATTTCATCGTATACCTTTTGAACGAACTGTGCATAGGCTCCATCTTCAAACACCCTTATTTCAATCCAGGTATAGGTTATCTCAGCCTTTGAAGGTTTCGAATTCTTAAAATAATTGGCATAGGTGGTATTGAGATTATCCCACCCCTCTACATAACTAGTGCCAGTACTGTCAGAATAAGACCAATAGGAATAAGGTGCTTTTACCCAAAGTGACGACCATGTTTTATAATCCACATTCAGGAAGGATGCTGTCTCTTTTTCAATTACGGCTTTGATCGCTTCTTTTTCCTGATCGAGTTGAGCTTTCGCAGATACATGTAAAACAACTTGTAAGCCAATAACTAGAATGATGATGATTTTTTTATTCATGGATAAGAACGTGATCAAGTTTTAACAATATAAAAAAAACTTTAGAAAGCGATTCGTAAGTACGATTAATAATCTGATAAAAAGTGATTAAAATCATAGTTTGAGTTTACCATAATTGATTAGCTTGATGCAATAAAACCCAACCATTATGCTCACCGATGAAAAAATTATCCAAATTAAAGATCTCGCTGTAAAACCAGGTAAGAAGATTAAGCTTAAAGATTTTTCAACCAAATATAAAGGCAAGACCTTAACCAAAGCAGATGCGGAACAGATGTTACAAAAAGGACGCGAACATCTCGCAGAAGTGCAGGATGAACTTTATGCACACAATAAGTATAGTGTATTGATTATTTTTCAGGCGATGGATGCGGCAGGCAAAGATGGAGCCGTGAAACACATCATGTCTGGATTCAATCCTCTGGGTGTAAAAGTCTACAGTTTTAAAGCGCCTAATTCACAGGAACTTGATCACGACTATTTCTGGAGGCATGAAATGGCTTTGCCAACTCGTGGCGAGATCGCCATTCATAATCGTTCTCATTATGAAAACGTACTGGTAACCAAGGTGCATCCGGATTGGATATTAAATGAGCATATACCAGGAGTGGAAACCGTTAAGAAAATTGATGATAAGTTTTGGGAAAGTCGCTACAAGCAAATCAGACGCTTTGAAAAGAATCTTTCCGACAATGGAACGGTCATTCTCAAGTTCTTTTTGCATGTATCCAAGAGGGAACAAAAGAAACGCTTTTTAGAGCGCATTGAAGATCCTAGTAAAAACTGGAAATTCTCTTTGGGTGATTTGAAAGAACGTGCCTTCTGGGATGATTATCAGAAAGCCTATGAAGATGCCATGAGTGCCACCTCAACGGAATCGGCACCCTGGTTTGTAATACCGGCTGATGATAAGTGGTTTGCACGACTTGCCATAGCTGCCGTCATTGCCCGTCAGTTTGCTAAGTTAGAAATCAATTATCCGATCGTTACCCAAGGGCAAAAGGAAGAGCTTCAAAAAGCCAAGTTGCAATTGATGAGCGAGAAGGATGAAAATGTTAACGGGAAAAGCAAGAAGAAAGATAAAGCCAAATCAAAGCAGACGAAAGTGACTGATAAGAAGGCATAGTCCGAGTGCAACACTACTTTTTTCTTGCGGAGCATTTCAGTAAACATGGGTAGCCTTTCTTTGGATTGGCTATCCCATGGATTATTCATGATCACCAATAATTTCAGTCATTTTAGCCCGGCCACTGCTTCAGGGAGTTCAGTAATGCTACTGCTTGAAATATCTATGTTTTCAATACTTTCTAGCTTAGGTAAATCATCAGGAAGGTGTGTCAGGTAATTATTATTGATCCTAATCACCCTACGATCAGAAAGATTGCCAAGGCTTTTTGGTAGATCACTCACGTGATTATTGGAAAGGTATAGTTCCTTTAAGTTTGGTATTGAACCTATAACATCTGGCAGGCTAAGGAGTTTGTTGTTTGCAAGGAATAATACCTCCAGTGACCTAGGGTTCAGCAGGCGATCATCAACTCGCTCAATTTGATTAAAGTACAGGTCAATATCTTTTAGGTTACTGAGTTCATAGACCCCATCAGGAATTGCAGTTAACTTGTTATGGTAAAAGGATAGCTGCTCCAATTCTTTTAGAATTGAAATCTCATCGGCCACGGTTTCAATTTCGTTAAAGTTCAGCGTAAGTTTCTTCAAATGAGGAAATCCAGCAATTGACGGTGGAATCATTCTGATCTTATTTTTCTGTAATTCGAGTTTTTCCAGTGCCGGAGCAATTTCCATGTTTCTATCATCAAGTGTCAGGTTGTTATTGCTCAACAGCATTTCTTTCAAGCCTTTATTGCCTCTAATTCCGGTAGGAAATTGGGTATAGTTATTCGCTGCCAGATCATGCTTCTCAAGATTTCTCAGTTTAGAGAATGACTTAGCAAGGCTCATAGGATTCTCACCTCTCATCCCAAAATTCTTTAAGCTGTTGGTGTTACCTGATTTAAGTCGTTTTAATGTTTTGTTATTCAACACATAAAAACTTTTTGAATTTGGGTAGTCTTTTGAGTTTAGAAAGCTTTCATATCGATGCGTTAACCACTTCCAGGAACTCAAAATTTTTGCATCTTAACACCACACTTGGAATGTGCTTTAGACTTCCGTTGGATATACTCAGCTTCGTGATTTGATCCTCATTCTTAATCAGAAGAAGACTATTGTAAGAAAGAAAGTTTTGAGATACATGATATGTTTTTCTTTTCCCAAGAATACATCGTTCATCAATCTGCCGCATTTGCTGGAGCACGCTAGCTGCAGAGAAATGCTTTATCTGTCCCGCAACAATCTTTTGGTAAGTTGCTTACGCCTGCGTGTAAGAGATTGAGTCATTGGCCAATTTGAAGATTGGAACTTCTGCTATCCAGAATTGATGTTGCGCGAACACTGTAAATTAAATAATCATGAAGGCGATCAGAATAAGAAGACCTATCATCATGGTTGGGTTACGTTGTTAAAACTAAGTATCTAGTTAACCCAGATTATTCATTAGGACGGAAGAGTTATTCATAAATGCTTGATTGATTTATCTTTACTAAAAGGATTAAAACAACCAATAAGGTGAAAGAGATACAGGTGTTATTTACGGATAAAAATGTCACTGCTTGGGGTGGTATTAAGTTGATGAAAGATATGATCGACAGCATCGGCATTAAAGATTTTATCAGTAAGCTA
>CANIVF010000066.1 GCA_947470895.1 Bacteroidota bacterium
GATTTTGTAGTCCATGTTCTTTGTCAGAAAATCAGACCGAATTTAAACCTTCCTATTACAACTTAAAACGCTGATTATCTTATCCTTTCGATCCCTTATTCCTAATGGCCGCCATTAGAACTTTTTCTAATGACAATTCTGGGATAATTCCACTTTCTGATTGTCTATAGAGTAGTTACCTTTGGTACTACATGATGCGTCTTGCTGCTATTGGTCTGTTTCTCATTTACCTGGTTTCGTTTACCGAATTCAAGGAATTGCTGCGCTTGCCGCTATTGGTTGAGCATTATGGCGAACATAGAGCGAAAGCAGGTGAATTGTCTTTCTTTGAGTTTCTGGTGATGCACTATGAAACAGATGTTGCGTATGATGATCGCGACAATCGCCTTCCTTTCAAAGATTGCAGCCACTCCTTCATTGGCCAGGTGGTGATGCTGCCTATCCAAAAGCTTTCATTGACAGAACGACTGGAATCAAACGCCACCACACATCAGTTCTTCTACCTGCAGCATGAACCAAAGCTGATCGCGATAGACATCTTCCAGCCGCCTAAACTCTAATCTCACCGTTTTATACTCAGCAGCTCTCTGTTTAAGTGGGCTGTGGCATAATTCATTCTATCCATATTCTGTTGTAAAGTGTAAATCACTTTCGATTATTTCTACTTTAATACTCAGCAACGATGCTAAATAAAATCATAGAATTTTCGGTACGTCAAAAATTAATCATAGGGCTATTTGTAATTGGGCTCATCGGCTATGGCAGCTATGAATTCACGCGCCTGCCCATTGATGCCGTGCCGGATATCACCAATAACCAGGTGCAGATCATTACGTCTGTTCCATCACTGGGCGCAGCAGATATTGAGCGCTTGATCACATTCCCAATCGAACAGGTAAACAGCAACATTCCCGGTCTCATTGAAATCCGGAGTTTTTCTCGATTTGGCTTATCCCTTGTTACCATCGTATTCGATGACAATACCGATGTGTATTGGGCCCGGCAACAAGTTGCTGAGCGACTACAGATCGTAAAAGATCAACTTCCCAAAGGTCTTGGTATTCCGGTGCTGGCTCCTGTAACCACCGGTCTCGGTGAAATCTATCAATACGTTGTTAAAGCAAAAAAGGGTTATGAAAATCGATACGATGTTACCGAGTTACGCACCATCCAGGACTGGATTGTAAGAAGACAACTGCTCCGGGTTTCGGGCGTGGCCGATGTGAGTAGCTTTGGGGGCAAACTCAAGCAATACGAGATTGCCATTGATCCATACAAACTGAAATCGTACGGGCTTACGGTGAGTGATGTGTTCACCGCACTGGAAAGCAACAACCAAAATACCGGAGGTGCATACATTGAGCGCAAAGCTACCGTGCTATACATTCGAAGCGAAGGACTAATTGGAGGTCTTGCTGATATTAATAGCATTGCGGTGAAGCAGACGGCTAATGGAACTCCTCTTTTTATTAAAGATGTGGCCGAAGTGCGCTTAGGTAGTGCCATCCGGTATGGCGCAATGACTTATAATGGGGAGGGCGAAGTTGCCGGTGCCGTAGTGATGATGTTGAAAGGTGCCAACAGCAGCTTGGTGATCAAAAATGTTAAAGAAAAAATCGAGCAGATCAAAAAGATCTTACCCGAAGGCGTGGAGATAGAGCCCTTTCTCGATAGAACCAAAATGGTTGGTAACGCAATCGGCACAGTGGAGAAAAATCTTATGGAGGGCGCATTGATTGTCGTCTTTGTTCTCGTGCTTTTTCTCGGAAACTTCCGTGCCGGAATTTTGGTAGCCTCGGTAATTCCATTGGCTATGCTCTTTGCTGTGATCATGATGAATCTTTTTGGCGTGAGCGGAAACCTGATGAGTTTGGGTGCCTTGGATTTTGGGTTGATCGTAGATGGTGCCGTAATTATTGTTGAAGCGGTTATGCACCAATTGGCTCATGGCAAAAAGTTTAGCGCGCTCAACAGGCTCACTCAAAATGAAATGGATGGAGAAGTGAAACAATCTGCCGGAAGAATGATGAACAGTGCTGTGTTCGGCCAAATCATTATCCTCATCGTATATCTTCCGATTTTCACCTTGCAGGGCATTGAAGGAAAAATGTTTAAGCCCATGGCTCAGACGGTGGCCTTTGCATTGATGGGGGCCTTCATTCTTTCGCTCACTTATATACCAATGATGAGCTCTGTTTTTCTTAGTAAAACTGTGAACCACAAGAAAAACATTTCAGACACCATGATGGAAAAACTGGAAAGCATTTATAAAACGTCCCTGGAAAAAGTATTGCGCTTCCCTAAAACAGTGGTGATCACCGTGATCGCTTTATTTTTCAGTGCCGTAATTACCTTATCGTTTTTGGGTGGAGAATTCATTCCCGCATTGGAAGAAGGTGATTTTGCTGTTGACACCCGTGTGCTTACGGGAAGCAATCTTAACGTCTCCATCGATGCTACACTTAAAGGAGAAAAAATACTCCTTGAAAATTTCCCAGAAGTAATCAAAGTCGTTGGCAAAACCGGAAGTGGTGAAGTGCCCACCGACCCCATGCCTATTGAAGCGAGCGACATGATGATCATCCTGAAAGATAAAGAAGAATGGACCTCGGCCACCACATTCAATGAGCTTGCGGAAAAAATGGGCAAAGCTTTGGAGGCGGTGCCGGGTGTTACGTTTGGCTTTCAATATCCCGTGCAAATGCGATTCAACGAATTAATGACCGGAGCAAGACAGGATGTTGTATGTAAAATCTTTGGTGAAAATCTCGACACGCTTGCACACTACGCAAACAAACTAGGCAACATTGTGAACACGGTGGATGGAAGCGCCAACTTATATGTAGAAGCCGTGGGCGGTATGCCTCAGATCGTAATCAAATATAACAGGGCCGCTATTGCTCAATATGGTTTGAATATTTCTGAGATCAACAGAATGGTGAACACCGCCTTTGCCGGCCAGAGCACTGGCCAGGTGTATGAAAATGAAAAACGTTTCGACCTGGTGGTGCGCATGATTGGTGAGCAACGAAAGAACATCAATGATGTTCAAAATTTATTAATCCCGACTCCGAAAGGCAATCAAGTTCCTCTTAATCAACTAGCGGAAGTTGAAATCAAAGAAGGTCCAAATCAAATTCAACGTGAAGATGCCAAACGCAGAATCATCATTGGCTTTAATGTGCGTGGCCGTGATGTGCAAACGATTGTTACTGAGTTGCAGCAAAAAGTAGAAGCCCAAATAAAATTTCCTGTTGGATATTATGTGACTTATGGAGGTGCCTTTGAAAACCTCAATGCTGCAAAGCAACGACTCAGCATTGCTGTGCCGGTGTCGCTGTTATTAATTTTCTTCATGCTCTACTTTGCTTTCAGTTCCGTCAAACACGGTTTATTAATCTACTCAGCAATTCCGCTTTCCGCGATAGGAGGAATTTTTGCTCTGGCAACCAGAGGAATGCCTTTTAGTATAAGCGCGGGTGTTGGATTCATTGCACTCTTTGGCGTGGCTGTGTTAAATGGAATTGTACTAGTTGCAGAATTTAATCGCCTGAAGGCTGATGGAATGCATAACTTAAATCTAATTGTGGTATCCGGTACAAAACTCAGACTTCGTCCTGTGCTCATGACTGCTTTAGTCGCTTCCCTTGGCTTCATGCCCATGGCGTTGAGTAATGGTGCGGGTGCTGAAGTTCAGCGTCCTTTAGCGACAGTGGTTATTGGCGGATTATTGATTGCTACATTTCTTACTTTATATGTGCTTCCTGTGCTGTACATCATTTTTGAAACTAAACTGGGAAAAAGGAAAAAAAGAATGACCCCAACAGCAACGCTACTGGTGCTCTTGCTACTTACTTTCCCAATCCCTGAGACAAAAGCCCAAACGCCTATAACCGTGAAGGCGGCTATCGATACCGCTTTGATTAATAATTTATTCGTAAAAAATGAAAGGCTGAAGGCTAAGTATCAGAATCAATTGATAAAGTCGGGTGCAAATCTTCCAAAAACATCTGTATCTGGAGAATACGGTCAGATCAATAGTTCATTCTCTGACAATCGGTTTGTGATTAACCAAAACATCAACTTCCCTTCGGTTTACTCCAATCAAAAATCGGTGCTCCGGGAAGAGTGGAGAAGTAGTCTGTTAAACGTTGCCGTAAAGGAAGCGGATTTGAAGCGCAATGTATCGCAGGTGTATTATATGCTGGCCTATCTTCAGCAAAAGAAAAAGTTGCTGCAACAAAATGATAGCTTGTACGGTGAGTTTCTGAAAAAGGCCAATCTGCGTTTTGCTGTGGGCGAAAGTAACATCCTTGAAAAAACAACAGCTGAAACACAACGCGGACAAATTGCTTTGCAACTCAATCAACTCGCTGCCGATCTGGATTTGTTGCAGGCACAGTTTCAACTTCTCTTAAATACCTCCACACAACTGGTGCCCCAAGCCGATGACTACAAAATGAGCAAACTGGAAACTATCGATACAGCAACGTTTTCACAACATCCTGCCATTCAATTATTAGAGCAACAACAACTGGTCGCGATTAAAAACACACAGTTAGAAAAATCAAAGCTACTACCTGATCTTACCTTTGCTTATAACAACATGTCAATGCGTGGAACCGGTGCTGATAATAAATTTTATGATGGCTCAACCCGTTTTCAGTCGGGGCAGGTAGGAATTGGCATTCCATTATTCTACGGATCGCAACGCGCAAAAATTAACGCTTCTAAATCCATTGAAAAAATAACAGAAACAAATTACCTCGTAGGATTGCAGCAGTTTAACACAGAATATCAAAGAGCGATTACGCAGTACGTGAACTTCTCCAAATCAGTTGATTATTATGAACAAACCGGACTAAAGAATGCGGTACTGATCAGCGACAGCGCCAACAAACAATTTGCAAATGGTGGAATCAACTATCTGGAATGGGTAATGCTTACCAACCAAGCCATATCACTTCGCAATGATTACCTGATTGCCGTGAACAACCTGAACGAAAGCATTATTCAACTCAATTACTTCATCTCTAAATAAGATAACGATCATGAAAAATAAGATATCTCAAACTCATACTTTCAATAACATGCTTACATCGATAAAATCCCTTTTCTTTATCAGTGCCTTTTGGATCGTTGTCTCTTGTGGTTCCAAAGAAGAAGTGGCCGATGCTACCACTGCTGTTGCTGAAAACACGGTTGCCCTTTCTGCTGCGCAGTCAAAAAATGCAGCAATCAGTCTTGGTAAAATTGAACAAAGGTCTATTTCAAGTGTCCTCAAAGTAAATGGCCGTATCGATGTGCCTCCGCAAAATATGATTTCAGTAAGCGTGCCCATGGGTGGCTATCTGAAATCAACGAAGTTGTTACCCGGCATGCACATCAATAAGGGTGAGGTAATTGCCATCATGGAAGATCAACAATACATTCAGCTGCAGCAAGATTACTTAACCGCCAAAGCGCGATTGAATTTCACTGCTAACGAATATCAACGACAAAAAGAACTCAACCAAAGCAAAGCAAGCAGCGACAAGGTCTTTCAACAAACCGAAGTTGACTACACTACTGAAAAAATCAACGTGAAGTCCCTGGCCGAACGACTTGAGCTTATTGGAATTAATCCGGATAAGATGGCTGAAAACACAATCTCGAAAAGCATTAATCTAGTTTCACCCATTGATGGTTACGTTTCAAAAGTGAATGTGAACATTGGCAAGTTCACGCAACCCAGTGAGGTGTTGTTTGAGCTGATCAATCCTGCCGACATCCATTTGGCATTAACCATTTTCGAGCGAGATCTGGAAAAGCTTTCGATTGGTCAGAAGTTGTTTGCCTATACGAATAATCAACCCGAAAAGAAACACGAATGCGAAATCATTCTGATTGGTCAAAACCTATCCGAAGAAAGAAGTACTGAAGTTCATTCCCATTTCGAAAATTATGATAAGAGCCTTGTGCCTGGGATGTATATGAATGCCGAGATTGAAATAAAAAACAACAAAGCATATGCACTGCCCGAAGAAGCCATTGTGCGCTTTGAAAACAAGCAATATATTTTTCTGGCAGGAGATGAAGGAACCTATTCCATTCAGGAAGTTAAAACCGGCAGTTCAGAAAACGGGTTTGTTGAAATCATTTCTGGTGAAAGTCTGATCGGTAAAAAAGTTGTGATAAAGGGAACATATAATCTGCTGATGACCATGAAAAACAAGGTAGAAGAATAATCGTGAAACAGACTTTTATGAAAAAAGCAAAGACGATGAGAAGTGTTTGTGTTGTCTTTCTGGTATTGCTTTCATATCCTTCGTTTTCTCAGGAATCCGACACGGTTACTCATAAGCATCCCGTGTTTAGAAAGATTGTGGCACCTGTATCGCTCATGACTCTCGCCTTGCTCACCCTGGATGAAGATAACTTTATAAATCGTTATCATATTCTGGAAGAAAGGAATGAGCATGCTACATTTTTCAATATGTATATTGACGACTATCTTCAGTATGCACCAACGGCTTTAGTATATGGCTTAAACATTAGTGGTGTTAAAGGGAAAAATGCCGTTGTTGAAGAAACCATTCTTCTTATAAAATCAGAGTTATTAATGAGCGCTGTTGTTTATACATTAAAAAACACGACCAATGTTCAAAGACCTGATCATTCAACCTATAATTCTTTCCCGTCAGGTCATACAGCACAAGCCTTTGTGGCCGCAACCTTCTTGCACAAGGAGTTCGGTCATAAAAGCATCTGGTATAGCATCGGTGGTTATTGTATAGCCACCACGGTGGGTGTCATGAGGGTAATCGGTAATAGACATTGGTTGTCGGATGTATTTGTGGGGGCAGGGATAGGTATACTTTCGACCGAATTAGCCTATGCCACACATCAATATAAATGGAGTAAAAGAAAAGTTAAGATAACCGGATTGCCCACATTCAATAAAGGTGCTTACGGAATGTATGTGAGTATCTCGCTTTGATCTTTCTCCTCATTTTAATCTGACCTTTAATTTTTGCTTCTTACTGAAAATTCCTATTGAGTTGTTTTAATCAATTAAGCGTTCAGGATCTGCTCATGTATGGGCTTGGTTTTTTTGCCCAATCCTTTTTTGGCGCCCGCACTATTATTCAATGGATCAAATCTGAGCGGGAAGGAAAAGTAGTGTCACCCACGCTATTTTGGATTTTTAGTCTCAACGGCTGCTTCTTGTTTCTCATCTATGGTGTACTCAGAAATGACATCGTTATTCTTTTTGGTCAAACCATATCCTTTTACATCTACATCCGCAATCTTCAACTGAAGGGCTTTTGGAAAAAGATTCCTCACTACCTTCGGGTAATCATTTTGCCATTACCTCTTCTTCTTTTTTTATGGGTTGGTATTTATTCGCCCGAATCCTTCGAACAGACATTTAGAAATGCAGATTTTACGGATCGCTTTATCATTCTTGGCAGCATCGGCCAGTTGCTTCTTAATTTCAGATATCTCTATCAATGGTATCATTCGGAAAAAGTAAACGAATCCATTTTGCCGCTTGGGTTTTGGGTGATTAGTTCCGTGGCTTCCGTAATGGTAGTGGTATACGGAATCTATCGCCATGATCCTGTTCTGCTCGTGGCACAAGGTCTCGGATTGATCGCTTATGTCAGAAATATTTATTGGTCGGTGGTAAAGCTGCCGCGTTCTCAGGTTTAAGACTGATTTGGTAATTCTTGGATCTTAAATCCGGATCGCGAAAAACAAATGCTCGTAACCCTTTCTGAAAAGAATAGAATCCATCAGGAATTTGCAACTTTGCCATCATGCTCATCGGTTATATGTCTCAAATCGTAAGTTCCCAAATACAACATTACCTTATCGAACATGAGCGGGAGGATGAAAAATTGCTGGTATTAAAACAAAAAGAAATCCATGGTATTCCTTCATCCATAATCGCCACCCAGCTAAGTGGAAGAAGAAAGGCAAAGTCAAAACTTTCCACCTGGTATAAAACCCACGGTATCATTTATCCCCCTACAATCAACCTGGAACAATGCTCATCTGAAGCAACTGCTATTTTTAAAGCTCATATTGTTCATTCATACCTGTCATCCAAACGAGTGGCTGCTGATATTACCGGTGGGTTTGGTGTTGATACATTCTTTTTATCATCGTTATTTCTGTCCGTTCATTATGCCGAACCGAACAACGAACTGTTTGAAATAACAAAACACAACCATCATCAACTGAAGGCTTCGAACATTATACATCATTGCCTTACTGCTGAGCACTTCATGAAAGAAACAAATATTGACTTTGACCTGGTTTACATCGACCCTTCACGTAGAGGAGAAAAATCTCAAAAGGTTTACAAACTGGCTGACTGCTTTCCTGATATCACAACGCTTCAGTCGGCATTATTTAATAAGAGCTCTTTTATTTTATTGAAAGCTTCCCCGCTTCTGGATATTCAGCAGGGCCTACGTGAAATTAAACAAGTAAAAAAAGTGTTTGTTGTTTCTGTTAGCAACGAGTGTAAAGAAGTTCTTTTTCTAGCCGAAAAAAATTATGAAGGTGAACCAATCGTAGAGGCGATCGATCTTTTTGAAAATGGTCTTGTGCGATCGTCTTTTTGTTTCGCGATGGCTGATGAAAAAAAAGCTCATGCTGCGCTGGGTGAACCGAATTCTTACTTGTACGAGCCAAATGCATCCATTTTAAAATCCGGAGCTTTTAAAGTAATAGCAGAAAGGTTTGGTTTAACCAAGTTGGATGTTAACACACATCTATATACAGCTTCTCTTATCGTTCCAAATTTTCCTGGCAAAGTATTTCTTGTTGCGTGTCTTAATCCTGACGCTAAAAGACTGAAGGAACTCCTGCCGGATGACAAAGCAAATGTTGTATCTAGAAATTACCCGTTAACGCCTGACGAAATAAAAAAGAAATTACATTTGCACGATGGCGGTGCTAAGTTCCTGATCGGGTTTTCTTCTTTGAAGAAAAAACATCTTGCCTTGTGCTCGCGGGTTACAGGTATTTGATCAATTCTTCCACTGGTGTCTCACCGAGAAAAGATTTTACAAATTTACGTTCACGCGAGTAGACGTAAATCGCAGGCGTAGGTATTGATCCAAAATTTACAAATACATCCTGAAACTCAGCCTGTCCAAAGTTTATATTAGGTTTGTCGACAAGATTATACGTTTTAGCAAAATTCTGAATGTGGTGAACCGAATCTGCCGCTATAAACAGCACTTCATAATTCTTAAAAGCTTCACTCTTCTCTGCAATCTCCTTGGCCTCACGCTGGCAATGATCACAATCCGTGTTAAATAAGATCAGAATACTCGCTCCTGGCAGGTTGCGTGTGGATGATGATTCTCCACTCAATGTTTTATAGTTGAGGTAAGGAAGCTCGTTGATTTCCTGCTGCGAATTTTCAGTGGCCTTTTTAGATGATTGCTCACAATTCCACAAACAAAAGGCAGTCAACGTTGAAAAAATGGAAATAAAAATTTTACGTTTCATATCATTTAAAGGTATTGAAGAATCACATAAACAATCAGGAAGAACAACCCAGAAGTACCATATAGCTTGATTACTTTTTTCCGGTTTTGCACATCTTCCCACCACAGCATCATCCAGGGTTTAATCAGGCCCAGCATCATAAACAAAAATGAAGTGAGGCTGAGCAGTAAAATCAATAACTGCACATAATACATGTGACAAAGTTACATTTTAATCAAAGCCATGCCACCCGTAAAGTCAACACAAATAAAATTCGTTGGTATAAACTATTACAGTATGTCATGAATTATATTTGCCCCTCTTTTAAAATGTTGGATTGAAGGCGCACGAATTTATTTCTCTTTATCGTGCGGACAGCCTGGTACAGACGCTGGCCGAAGGGATTCGTACGCTCACATCAAAATCCGTTCGCATAAAAGGTCTTCATGGCAGCTTGGATGCGGTGATCTTCTCCGCAGTTTTTAAAAGTGTGAGCGCCAATCATGTTGTTGTTTTGACCGACAAAGAAGAAGCCTCATATTTTCTAAATGATCTTCAACAGCTACTGGGCAACAAAGAAGTTTTCTTCTTCCCGATGTCGTATAAGCGGCCTTATGAATATGAGGAAGTGGAGAACGCTAACATTCTTATGCGGGCCGAAGTGCTCAATCAGATCAGCAATCATCCGGAAGGAAATGTAATTGTCACTTATCCTGAAGCCATTTCGGAAAAAGTGATTAATAAGAAGGCTCTTTCGTCAAATACCTTTTTGATTACCAAAGGTGAAATACTTGATCGGACTTTTTTGGAGGATTTTCTTCACTCCTACGATTTTGAAAAAACGGATTTTGTTTACGAAGCCGGCCAGTTTGCTATTCGTGGCGGAATCATTGATGTGTTCTCTTTCGCCAATGAATATCCTTATCGCATTGAATTGTTTGGTGATGAAGTAGACAGTATTCGTTCGTTCGATCCGGGCTCTCAACTTTCTGTTGATAACCTTACTAAAATCAACCTGATGCCCAATGTGCAAACACGTTTGGTTCAGGAAGAGCGTCAATCTCTTTTCGATTTCATTTCAACCAACTCCCGTATCTGGTTGAAGGATGCCGAGATGGTCAGAGATGTAATCGCCCGTTGCTTCGATAAGGCAACTGCTGGATTTGATAAGGTGCTTCGCACAAGCGGTCAGACGAAAGTTGTACTCGAACCCAACCAACTCTTTAATACCGGAGAGGATTTCATTCAAGATGTGAATGGCTTATCCCGGATTGAGTTTGGATCTAAATTCCATTTTGAGTCGAAGCACGTCTTTGATTTTTCTTCCTCAGCGCAACCTTCCTTCAACAAAAATTTTGAATTGCTAGCTGCAAACCTGCTTCAACAGCAAATGCAGAGCTATAGTAATTTCATTGCTGCCGAACAGCCTCGCCAGGTAGAACGATTGCACGGAATTTTTGAAGAGATTCATCCTGAGATCCGTTTTCAATCCCTTGAGTTTTCTTTACGACAAGGTTTTGTTGATCAAACGAGCAAGATCGTTTGCTATACCGATCACCAGATCTTCGAGCGGTTTTATCGCTATCGTAACAAAGAAAAATTTTCAAAGACTAAAGCGCTTACATTCCGTGATTTGCAAACATTACAGCCGGGCGATTTTGTCACGCACATCGATTATGGCATTGGTAAGTTTGCCGGTCTGGAAAAAAAACAAGTAGATGGCAAAGATCAGGAAGCGATTCGTTTAGTGTTTCGCGATGATGATTTGTTATATGTAAGCATTCACTCGCTTCACAAAATTTCGAAATACTCGGGCCGAGATGGTGCCACACCTTCGATCAGTAAATTAGGCAGCGGTGAGTGGGAAGGCAAAAAAGCAAAAGCAAAGAAGAAGGTAAAAGACATTGCCAAAGAACTAATCGAGTTGTACGCCAAACGGAAAGGTGCTCCGGGTTATGCTTATCAAGCCGATAGTTTTTTACAAGCCGAGTTGGAGTCTTCGTTTATTTATGAAGATACTCCTGATCAGGCTAAGGCCACAGAAGATGTTAAGCGCGACATGCAACAGCCTCACCCGATGGACCGCCTGGTCTGTGGTGATGTTGGTTTTGGAAAAACGGAAGTGGCCATTCGCGCAGCTTTCAAGGCGGCCACCGAAGGAAAACAAGTAGCCGTGCTGGTGCCTACTACGATTTTGGCAATGCAGCATTATCGAACTTTTTCTGAACGACTTAAAGGTTTACCCGTCACGATCAATTACGTTTCACGTTTTAAGGCGGACAAAGAAATCAAAGAAATTATTGCTGACGTTAAAGAAGGGAAGATCAACATCTTGATTGGCACACATCGCATTGTGAGCAAAGATGTGGTGTTTAAAAACCTTGGACTTCTGGTAATTGACGAAGAGCAAAAATTTGGGGTAAAAGTAAAAGATCGCCTGAAAGAACTGAAGGTGAATTTGGATGTACTTACGCTTACCGCCACACCGATTCCAAGAACGCTGCATTTTTCTTTGATGGGTGCCCGGGATCTGAGTATTATTTCTACTCCGCCACCTAATCGCCAGCCAGTTACTACCGAGCTTCATACTTTTGATGAGGTTGTTATTCGTGATGCGGTGAGCACCGAATTGCGCAGGGGTGGTCAGGTCTTTTTTGTTCATAATCGTGTGAGCGACATTGAGCAAGTTGCCAATACTATTTATAAACTGGTGCCCGATGCCCGCATTGGCATTGCCCACGGACAAATGGATGGTGATAAGCTCGAAAAGGCGATGGTAAAATTTATCGAGGGCGAATATGATGTGCTGGTTTCTACCAACATTATAGAGTCCGGTCTTGATATTCCGAATGCCAACACGATTATGATCAACCAGGCGCACATGTTTGGGTTAAGTGACTTACATCAAATGCGTGGTCGCGTTGGTCGATCCAATAAAAAAGCTTTCTGCTATTTATTAACTCCACCCAGCTCAGTTTTGTCTTCCGATTCGCGCAAGCGATTGGCTGCTCTGGAGGAATTTTCAGATTTAGGTGATGGCTTTAAAGTAGCCATGCGCGATCTGGACATTCGTGGAGCAGGGAACTTGTTGGGTGCCGAACAAACGGGCTTTATCACCGATTTAGGTTTTGATACCTACCATAAGATTCTCGATGACGCCATTCAGGAATTGAAGGAAACTGAATTCAAAGAACTATTTGCCGAAGAGCTTTCCAAAAAAGCGAAGCTGGTTGTGCCCGACTGCGTGATTGAAACAGACCTGGAAATATTAATTCCAGATACCTATATAAATAATACCAGCGAGAGACTTCAACTCTACTCAACTCTCGATAGTATTAAGGATGAGGAGTCGCTGAGCAGATTCCGGGATTCGTTAAAAGATCGATTCGGTGTATTACCCGATCCTGTTGAACAGTTGATCAACTCTGTGCGCCTAAGATGGATAGGCGAGTCGTTAGGCTTTGAAAAGATTAGCTTGAAGAACGAAAAACTTCGTGGATACTTTGTATCGGGGAATGACGCTTACTTCAAATCAGAAATTTTCGGAAAAGTGCTTGCATTTGTTCAGGGTCACTCCAGGCGCTGTCGCTTGAAAGAAACCGGCAGCAAACTTATATTAACCGTTGAAGCAATTGGTAGCGTTCAAAGTGCAATTGAAATTTTAGAGCCGCTTTCTCCTCACAAGTCTAAACTCTCTAGCGATACGCTTTCGGCATAAGCCAACAGGTTTACCTGATCATTAAAGGCATGGATCATAATAACACGCTTTAGTTGAGGGGAGTAAATGACCTCCACGAAAAATTTACCTGCATGATACAAGTAAACCTTTTTCGATTCTTCATTCCGTGAAGTAATGTAGGTCGTGTTTAAGGTTATGAGTTCACACTTCTTTTCAAAAGAGGCAACTTTAAAATCATCAATTGAGATCATAGCTATGTTTGTTGTGATCCCTTCAGGAGAAAAATATGCCATACTTGATAAACCTTTATTTTTGATAGATTTAGACATTCTTGAAGCCTCTCCCTTTCCAATCTTATCCCAAAATGAAATCATACTTTTTCCAAATTAAGATCGTTGTTGTGATATTCAAAGAGTGCTGCTTTATTAAAGGAGTGATCAAAAAGTTGCTACTCTTTGGAAAACTTTGATTTATCTGTTTATATTAGCGGTTACTTTGATTTATAACCAAATGCAAATGAAGTATTTTAAGTCACTACTGTTTTTAGTTGGATTGTCCGCTGCTATTAGTTCCTGCTCTTTGTTCGGAGGGGGGGGCGGAAAGCCAACCGCTCAGGATCCTGGGAAAATGAGTACCGCTACTGGTCTTGCCTACACGGAAGACAAAGCGGAAGGGTTTGAAGTTAACCACTATGAATCCCAGCCGGCAGCACCAAATATGGTGTTTATTGAAGGTGGTCGCACGGTGTTAGGTTCTTTTGAGGAGGACGTAATGTCGTATCGTGACAACGTAGAAAGAACAGTTTCTGTAGCCTCTTTCTATATGGACGAAACCGAAATTGCTAACATCCACTGGCTTGAATATTTGTATTATCTAACTGCAGACTCGACTCCTAATGACGGAGGACGTGCTTATAGAGCCGCCCTTCCTGATACATTGGTTTGGAGATCTAACCTGGCATTCAATGATCCATATGTCGAGCATTATTTGCGGTATCCTGGTTTCCGTTATTTCCCAGTTGTGGGCGTGAAGTGGGCGCAGACAAACTCATTTGCTGCATGGAGAACTGCCAAAGTAAATTCGAATCTGGCTGAAGAAGCTGGTATTGCTGCCCCTGAGGCTGGTGCGGGCCGCATTCCATTGGAGTCTGGCGTTGTTATTCCTGCTTATCGTTTACCAACGGAAGCGGAATGGGAATATGCAGCCCAAGCATTAATAGGAACTCAGTGGCTTGATGAATTGCAAACCCACCAACGGCTTTACCCTTGGGATGGTCACGCATTGCGCAATCCTTATGGAAAACAAATGGGGTCTTTCCTTGCCAACTTCAAGAGAGGTCGTGGTGACTATGCGGGTATTGCCGGAAGATTGAATGATGGAGCTTTGATCACGTCATATATATATGAATACCCTCCAAATGATTATGGCTTATATAACATGGCGGGTAACGTAAGCGAGTGGGTTATGGATGTTTATCGCCCTCTGTCTCATCAGGATTTTGACGATCTTAACCCTATCCGCAGAGACGATTTTATCGATAGTCATGCAGAATACAGAAATCGTTATACAAAAAGTGAGAAGGATTCAACCATCACATTGCCAAACGGAACAACCAAGAACATCAAGACTTATGAATATGCAAAGAACCCTACAGGCTTCATTTCTTTGATCTCTGATAAGGTTCGCGTTTATAAAGGTGGATCGTGGAAAGACATAGCTTACTGGATGTCACCGGGCACCCGTAGATTCCTTGATCAGGATTCTGCAACCGCTACAATTGGCTTCCGTTGTGCTATGATTCGTGCCGGATCTAATTATTAAGAAGATTTTCTTTTTATAATTAAGAAGCCCTCTAAACGGAGGGCTTCTTTTTATTATGCTTCTGCCAGGCAGGCGATGCTTAACTCTGAACATCCACTGTTTATTAGATGATGACCACATGCTTCCAGGGTTGCCCCCGTTGTGATCACATCATCAATCAACAAAATTCTTTTGTTTACAATCTTCTCCGGATGTCTAATTAAGAAGACATCCTTCACATTTTCCCATCGTTCTATTTTGGTTTTTCTCGTTTGGGTTGTTGTTCTCATTATCCGCTCGGCTATGCTTTCATCCCATGGTATTTGCATGGTACTACTTAGCCCTTCAGCAAATTTTGCACTTTGATTATATCCTCTTCTTCGCTTTCGTGAGGGATGCAAGGGAATGGGTATGATCAAATCAAATTCCTTACCTAAACCTGCATCAACTAACTCGTTACCATAAATTTTTCCCAGCCTTACTCCAATTTCAGGATGATTGTTGTATTTCAGCTGGTGGAGTAAATGCTGAACAACTCCGGTTTTTCTAAACCTTAAAAACGCCATCGCATAGACGAGAGGGATGCGGCCGCTGAGCCTGGTTTTAATGATATTATCAACCTGTTCATGATATTTCGTTTTCGGCAGTTCAAGAATACACCTCGTGCAGAGAATTTCTTCTCCCTTGTAAAGAGCATTGGAGCAACCGAGGCAATGGTTCGGAAAAAAGAGAGTTACAAAATCACCCCAAAGATGAAATGCCGACTTTATCAAATTTGATTTAACATGAATTGAGCTCATCTTTGAAGTCTAATAATAGAGAACCATGGGTCTGGTAGAGCAATTTAATGAATACCGCAGCAAAATGAATGAAAAGATTCTGGCTAGCGATAATCTGATTATTAAGCGAATATTCAATTTAGACACCAACGCCTATCATGAAGGGGCGTTGGATGTTAAATCAAAGGAGCTTATTGGATTAACCTGTTCACTTGTGTTGCGCTGTGATGATTGCGTGAAATATCATCTTGGAAAATGTAAAGAAGTTGGATTTACGACTGCCGAAGTTCATGAAGCCATGGGTGTAGCCACATTGGTTGGTGGCACTATTGTCGTTCCTCACTTACGCAGAGCTTTCGAATATTGGGAAGAATTGAGCAAAATTTGATATGATAAAGCGCGACTTAGACCTGGAGCGTCAGTGGTATCGTCTTCTTGTAGAACTGGAAAGATTACTTGATAAAAAACCCAAAGACCTTAATGGAGTGCTTTTTATCATTGGCATACAAGAGCTAGGAAAAGGAGCGAGGCTTTTTTCGAAAGAACAGAAGCAGGACCTTATGCACATAGCCATTTGTAAAGTACTTAGTCTGGCCGGATACTACGAACTTGAGGGGTTAGATGCAGAAGGCTGGCCTCATTGGAAATTGATCAAGAAACTTCCCCATTTTGATCTGCTGGAACAAGAGAAGTTACTCAAAATGCATGTATTGGAATATTTCGAGAAAGAGTATCAGTGGAACTTCGCATCACCCGGTTCTGAGCTTTGATATAAGCGTTCTATATTTCTATCTTAGTAGGATTAAAAACTATTTTTAAGATTAGTTCGTTTTAGCATACATGGGTGAGGGTATCAATCGAATCAGTGAAAAGATAAACTCTTTTAAAAAGAGGTATTACCTCAATCTGCTTATTCGCGGAAGCATTTTCACTCTATCAGCAATCCTGATTTATTTTATCATTGCCTCCTTGCTGGAATATAATCTCTGGCTTGGGCGCAGTGCACGTTTTCTAATCTTCGCCTCATTTTTTGCATTGGTGGTTTGGTGCATTTATCATTTTTTAAAGGAGCCTCTGGCTTGGTGGATTTATCATAAGGGACTAGGAGAAGAAGAAAGCGCCAAGTTGATAGGACGGTTCTTTCCGTCAGTGGGTGACAAGCTATTAAACGTAATTCAGCTCGCTTCTTCTCAGGAAAGGAGTGCTTTGCTCGATGCGGGTATATCGCAAAAGTCTATATCATTTATAGATGTTTCGTTCGAAGCAGCAATTGATATAAAGGAAAACAAACGGTACCTGAAATATTTCGTCATTCCTTTTCTGCTTATTCTTATTTTGTGGATTGTAAATCAGAGTATATTCACACAAAGCACAACACGAATTGTAAAGTTTAACCAGGAGTTTTCTCCTCAGGCACCCTTCCGTTTTGTTTTACAAAATCAAAACCTTCAGGCTTTTTTCAATGAAGATTTCACGTTTGCACTTAATTTAGACGGAGATGCTATTCAGACTGCAGCCTATATCGTTTCAGGTGAGCAGCGCTGGAAGATGGAAAGCGCCACTGTTGGAGTATTTTCATACACCTTCGAGAAAATGCAAAACGAACTGGTACTTCAAGTTGAAGCCTCCGGCTTTCTTTCTGGTGAGTATACGATTCAATTAATCAATAGGCCAGAACTCACACAGCTAAAAGCAACGCTCGACTATCCTGCATATCTTAATCGCAAGCCCGAACAATTAAATAATGCAGGGAACCTGGAGATTCCGGAAGGCACAAAAGTAACCTGGAAGATAGGCGCATCCAGTACCTCAAAATCTACTATATTGTTTTCTTCTGATCAGAGTCAGAATAACATGCAATTAATTGATAATGAGTCATTTAATTTCAGTAAAAATTTTAATAACCCAGAACAATATTCAATCGTCTTAGAAAATGAGCAGAGCAAGAATAAAGATCAGATCAACTATTCTATTGCCGTTATCAAAGATCAGTTTCCCCAAATCGTTGTGGAGAATCTCGAAGACTCAGTTCTTTTTAGCAATATTTATTTGGGTGGATCGATCTCTGACGATTATGGTCTTACTGCTCTTAAGCTGAATTATCAGATCATAAAGGGAAACAAGGAGTTACCCTTATCTCACATCGTAATTCCCGTTGCTCATAACCAATCACAACAAAACTTCTTTTATCAATGGGGTCTTAACTCCTTAAAGCTCGAGTCGGGTGATAAACTTAGTTATCATTTTCAGGTGTGGGATAATGATGGTGTGAATGGCCGAAAGTCATCGCGCTCAGCAAATTACACCTTCAGTCTTCCTGACAAAGAAGTGTTAAAAGATCAAATAAGTAAGTCTGAACAATCGGCCGAGACCAAAATTGATCAAAGTCTACAGAAGGCAAAAGAGTTGAAACAATCCATCGAAGAAGCCCAGCAAAAATTGAGGGGTAAACAAACGCTTGACTGGCAGGATAAAAAGATGCTTGACGACTTGATCAAGCAAAGAGAAAAATTGGATCAGGCTATTGATGCCTTGCAAAAAGAGAATGAGTTGCTGGAAAAGAAAAAAGATACTTTCTCTGAGGAGAGTGAGCGAATCAAAGAGAAATCAGAACAGATTCAAAAACTTATGAATGATCTTCTCGATGATGAAACCAAAAAGATGTTTCAGGAATTAGAGAAGCTTCTCAAAGAAAATGCTGATGCAACCCAGATTCAGAAAATGTTGGACAAGATGGATCGTAAAGAAATCAATCTTGAGAAGGAGTTAGAGAGAACACTGGAATTATTTAAACAGTTACAATACGAATATAAAGCTGAACAAGCGCTTGAGGATTTAAAAAGTCAGATACAAAAACAGGAAGAGCTTCTTTCTAAAACAGAAGAACTCACCACTAGGGATAAGAAGAACAAAGACGCTGATAAAGAAAAGCAAAATACAGAATCTGGCGAAAAAACAGACTCTCAGAAATTAGCGGACGACCAGGAGTCGCTTCAAAAAGAATTTGAAAAATTGGAAAAATCTCTGGACGAGCTCGATAAGTTGGGTGAAGAGTTAAACAAACAAGAATCATCACCTGCAGACGAAGAAAAACAAGAAGTAAAAGATGCTCAGGAAAAAAGCAAGCAGGAGCTACAGAAGAATAGTCCTAAGAAATCAAAAGAACAGCAGCAGAAATCCATCAGCAAAATGAAAGAAATGGAACAGGAGATGGAATCGATGCAAAGTTCTATGGAAATGGATATGCAAAACCTGGAGAGCTTGCGACAAATTATCCACGGCCTAATTAAACTTTCCTTTGACGAGGAGTCACTCATGAAAGATTTTGGTGGTGTACAGCAGACCGATCCAAAATATATCTCCCTTTCACAGAATCAAATAAAGCTCAAAGATGACGCTAAGATATTGGAAGACAGTTTACTATCCCTTGCCAAGAAGGATGCATTCATGGGCTCCGTTGTCACTAAAGAAATTGGTGAGTTAAACAGTCATATTGATAAATCGGTAGAGAATATTAAAGAACGAAGAAAGGCAAATGCAAGCAGTGAGATGCAGTTTTCGATGACCAGCATGAACAACCTTGCCCTGATGCTCAACGATCATTATAACATGATGATGGATATGATGGCCAACGCTCAGCCCGGTGGAAAAAAGAAAAAAGGGCAACAGCCTAGCTTAGGAAAGATGCAGCAAATGCTAAATCAGCAAATGGAAGAAATCAAGAATAGCGGAAAAACAGGTCGTCAGCTTTCGGAAGAAATGGCTAAGATGGCTGCAGAACAAGAGCGCATCAGAAGATCGTTGCAAGAAATGCAGGAAAGATTGAAAGAGAATGGTGGCCAGATGCCAGGGGGAGATTTGCCTGGAAAGATGGAACAAACCGAATTTGATTTAGTTAATAAGCAGATCACTGAGCAAACCATTAAAAGACAAAAGGAGATTTTAACGAGATTATTGAATGCCGAGAAATCCATGAGAGAGCAGGATTTGGATGAAGAGCGAAAGGGTGAAACTGCAAAAGATTATAGCAAGGAGATACCTCGTGAGTTTGAAGAGTACTTAAAGCTGAAGAAAAAAGAGATTGAGTTATTGAAGACTGTGCCTCCAAAGCTCTATCCATATTACAAGAAGGAAGTTAATGAGTACTTTAAAAGAATAGGAACCCAGGAATAAAACCATCATTGTATAGCATGAAGAAAATCCGCATCGAAATACCTTCACTATCTGACAACATCAGGATGATCGAAAGCTTCATCGACAACGCCAAGGAGAAATTTCACCTGAATGAAGATATCTATGGCAATATTATGATTGCCGTAACTGAAGCTGTGAATAATGCAATCCGTCATGGTAATAAAGGGGATTCTTCTAAAAATGTGTCTTTAGCACTAGCCTTGGAAGAAGGCATGATTAAGTTTCGTGTAGAGGATGAAGGCCCAGGATTCGATTTCCATAATCTACCTGATCCCACAGCTCCAGAAAACATTGAAAAACCAGGAGGAAGGGGCATCTTTCTGATGAAGCATTTAGCTGATGAGGTGGATTTTTTGCAGCATGGAAAAGTGGTTGAGCTAAGCTTTTATATCAATACCTAATGCCATCAGTTAATTTCTTTTATCATAAAGTTCGATTCGAACTTAAAAGTCCCCGCAAGGTTTCGTCCTGGATAAAAAGGGTAGTGGAGAAAGAAGGGGCAGCTGTCGAGGAAATCAATTACGTGTTTTGCTCAGACTCCTACCTGCTCACCCTTAATCAGGGTTTTCTAAAACACAACACACTAACCGACATCATAACATTTGATTATTCCGATGGAAAATCCGTTCTGGAGGGAGAGATTTATATCAGCATCGCACGGGTTAAAGAAAACTCCAAAAAGTTTAACGTAGGGTTCGAGGATGAATTGAGCAGGGTAATGATTCATGGTGTGTTACACTTATTTGGCTATAAAGACAAAAAGTCAGCTGAAAAAGCTCTAATGCGCAAAAAAGAGGAGGCTTGTCTATCTTTGCGTAAATGAGTTTCACGTGGAACATTCAATGGATTTAAGAGAAGTTTTTGATTTGATGTTTCACGTGGAACAAACTAAAAAATAATGTTTCCAAAATACGATGTAATTGTAGTGGGTGGTGGGCATGCCGGTTGCGAAGCTGCTGCTGCTGCTGCGAATCTGGGATCCAAAGTCCTGCTTGTCACCATGAACATGAACACCATTGCGCAAATGTCATGCAATCCAGCTATGGGTGGTGTTGCCAAAGGACAGATCGTGAGAGAGATTGATGCGCTTGGGGGTTATTCAGGAATCGTATCTGACAAATCAATGCTACAATTTCGAATGCTGAACCTTTCAAAAGGGCCAGCGATGTGGAGTCCTCGTACACAAAATGACCGAATGCGCTTTGCAGAAGAATGGAGATTAGCACTCGAAAAAACATCAAACGTAGACTTCTGGCAAGAAATGGCCACTAGTCTTATTGTAAAGAACAAAAGAGTTGTTGGCATTAAAACAGCTCTTGGGTTAGAAATAAAAGGAAAATCTGTTGTTCTGACGAATGGGACTTTCCTTAATGGAAAGATTCATATTGGTGAAAAGCAATTTGGAGGGGGTAGGGCTGCCGAAAAGAATGCAACAGGATTGACAGAGCAATTGGTTGAATTAGGATTTGAGGTAGGCAGAATGAAAACCGGAACACCCCCTCGAATTGATGGCCGATCTTTGAACTACAGTGTAATGGAAGAGCAAAAGGGAGATGAAAATCCGGGCAAATTTTCCTTTTCTAATACCGAAGCTTTAAAACAACAATTGAGCTGTTGGATCACCTATACAAATGAATCGGTACACAAAGAACTCGAAAAAGGGTTCGATAGATCTCCTATGTTTCAAGGTCGAATCAAAGGACTAGGACCTAGGTATTGCCCCTCAATTGAAGACAAAATAAACAGGTTCGCTGAGCGAGAACGCCATCAAATATTCGTTGAACCGGAAGGTTGGAATACCGTAGAAATCTATCTGAATGGATTCTCAACCTCTCTTCCAGAAGATGTTCAATATAACGCACTCACAAAAATACCAGGCTTTGAAAACGCCAAAATGTTTAGACCTGGTTATGCCATCGAATACGACTACTTCCCGCCAACGCAGCTTAAAATGAGTTTAGAAACACAACTGATTGAAAATCTATACTTTGCTGGACAAATAAACGGAACAACGGGCTATGAAGAAGCCGCATGCCAAGGTTTAATGGCAGGCATCAATGCTCATAATAAGGTCAAAGAAAAAGAAGCATTTATACTCAAACGATCAGAAGCATATATCGGAGTATTAATCGATGACCTCGTAAATAAAGGCACGCAAGAGCCATATCGAATGTTTACATCACGTGCGGAATACAGAATCCTGTTACGCCAGGACAATGCTGACTTAAGATTAACCGAACTATCACATCAATTGGGACTAGCGAGTGCTGAAAGGTTTGAAAAACTCCATACGAAAAGAGAAGCTATAAAATCACTGTCTAAAGAACTGAGTGAAATGAGAGCAGTGCCAAATGAAGTTAACGAGGCATTAACACTTCTGCAAAGTGCACCAATAACAGAGAAAATTCCAGTGGTAAATCTTCTCAGGAGGCCTCACATAGGAATAGCTCAACTGAAGAAAATAGATCAACAAATCGAAGCCCGTCTTAATAAGTACCCGGAAGAAATTCAACAACAAGTAGAGGTTGCCATTAAGTATGAATCATATATAGAACGAGAACAAAAACTTGCCGAAAAGATAGAAAGCTTGGAGAATTACACGATTAAGACTGATTTCGATTATGATCGCGTGAAGGCACTCTCCAGCGAAGCAAGAGAAAAACTGAAACGTATACGCCCAGAAACAATCGGGCAAATGTCACGAATAAGCGGAGTTTCACCGGCAGACGTTTCTATCCTAACTGTATACCTAGGAAAGTAATGGCTTCAGAAAATATTACCATCTGCCCCGTTTGCAACCACGACACATTCTCACCATATAATTCCGCAAAGGATTACACGGTATCAGGAGAAGTATTCACACTTATACAATGCTCAGCCTGCCAGTTCATTATTACAAGTCCACGTCCAGCAAAAAATTCTATCGCAAGATACTATTTATCAGATGATTACATATCACATTCAGGTAAGTCCAAAACCTTGTTTGATAAAATATACCTAACTGCTAGAAAATTCACCTTAAAGTGGAAGCATCAGTTAATAGCAGATCACTCTACTCACGCTCAAGCTATTCTTGATTACGGTTGCGGAACAGGAGAGTTTCTGAAACACATGAAAAATAGAGGCTGGCAAATTGAAGGAGTAGAACCAGCAGCAAATGCCAGAACAAAAGCAAACGAACAACTTGGTAACGCTGTTTCTGAAACCCTCCAGACGGTTAAGCTTCAATCCTTTAACATAATCACACTATGGCATGTACTAGAGCACATACACGATCTAAATGATACCATCCAACATCTCAAACATCTTCTTGCGAAAGACGGAAAAATGATCATAGCGGTACCAAATCCAAAGTCTCACGACAGCCAGAACTATCAAAATAACTGGGCCGGATATGATGTGCCCAGACACCTTTGGCATTTCACTCAAAGTACGATGGATGCACTCCTTAAAAAGAACGGCCTGAAAATTGTTGAAACAAGACCAATGAAACTGGATAGCTACTATGTATGTCTTCTCAGCGAAGGATACAATAATCTAAAACAACATAAACTTATTAGTGGAATAAAGGCATTAATAGAAGGAACATTATCAAATCGAAAAGCCAAAAAAAGCAAAGAGTACTCAAGCCTAACCTATATTGCCAAGTCTGCATGAAGCACAACTTCAAATCCATAATACTATTAATTACATGGGGTTGTGCAAATGTTGCAATGCCGACAGGTGGTCCAAGAGACAAAACTCCGCCCGAATTACTCATCTCCAATCCCGCCAATAATCAACTAAACTTCACCGGTAACACCATCGAACTCGATTTCAATGAAGACATCAAACTCAAAGATCCAAAAGAAGAAATACTCATAGTTCCTTCCATTGGAAAAAAAACGTTGTTCTCCGTCAAAAAGACAAACCTGATGATAAAACCAGAATTAGAATGGCAACCCAATACCACCTATAGTGTCAACTTCAGAGAAGGAGTCCAGGATCTATCAGAAGGAAATCCAGCAGAAAACCTTCGACTAGCCTTTAGCACTGGATCTGTAATAGACTCACTAACCATAAACGGAAGGGTAAAAGATTCATTTTCAGAAAAAGTCCCAGAGAAAATAACCATTGCATTATACCAGACCGACACATTTGATATATTCAAACACACGCCTACCTACTTCACCAAGTCAACCAAAGAAGGACTGTTCTCCATACCAAATTTAAAAGCAACCGATTATTTTATTTACGCATTCGATGATAAAAACAAGAACCTCAAGGTAGATAGCAGGACAGAAAAATTTGGCTTCCTGACTAAAGTAATAGCACCTGACACATCAAGAGATTCTTTAGAAATACCGTTAAGCATGCTTGACTCAAGGCGCCTACTATTAACAAACATAAGACACAGCGATAAAGTTAGCCGCGTACGTTTCAACAAACAAGTAGATTCGATAAGAGTAGCAGGAGTGTCGAAAAAAGAAGCCATTTACACCTATTCAGACGACAAGTCTGAACTTATATTTTACAATACCTTCGCCAAAACCGACTCTATAAAAACGCATATCATCGCTCGGGACAGTCTAGGGCAAAATATCGATACCACATTCTATATAAGGTACTCAGAAATAAAAGCTCTGCCAGAAACATTCAAAACCAAAGAACTGAGCGCGAACTATAATGTGAAAAGCAAAGTGTTTAGGTACACATTGGGCTACAATAAGCCAATAGGAGTAGTAAACAGAGACAGCATTTACATACTATATGATTCAATAAACACGAAACCCATCGATCCAAAAAACTTCAACATTGACACCTTAAATCATCAAATTATTATCGAATCCATCATCAATGAAATAACAAAACCAGAGAAAGACAAAACAGAAAACCCAAAACTAATACTTGGAAAGGGAGCCATAATCTCCATCGAAAACGACAGCATCAAACACATTGAAAAAGAGATAGTTATACAGACAGAGGAAGATCTTGGAGCAATCATTGTGCAAGCACAAACAGCTGCTAAAAATTACATCATCCAAGTGATAACAAGTGATAATAAAATTGTGCAAAATATCTCAAACATAAAAGAATATACATTCCGTTATCTACAACCTAATGAATACAAAATAAGAGTCATTATTGATGAAAATAACAACGGGAAATGGGACGTTGGTAACTTCTATAAAAAGACAGAATCTGAAAAAATAATCTTCTACAAATCAGAAGATGGTAAATACTCTACACAGTTAAGAGCATATTTTGAAATTGGCCCATTGTTGATAAAATTCTGAATAAGTTGTTTGCGAATGTTTACAAACAACAAAAAGTCTGTCGAAAGCACAAAAAAGCCAACCACTGCTGAATTCCTGTTGACAACTCACCGATGTTTTTAATTTATTCACATAATGTTTAATTTGAACAACAACCAATCCACAAACACATAGTTTGTTGAAAACTATACAACACAAGTTCAAAAATGAAGAAAACTGAAGTTTCTATGAGCTATATAATCCACAAGCGATACACATATTAAACCTAAAGACGAGTTATACACAAATCCACATGGATAACTATAATTACATTAAATATCTATATATAATACTATTAATACAAAGCATAATGTATTGTGGACATACCGGTTTTGCGCAAGACCGTCAGGATATGCAAATTGCCAACGAATACATAGCGAAAGGCGAAAAAGAAAAGGCCCTCGCAGTCTTCCAACAACTTGTGAAAAAAAGTGAAAATATTCCGTTCGTGCACACTTCCTACTTCAATCTCTTGGTTGACATGGGAAAATTTGAAGAAGCTGAAAATTATGTGGAACGATTGATCCGCAAGGAAGACAAACTATCGTACCGACTTGATCTCGGGGTTCTCTACTTTCGCTCCGGGAATTTGCCGAAGGCAGATAAGTATTTAAATGCGCTCATCAAAGCACAAGGCGATGATGTTTATAAACTCAAAACCAGCTCTGATTACCTGGCCTCCAAAAATCTGACAGACTATGCCGTGGCCGCATTAAAACAAGCCCGCACTGGAGGTGGTAATGAAAACGTCTATGCGCTTGAATTAGCAAATCTGTATCGCATGGCCGGCAAACGCGATCAAATGGTGGAGGAATATCTAAACTACGTAACACAAACACCTTCCAATATTTCGTACATAAAAAACGTGATGCAGATTCTGATTACGAAGCCTGACGAGTTGGAAAGTCTGGAAGATTTATTGTTGGATCGTATTCAAAAAAATCAAAATTCGGAAGTCTTCGCAGACCTGATAATCTGGGTGAATCTACAGCAAAAAAATTTTTACGGAGCTTTTATTCAGGCACGAGCCTATGACAAGCGATTTAGAAAAGAGCAATCGAAAACACTGGAGATTGCGCAGATAGCGCTCAACAATCAAGACTATCAAAACGCAGACAAAAGTTTTTCCTATGTGGTCAAAGAATTTGCCGGAACAGAAAATGAGCTGCCGGCCCGAATGGGCCTCATCAAAGCAAGAGAATCCAAGGTAAAGAAGAGTTATCCGGTCAATCGCGATTCAGTTCGCTACGTCATCGGAGAATACAACCGATTCAAAAAAAATTATCCAGATAACCCCAATGGGATTGAAGCTTCGCTCAATCAGGCAACATTGCATGCCTATTATCTGCAGGAAATGGATTCTGCAGTTTACTATCTCCAAGGATTAATCGCCAACAGTAAACTATCTCCAACTTTGAAATCAAAAGCAAAAATTGATTTGGGTGACATCTACCTTTTGAAAGAAGAACCGTGGGAAGCCACGTTACTTTACTCACAAGTTGAAAAAACGCAACGGGAAACGCCATTAGGCTACGAAGCGAAACTAAAAAATGCAAAGCTCTCTTATTTCAAAGGAGAATTTAATCTGGCGCAGGAACATCTCGATATTTTAAAGCAAGCCACTACACGCGAAATCGCAAATGATGCTATGGAATTAAGCATGCGGATAAAAGAGAACATCACATTCGACACCACTGGCACGGCACTGAAAGAATATGCCTCCATTGAATTATTGATGGCGCAAAATAAAACGGATGAAGCGCTGTTCAGGATTTCAACCTTTACAGAGAAATCAACCGATCAGCAAATCAAAGATGATGTGTATTGGCTTGAAGCATCGCTGAGGATGAAGAAAGGAGAATTTGAAAAAGCCTTTGCACTCTGTGAAAAAATTGTCAACGAATTTGCTGAGGATATTCTGGCTGACGATGCCTACTTTATGGAGGCCGAAATACAAGAACGGTATTTGAATAACAAGGATAAGGCCATGGAACTCTTTCGCGATTTCCTGACTAAATATCCGGGTAGTGTTCATGTCGCAGAAGCAAGAAAGCGCTTCAGACAATTGCGCGGTGATTTTTCTGACCCGATACCTCTAAACTAGGTCTTTAACACCTTTCCATCCGTTTAAAGCAATACAGTTGACATTGCTTTGCATTATAAGTAAATTGATACGTAAGGATCCGCTAAAGTACATCTTTCAATGATTCCAGCACGGCTATAGTTTTGAGAAAAAGATCAGACTATGGAATCATCAGACAAGACCTTGGAGCAGTTAATGTTTTCATTAATTGAGATTTGGAAATCAAGTGGTAAAACCCAA
>CANIVF010000067.1 GCA_947470895.1 Bacteroidota bacterium
AATCAACTGTTCAGGTCAACCGATCTCAATACATTTTTAACTCAAATCAGGTGGTCAATTTGCTCCGGAAAGTGGTGGTCACTTTGCTCCGGAATCAAGTGGTCACATTCAAACGGAAATCAGTGGTCACATTATCCGGAATCTCCACTCAGTAAGGCTTACCAACTTTGTGCTGAGAAAAACAGAATTCCCAAAGTTTGAATAGGTCGCGTTAATAAATCTCGAATTCGGATTAAAACCAACTACAACGACAGCTTCTTGGATGGTTTCAGAAACCGTTCGTATTGCAACAATAACATAGATTTGCCGTATGCCAAACTTATGTTTGAGTTCCTTCTGATTGAAAAGATTACCTATAACCCAAATTTTCATGATGATCATCTGAACAATTGTTCAGACTTCATTGCCAACTGGTTTTAGATTTTCGATATTTGATTAAAAGTAACACTCTCCAAGCTATGTCAAAAGAAGTTATCTATTCAGCCAATGCGCCAGAGCCAATTGGACCTTATAGCCAGGCTATCAAAGTAGGATCTCTGTTGTTTGCATCAGGCCAGATTGCCATTCAAAAATCTACAGGAAAAATAATTACTGAGAATATTACAGAAGAAACAAATCAGGTAATGGTCAATATAGCCGAAGTATTAACGGCTGCTGGTATGGATTTTTCTCACGTGGTGAAGTGTACTGTCTTCTTAAAAGACATGAACCAATTTCCTCTGGTGAATGAAGCTTATGGAAAAAGGTTTGTCACCAATCCTCCAGCCCGCGAAACCGTAGAAGTTAGACGTTTGCCCAAAGATGTAAATGTGGAAATCTCCTTCATTGCAGTGAAGTGACTTATATTTCCATAAAAAAAGAGGCTAAACCCTCTTTTTTATTTTACTCCAATAGCGATCAGCCCTTTTTTACTTCTTTAGCCCACATGTCTTTGAGGGTAACGGTGCGATTGAATACGATTTTTTCTGAAGCTGAGTCTGGATCTAACTTAAAGTATCCTTTACGCAAAAATTGAAATCTTTCATCAAGAATAGCGCTCTTAATAGCAGGCTCAGCATATACTGTAGATAGCACTTGCAATGAATCCGGATTTAAATACTCTTTAAAGTCACCTTCCATATCGCCAACATTTTCCACATTAAAGAGTCTATCATATAAGCGCACTTCTGCAGTTACCGCATGCGCTAAGCTTACCCAATGAATCGTTCCTTTTACTTTCAACCCCGAAGTATCAGATCCACTTCTGCTTTCAGGAATATAAGTACAACGAAGTTCAATCACTTTGCCTGCTTGATCCTTAATCACCTCTTCGCACTTGATGATGTAAGCGCTTTTTAATCTCACCATCTCACCCGGTGCTAATCGGAAATATTTCTTAGCAGGAACCTCCATAAAATCATCCTGCTCGACATAAATTTCCTTCGTAAAAGGAATATCACGATTTCCTGTACTCACATCTTCCGGATTATTTTCTCCCGAAAGCATCTCTGATTTTCCATCCGGATAATTGGTGATCACGACTTTCAATGGATCGAAAACCACCATTCTGCGCAAGGCAATCTTATTAAGATGTTCGCGCACACAAAACTCCAACAGGCCAACATCAATCAGGTTCTCACGCTTAGCCACACCAATCTTATCACAAAACTCACGAATGCTTTCTGGTGTATAGCCTCTTCTTCGCACGGCACTTAATGTAGGCATGCGCGGATCATCCCAACCACGTACATGACCTTCATTAACTAATTGAAGAAGCTTACGCTTGCTCATAACCGTATAGGTCATGTTCAAACGGGCAAACTCATATTGATGAGATGAATAAATCTCCAGCTTTTCAATAAACCAATCATAAAGTGCGCGATGAGGAATAAACTCTAAGGTGCAAATGCTATGTGTGATGTTTTCAATCGCATCACTTTGACCATGAGCAAAATCATACATCGGATAAATACACCATGCATCCCCCGTGCGATGATGATGAGCATGCTTGATTCGATACATCAATGGATCGCGCATGTGCATGTTTGGATGCGCCATGTCAACTTTTGCACGAAGCACCTTCTCTCCATCTCTATACTTACCGGAACGCATCTCACTAAACAACTTCAAATTTTCCTCTATGCTACGACTGCGGTAAGGGCTATCGGTGCCCGCCTGAGTAGGAGTTCCTTTTTGTTTTGCAATTTCTTCACTACTACCATCATCCACATAGGCTAATCCTTTCTTAATCAAGGTAACTGCAAACTCATACAGTTTTTCAAAATAGTCAGAAGCATAAAGTTCTTGCGACCATTCAAATCCAAGCCACTTGATATCATTTTTTATTCCGTCTACATATTCGGTTTCTTCCGTTACCGGATTCGTATCATCGAAACGAAGGTTTGTCTTTCCTCCGTACTTTAGTGCCAAACCAAAGTTAAGGCAAATGCTTTTGGCGTGGCCCATATGCAGATAGCCGTTAGGCTCTGGTGGAAATCGCGTAATGATGCTTTTATAAGTTCCTGCCTTCAATTCATTTTCTACAATTTCTTCCAGAAAATTTAAGCTCTTTTCTTCCGTCATGGGTATGCTTTAAAAGATGCAAAGGTAAGAGTTTTGAATTCATGTGGGATAATTTACCCAAAGCCTGTTAACGTGCATACGATTGAAATTCCCTATGTGCAAACACCAAATCGTCTTACCTTTGCCACTCAATAAATTCAAAAGAAAAATGAGAGACGTTCGCGTTCGATTTGCCCCAAGCCCCACCGGTGGACTTCATATTGGAGGCATCAGAACCGCCCTTTACAACTACCTGTTGGCACGCCAGAACAATGGAACCATGATCCTTCGCATCGAAGACACAGATCAGGGCAGGTTTGTACCTGGTGCTGAAGAATACATCATCGAATCCCTAGCATGGGCAGGTATCAAAATTGACGAAGGGCAAGGCGTGGGCGGACCTTATTCTCCTTACCGCCAATCTGAACGAAAAGAAATCTATAAAAAATATGCCCAGCAATTGCTTGATGGAGGCTTCGCCTATTATGCCTTCGATACCGAGCAGGATCTGGAAGCCATGCGCGATCGATTAAAAGCTGCCGGAGTTGATAATCAGCAATATGGAATTACGTCACGCATGCAGATGAGCAATTCATTGACGCTTAGCAAGGCAGAAGTGGATCACCTTTTAAACGTTGGAGCACCTTATGTTATCCGATTTAAAGTACCAGAGAATCAACAAATCAAAGTAATCGATTTGATTCGTGGAGAGGTTGTGGTTGAGTCGTCACAAATTGATGATAAAGTGTTGATGAAATCCGATGGAATGCCTACTTATCATCTAGCCAATGTAGTGGATGACTACCTTATGAAAATATCACATGTGATTCGCGGTGAAGAGTGGCTACCCTCAGCACCATTGCATGTATCACTATATAAATCGTTTGGCTGGCATAATGAAATGCCACAATTTGCTCATCTTCCTTTGTTACTCAAGCCTGATGGAAATGGCAAACTAAGTAAACGTGATGCCGATAAAATGGGATTCCCGATTTTTTCTCTCAACTGGACAGATCCAAAAACTGGTGAAGTTTCAAAAGGATTTAAGGAATCAGGATACTTGCCGGAAGCATTGATAAACTTCCTGGCCTTTCTTGGATGGAACCCGGGCACCCCACAGGAGATTTTCTCCATGGAAGAATTAATTGACGTCTTCTCGATTGAACGCATCGGAAAAGCCGGTACCAAGTTCGACATACATAAAACGCAATGGTATAATCAACAATATCTCAGAGCTAAATCAGAAGAAGAACTTTCTTTATTACTGATGCGTTCGCTTGATGCTGAGCAAATTTCTTGCTCCAAAGAAAAAGCCATCAAGATATGCGCGATCATGAAAGAGCGTGTCACCTTCCCACATGACTTTTGGGAGCTGGGAAAATTCTTCTTTCATGCACCAGTATCATTTGATGAATCGGTGGTATCTAAAAAATGGAATACTGATGCCGTGAATGTATTGAGTACCTTTAGTAAAGAAGTTGAAACCCTCGATGAGGTTACTGCAGATCTTGTTAAGTCTACATTAGAAAGTGTGACAGCAAGTTTAGGCATTGGCACCGGTAAAATACTGCAAGCGCTTCGATTATCCATAACCGGTAATGCATCAGGTCCTGATTTGATGATGACGATGGAAATCATTGGCAATAAAGAAGTGTGCAGTCGAATTAACTACGCTCTCGCAACATTGAAACCCTCCGCATAAGATGAATAAACGATCTGAAAAACCCAGCAAGAAACAAGGTAAACCACGGGTGCATAAAGAACTCAGCGGATTCGAAGTTTCTATTGATCAGTTTGGCGAATTGAAATCGAATATGCCGATTGAAAAACTCAATGAATTCCTGAATGAAAATGTAGACGACAAAAAACTGGCAGAGCGTGGCGATTATCAGCATATGAAAAAGCCAAAAAAGAAAAAGAAGTAGGATCTTTCTACAATCATTTAAGCGAATTCTTCCTTTCCAACGCTTGCTTTTTGAAAACTCCTTCCTAAGTCGACACAACGATTTAAGCTGATCGCAACTCTGAAATAAAAAATCTAAAAACCTATAACCCAGCTATCCCGTATTAAGGGATGTAAATAACAAAGACATATGGCCTCATCACATGAAATTGACTACCAGATAAAAGGAGAAAGCATTCAAATTGTTGAAGTTGAATTAGATCCAGGAGAAACCGTAATAGCAGAAGCAGGGGCAATGCTATTTATGGAAGAAGGCATTCAGTTCGAAACCAAAATGGGCGATGGTTCCAACCCAGGTCAGGGTCTTTTTGATAAATTACTTTCTGCGGGAAGTCGATTGATTACTGGTGAGTCGTTGTTCATGACTCATTTCACAAATCGGGGTTATAAGAAAGCCAAAGCTGGGTTCTCTGCGCCATATCCAGGAACCGTGATTCCCATTGATCTGGCAACCAGTAGAAGTAATGAACTCATTGTTCAAAAAGATGGATTTCTTTGCGCAGCCTACGGAACAAAACTCTCAATTGTTTTTAACAGAAAAATTGGATCCGGCTTGGTGGGTGGCGAAGGATTTATTCTACAAAAACTTCAAGGTGACGGCAAGGCATTTGTGCATGCCGGTGGAACTGTAATCGAACGCACCTTAAATAATGAAACTCTTCGTGTTGATACAGGGTGCGTTGTTGCCTTTGAATCTCAAATTGATTTTGATGTAGAAACTTCAGGAAGTCTTCGGTCGATGGTCTTTGGAGGGGAAGGCATCTTTCTGGCAACGCTTAGAGGTACTGGAAAAGTATGGCTGCAATCTATGCCAATCCGAAAATTAGTACAAGCACTTTCTCCTTATGGAGCTAATCGCGGAAAAGAAGGAAGTTCATTATTGGGCAGTTTTCTAGAGTGACCTTCTGTTAATTTTTGGAAAAATCGAAGGAACCTCCTTCCTATATGAAATGTAGCGATCACCAAATTGCTCTATGAGTTTCTTTTCTTCAAGAAAAATTCCGACAGGAAGGTAAAATAATATGCAGCTCACTGAAATGAGGTTAGCCATTGACGGATTAAACAAAAAGAAACCTATCACGATCAGAATTGTCCCACTATAAATGGGATGACGAACATACTTTAATTCGCCCGATTGACTAAATTCACTGGTCTCTTTTTTTAAGCCAACAAAAGATGAAAATCGATATTCTCGAAATGCACGACTGATTACTATCACTCCAAAGGTTGCCATCACCAAACTCAGGTATCTCATCAATCCAACACTTTCAAAAATCAATTTTAAGGGTAACGATTCATTAAATAGCAATAGAGCTATTAATCCAACAGTCGAGATTATCGTGTATCCCATCCTATAAAATCTGAATCCACTTGAAAGTAATTTTTCGAAGAAGGACTTAACCTTCGTAGAAGCCAGAATACTGTGAAGAGTAAAATATATAAACCAGAGGGCCGTTAGAATTAAGTATTCCATCGACTTAAAGTTAGCTATAGATATAAAATAACTGCTCTCATTTAATAAAAAGATCAAAACTACCTACCTTAGAAGATCAGCATATTGATAAGAGTTGTGGTAAAAATTGGTTTAATATCAGAAGGGAAAAACCCGCCTGACAAACGTGTGGCTTTTACACCACTACAAGTGGAGGAAATTCAACAACGATTTCCACAGGTAAAGGTAGTTTGCCAGGAGAGTGAATTCCGTTGTTTTAAAGATTCAGAATTTGCAGAATTAGGAATTGAAATCGTGCAAGACGTTAGTGATTGCGATATTCTAATGGGTATTAAAGAAGTACCGATATCAAATCTGGTTAATGATAAAACCTATTTTTTCTTCTCGCATACAATTAAAAAGCAGGCATACAACAGAAAACTCCTGCAAGCAATACTAAAAAAGAACATACGGCTAATTGATTACGAAGCGTTGACAGATACACAGGGAAACAGGCTGGTTGCTTTTGGAAGATTCGCTGGAATTGTTGGTGCCTACAATGGACTATGGACATATGGTAAAAGGTTTAAACTATTCGAGTTACGAAGAGCTTATGAATGTTTCGACATCAATGATCTTAAGTTAGAAATCAGGAACGTAATACTTCCTCCAATAAAAATTATCCTCACAGGTGCTGGTCGGGTTGCCAAAGGAGCCATGGAAACATTAGACACCGCAGGGATACGAAAAGTAAATCCGGTTGATTTTCTTTCAAAGGAGTTCAGTGAACCCGTCTATGTACAATTAAGCAGTGCCGATTACCATGAACGCATAGACGGAGGACATTTCAACCGAGAAGAATTTCATAAGCATCCAGAAAAATACAGATCACTATTTTCATCTTTTTCTAAAGTTGGCAACATCTTACTTGCAGGAGCCTATTGGAATCCAAAAGCACCCGTTCTTTTTACCAAAGAAGAGATGACTTCGACTGATTTTCAAATCAAAGTTATAGCAGATATCACGTGCGATATCAATGGCTCAGTCCCCAGTACCAAGCGAGCTAGCACGATCCCAGATCCATTATATGACTACAATCCACATACTGATTCAGTATGGCCAGCGCTTAGTAACGAGTCATACATAACTACCATGGCTGTCGATAATCTTCCGTGTGAATTACCCAGGAGTGCTTCGGAAGAATTTGGTAGAGATCTGATTGATCGAATTTTAAAACCACTCTTAGTTGCCGACAAAGAAGGAATCATAAAACGTGGAACGGTGGCAGAAAACGGAACACTGACCAAAGTGTTTAGCTATTTAGAGGATTATGTAAATTCAGCAGATTAAGAATATGCTTTTATACAATATTACATTCGGAATAGATAAGGTGATTGAAACAGAATGGATCGCATGGATGAAGATCAATTATCTGCCTGCTGTACTAAACACTGGACTGTTTGTCGACTATAAGATGTATAAAATCCTTACTCAAGATGAGGAGGACTCAGTATCCTATAGCATTCAATGCTTTGGGGAAAAAATTGAAGATGTGCTCATGTATCTGAATGAATATGCACCTCAGCTAACTGAATTACACCGAGAAAAGTTTAAAGACAGGCATGTCGCGTTCAATACGTTGTTGGAAGAAATCTAATTTCTATTCAGAAAAACCCTGATCTGCTCAGAATCTAAATGGCAATTGATCCAGACTTCATCAAACCGGGTATTATACCTCTTATAAAATTCGATGGCAGAATCATTCCAATCTAACACTTGCCACATCATACCCGTACAATTTTCCTCCAGTGCCTTTTTCATGATGGCCTCAAATAGCAGCTTCCCCATTCCCTTACCTCGTTGACTTTCAGTTACCACAATGTCTTCAAGATAAAGACGTCTTCCCTTCCAGGTTGAATACCGGTAATAGTAGAGTGCAAGCCCATAAATATAGCCGTTCTCTTCAGCGACAAAAAAACCAAAAACAGGGGCAGCACCAAAGCCATCTTCTTCCATGGCACTTATCGAATTAGTTACCTCGTACAAGGATCGTTCAAATTCTGCAAGCTCACGAATTAACTCAATAACCCGAGGCAAGTCATCCTTCCTACCGTTTCTTACTAAAAGCATAAATCTGATTAACTAAAAAAGGCCTCATCAGAGGCCTTTTTTATCATTAATTATAAATCAATATTCCCAAAGGTTATGCTCCTTTTCCATCATTTTCATTTCTTCTTCCCAACGTGCAAAGACCGATTCTCCATAGGATCTTCCATTATTGGTATAGATCTGTTGTATCGAGTAATCCCCAGGGTTTTCAACTTTATCAATAACACCGTGAAAAAGTCTTAATTTAAATGCATCATTGAATGATCTGTTCTCAGATGGGTTATACCTGTTTCTCCACAACACAACATCCCTTACGTTCATATCTTTGCTATGAGCCGACTTCTCTACAAGATTATAGAAATCCTTAAACTGCACAAAAGCGATAGGGCTAATATCCGTTGAGCCATTTTTCGAAGCCAATAAGCCAATGGATTGGATGTCATAATATAGTCTTGATCTTCTTTTATCAAAAATCACGTCCTCTATTATTTGAATTCCTGTCACATTATTCTTGGTGAAATATTCAGTTTGATTTCCCGATAACTGCCACCAATCTGTTTCCGTAGGAAAATGTGCCTTATTATCGTTCCTTGTCGATTCATAGTTCTTACCATTATAAGTTGCTGTCTCATTTATGAAGTAAGCTTTCTTAGCATCATAAGGTGGTTCAGTTAAGGCCTTATTACTAACAAGAACCTGTTCTGGAGTTTGAACATTCTTAAGAGAATCATCATAAGCAGTGATAGATCCTGATTGTATACTCTGAAGTAAAAATTTTGCGATATCTGATTTTGCAGATTTGAATCCAGAATTTTGCTTTTCTTGCAAGTCCACAGTCCTCCAAACTCTGAATCGATAAAGCTGTTCGTAGTAAGGAATTTTCTCGATACCATTTGGGTTGACTATTGTATCCTGCTGCGCAAAAGACTCACTAGCAAAGCCAACGGAAATAAGACAAAAAATTAACAGTTTCATTCGAATAATCATTATTTACCCATTACGTATACACCTTCAAGCTTCGCGTTTACAGGTTTCCTATCATCATCTCCAGGATCCCAAGTTGACCGAACTACCTGAACATTATAGATAGAGAAACTGTCGCCTGCTCTCAATCCATATTTATTTAATTCAATTGTTCCAGAATTTAAAGTTATTGGCGTCTTTCCAGTAATCTGCATGGTCATACTTATAATTCTGTAACCAGCATCCTTCTGATTTTGTCTGGTGAAAGTTTCGTCACTGATTTCAGGAACGAATTTTACGACATTAGTCCCTGGAGGAATACCTTTTTTAACATCATAAACTGAGTTACCAACCATTAATTTTGGACTCGGCATTGGAACAGCCTTAGCCTTAAATGGTTTTACTTCGATTTGAGAACCGTTAACTAAAACCCTTACATCCATTTGAGGTCTAGTCGGAATAAGTACGAATTTTCCAGGGCCTTGAGTAATTACTTTACCTTGATCAGCAGGTGAACTTAATGAAATTCCTGAAGCCTCGGCTAATCCCTGAACACTCACAGACATTTCATTACCGCAATCAAGATACAAAGTGCTCGCACTTTCTGATTCAAATTTAGCTACAGGTCTTGCAACCCTATACTTAATCACATCCTCATAAGGTTTACCTTTCACATTAATTTTAATCTTATAGGAAGCTTCCGCAATACCATTCTTATCGTAGGTTCCGGCAGAAGTTTTGAATTTAATCTTGCCCATTTTAACTCCAGTTGCTGGATCCTTAGCAACAGGAACCGGGTTTCCATTAAAAAACATCTCAGGATCTTCTTCAGAAGCAGCAGCAATAAACATATCTGCTGTATATTCCTGCCCAGCCACCAGAGTATTTGCCTCAGGTCTAACCATTGGAACTACGCTCGTAAATTTAATTTGAACACCTTCCGCAACAGCATACAAAGAATCTAAGGCAACCATTTCATACTCCATAATCTCAGTCTGCAACTGACTAACAGTGGCGATGGCCGCCATAGTTGGGGTGCCTTCAAAAGTAAATTCAAGAAACGACTTATCTAACTGATTAGTGTTATTCTTAAAGTCCTCATAATCCTGAGCTTTCTTAGTTAATGGTGCAAAAGGCACCTTAAGACCCATTATTTTATTCAAATCTGTTACAAAAGATGTTACCATCTTCTCAAATTTAAGAGCCTCTTCAGGTTTGGCCTCGTCCATCATAAGTTCTTCTGCACGATGGGTGTCGGTAACCAAATCTTCGCCCTCTTTGAGTGTTCCGTCTGGTTCAGTTCTCATTTTCTTCTTGAGTTCATCCAGATAGGCTACAGTGGACTCAGTTAGCACTCTTACCTGTTTTGCCTTTTCCTTGGCTGCTAAAACATTAGCATCCTGACTGGTTGATGCAAGAATCCCATTCAATTTCGTTTCATTGGTGGTCTTATTCTCTTCGATCATATTGACCAGCGTGTTGTCAATGATGGCGAATTTTTGAAGTACCGCATTACTTACATTAAGCGCTAGAAGCGCAGTAAGTACCAAGTACATCATGCCAATCATCTTCTGCCTACCCGTTTCCTTGCCACCACTCATGGTTTTTTTATATTTAGTTGGTTAGAAGTCAAAATAAACGTTATTGTTATTTACTCAGAGAATTAATTTCCTGAGCCCTTCATTGCTGTTAACATACCACCATACACCTTGTTAAGAGCGGTTACATTAGCAGTAAGAGTGCCCAATTCGGAGGTAAACTTGGATGTATTTTCTCCAACTTTAGAAAGTCCTTGCATAGCACCTGTAAGACTTTCATAAAATTTATTCATGTTCTTGACATGAGAATCCGCATCTTTTAATTCCATTTCATAAATGGTGTTTAAGGCAGCCAAATTCTTAGTTACCTTTTGAACCTGACTGTGATACTCGCTCGTATCCTTAGATGCATCTGCCATAGCAGTTACAGCCTTCATCGCAGTTCCATAAGATTTATTCATTTCTTGAAGGGCAGATGATGCAGACTGAACATTTTTGGCATATTCATTTGTTGCGACAGCCGCATTTGAAAGATTATTCATTTGAGATGCTGATGTGGCTAAGTTGGTTAGTCCTTTACCAAGATTGTCCAAAAGATTTTGGTCAACCTTAGCAGTCTTCAACATTTCATCAATTTTCAATAGAGGGGAATCCCCAGCTGCAGGACGATTACTAATTCTAGTAGCTGTTGGATTAACAGGTCCTTCATAGTCTTCAGCCAATTCCGGATAAACTTTTGACCAATCTGGCTCTGGATGTGGTGGCTCAAAAGCACTCAAGAAGAAAATTCCAGCCTCCACGCTCAAACCGATCATCAACATCGCGTTTGCTCCTTCTAAGTGTAGGATTTTAAAGAGTGCACCAATAATTACAACCGCTGCGCCAATTCCATATACTTTGGGCATGATGGTTGCGAAGAATAACGAAACAAATCCGCCTTTTTTCTTTGCCATGATTCTTGAATTTAAGTTTAGTCCGTTTTTTTGTAAATATAACCAGAGTTTCAATTATTCAATGCTAAATTCAGTACCGGAAGAGCGTCCTAAGCTGGTCATCGCGCAGCGAAAACCAATGTAAGCTCTGGTGGAATCTTTATATTCATAAGTTCTGGTTCCTGTTTCAAGATAATAAGCCACATCCTTCCACGAGCCACCACGAACTACCTTTCTGGCATTATAAGTCTCCTTTGAATTCCCAGCTTTGTCATAAGCATTCTTATCAATAAACTGTGGGTTAAGATCCCAAACCGTTGGGACCGATGCTGGATTAAAATCATCTAAACACCACTCTGAAGCGTTTCCAGCCATGTCCACTAAGCCGAAGTCGTTAGGAAAATAAACTCCAACGGGAGACGTGTATGCAAAACCGTCATCATAAAAATTACCACGACCCGGTTTGAAGTTTGCTAACATGCACCCCTTTGAGTTGCGTATGTAAGGGTTACCCCAAGGATATTTTGCCATGTCTCTTCCACCCCGTGCTGAGTATTCCCACTCAGCTTCTGTTGGAAGTCTGAACGCAGGCATCGGAGGTTTGTCTCCATCGTTTTTTCTCCATTGGTTAAGAAAAGCTGTTCTCCATTTCCCAAAGAAAGAAGCCGCCTCCCAGCTTACACCAACCACAGGATATTCTTGGTATCCTGGATGTTGCCAGTAATAATTAACAAGAGGATCGCCCATATGATGAGAGAAATCTTTCATCCAAACGGCAGTGTCTGGGTTATACTTCTTCATGAAATCCTCCTTAGAAATCTGAGGGAAATTAACAAGCCCCTCGGCACCAGCGGCCATATTCGGGCCATTGGGATCCAAAAAGTATGTTGTAAATTGTAGATATTCATCATTCGTGATTTCAGTTTCGTCCATGAAGAAACCACCAATCGTAATTTGTTTATTAAAGTTTATTTGAGTTGAAGCAGGATCCTCATCAGCTTGCCCCATGTGGAATGTTCCAGCAGGAATTGGCACCATTCCATAAGGAATGATTACACCCCAATCCGATCTTCTTTCTATTTGAGACTGGCCAACCACGTCTCCATTCGCCTCTCCACCGCCTTTTCCTCCAATACCTAGAAGGCCACAACTTCCTAAGATGGAACCTACTAATACAAACAGTCCGTAACGTACAATCTTTGAAGAAACCATTTTGTTCATACTTTTATTATTAGATCTAGTCTTTCCGCTTACTTAAAACAAACGATAGAGACTCGAAAGTTATTCTTTTTCGTCTTTTAAATAAATATCAGGGATGCCAAATTCAATAAAATATTAAAAAAAACAAAATAAATTATCGTTTTAGTGGCGATATCGGGGTGTTCTAACAACCTTTTTACTGCTTGCTGGGTTTACTGGCAATTGATATGTGAGCAAGAATTCGTGCGAAGTGGGTTGCTTTGCATCTTGATCCTTAATCACATAATCTAACCCATAACCTAGTTTTAATGACTTATCCTTCAAAAGACTGTACCCCAACATTAGAATAACAGCCTCTGACTGCCTGAACGATAAACCACCCCACATGGTATCTTTATAATAAGCAATGCTGCCTAAGTCAATTGTTGTTTTAGTCAGGTCTGACTTTATAAGAGTAGAAAATTGTAACCGCAAGTCAAAATTGACTTCATAAAAATATCCGCCAGTTACATATAAGTGAGGTTCAAGTGCGTTGCGCTGACTAAGGCCAAAATCAAATGTGGATTTAACCAAGTGATTTAAACTTATGCCCGCATAATATTTCTCGCGTTGAAAAAAAACTCCCAAAGCCAAATCAGGACGAACTTGAGATTCCTTACCTGAACTCTTTAAGACGGGATCATTTTGATCTATGGGGCGATATAGATTAAAGTTAATTGTTTGAGAATACAAGCCAGCCTTTAACCCAAAGCTAAGCTTGCTTCCCTTTACTGAGAGGTGATACGCATAAGAAGCCTGAGCCTCCAAATTGTTTTGCGGACCAAGCCGATCGTTGATAACATAAGCCCCAAAGCCACTCTTTATCTTATAAATAGGAGTTGAAAAACTTATTACTTGTGTTGTTGGCGCTCCACCTCCACCAAATGTAGGCTGATATCCGAGCCATTGACTTCTGTGAATTGCTGTAAATTTTGTAACACCTTCAACACCCGCATAAGCAGGATTGTAGTACAAGGTATTGAACATATAGTGCGTAAACTGAGGATCCTGCTGACCAAGTAAATCAGCTTGGAATGCTCCAAAAATTAAAAAAAGTAAGAAAGTCTTTTTCACACTATTTGGTCAACGGAACTTAAATATAGGTCAATTCGCATTACAGTTTCAAAAAAATCTAACGTGCAATCCTTAAAGATAAATGTAAAAATGTAAAGCGGAAAGATTTATTTGATACCGTTCGCGATTTTTATGTAGAGTTCGAGCGCCCCTGTCATGGATGGGGCATTGGGTAATGGGGCTTCAATATCCAAAATCAGGTTAGCTTCCTTTACTGCTCTTGCGGTGCTAGGACCAAATGCAGCGATGCGTGTATTGTTCTGCTTAAATTCCGGAAAGTTCACAAAAAGTGAGTTTATGCCCGAGGGGCTAAAGAATGCGAGGATGTCATAATATACATTCTTCAAATCACTAAGATTGGCTGCCACGGTATGGTACATAACAGCCTCATTGAAGGTATATCCGTTTTCCCTTAAAAAATTCGGGATGTCATTCTTTCTGATGTCCGAACATGGAAAGAGGAACTTCTCATTCTTATGTTTTTTGATAATCTCCAAAAGATCTTTTGTGTCTTTGAGTCCTGAGAAAATCTTTCTCTTACGGATTACAATGTACTTCTGAAGATAATTAGAGGTCTGATCTGATATACAAAAATATTTCATCTCCGGAGGCATTTCCAGTTTTAGCTCCTGGCATATCGAGAAAAAATGATCAACGGCATGCCTGCTGGTAAATATGACAGCTGTATGCTGAGGAATTTCGATTTTCTGCTTCCTGAATTCCTTCACAGGAACTGCTTCAACCTGTATAAACGGCCGGAAATCAATCTTAAGATTGAATTTTTCAGCTAGCTTGAGGTAGGGTGAGTTAGCATCGGTAGGAGCCTCCTGAGTGACCAAAATGCTTTTTACTTTTCGCACTCTGTCATTAGCAGTTTCAGTCATAACAACACGTATCGGGTTCGGCTTAGTTTAATAACACCTTAATCAAAATCATCAAAGGGATAATTTCTGAACCGCAAAGGTAGGAAAATAAATGAAAAGTGGAGGAGGATGTCCGGGCCATTAATTTAAAATAAAGAAAGAGAGTACCCAGAATCATAAAACCGCAAGCTGAAGCCAATACCAAATAAAAAAAATTGGTATTTTCAATTTCCAGTATATCATAAACTACCAAGACGATCCCCATTAACGAAGATGCTACATACAAACTTCTGATGAAGTTGAAAAACTGAAAGCGAACCAGACCTTTAAAACCAAACAGAGCACTCATGGTCCAAATCAATAACAACTTAATAATCAAAAAAATAAAAATAATAGCAGAAAGGAAAAGCCACCAAGTAAAAGCTTGTGTGGTGGAGTCGATTGAATTTTTGGTTGAAAAATATAATCCCGAATCCCCTCCATTGAAGATGATTATGAATAACAAACCAACCAGTAAACTGATGAACACAAAGAAAAGAATATTCACACTCGAACCAATCCTTCCTGCAACGATGGCTTCTTCCCGCTCCTGAATTGAAAATACTTTTGTCAGGTTGAGGTAATCAATGGTTAGCCTGGTATTGGATCTAAAAAGAATAACGAAAAAACCAAAAAGCAACAATGTTCCTAAAATCAAAAAATCCCGAAAATGTGATGCTTGTCGATTGAACTTTTCATTTTCTAAATGGGCTTGATAAAGCAAACCGATTTGCACCGTCTTGATATTACCTTTTTGAAATATGGAAAGAAGAGGTGTTCCTGTTCTGGTGGTCAACAGACTGTCAACATTCAACCGGAGTTCTGATTTTGTTCGAAGCTGAAGTTGCCCGTTAATAAATAAACTAATTTCATCCGGCGACTTAATTGAAATTATTCCACCTTTAAATTCATCTATGACTGCAAAATGAATAGTATGTACAGACTGACCCTGATAATCTTCGAGTTGGTCGTTTTTTGAAACAGTCCAATAATCCTGCATATCCTTAACTACTTCAGTAGGCTGTGACCAGCAGCTACCAGCACTCAATAAAAATAGGATCAATAAAACGCCAGACCTCATGTTGCGTGCAAAAATATCATAATAGTTTAGTCAAAGGAAGTTTTCACGGTTTCATGATTTGTATCTTTGAACTTTATGGCAGGCATTTATATCCATATTCCCTTTTGCAAACAAGCTTGCCATTATTGCGACTTTCATTTTTCTACCAATCAGTCATTAAAAGAAGAATTAATAGAAGCGATAACACTTGAGTTATCTTATCAGAAAGATTATTTAAAAGGTGAAGGTATTGAAACCATTTATTTTGGAGGTGGCACTCCATCGCTACTCACCAAGCAGGAACTTGACATCCTTTTCAACACTCTATATAAGCACTTTTCGGTAATACCGTTGCCGGAGATAACCCTTGAAGCAAACCCGGATGATTTAAGTCGGGAGAAAATAATCATTCTGAAGGAGGCTGGAATAAATAGAATAAGCCTTGGTATTCAATCCTTTGATGATAAAGTACTAAAATTTTTGAACAGGGCCCATACTGGCAACGATGCACTGGCTTCTATTTTGGAATTGCGAAAACAGGGAATTACCAATTTTAGTGTTGATCTCATCCACTCCATACCGGGCCAGGACGATGAAATGCTTAAGCAAAATCTTGAAAGAGTTATCAATCTGGCGCCACAACATATATCAGTCTACTCACTCACTATTGAAGAAAAAACTGTATTTGGAAAGTGGCATGCGCGCGGGCAACTTAAAGCTGTGGAAGAAACTCAATCGGCAGGTCAGTTTGAACTTGTGATGGACACCTTAACCGGCAGTGGCTATAAGCATTATGAAATCTCTAATTTCAGTTTGCCTGGGCTCGCGTCAAAACACAATACGAGTTATTGGCAACAGAAGAAGTATCTGGGCACCGGGCCCAGCGCACACTCCTTTGATTTTGATAGTCGTCAGTTTAATGTGAGCAATAATCACCTCTACATGAAATCAATTCGTGAAGGGAAAATTCCTTTTGAAAAAGAAATCTTAACAAAAGAGAATAAAATAAACGAATATATTTTCACTTCGCTGCGCACCAGCCAGGGTTGCGATTTATCTTATCTCACTAATAACTTTGATTATAATTTAAAAAAGATCAACGTAGATTATTTTCAATCTCTGCTCAGCCACGGTTATGTTACATTATCAGATAATGTTATCATTCTTACCCGGCAAGGTAAACTGATGGCCGATAAGATTGCATCCGACCTTTTTGCATCGTTGGAATAATTTATAACTTGAAGACTCGTCAATCCGTATTGCCCCCTTCAATGAATCCAGAAGAAAAAAAAGTGTTTATGCTCCTCAAAGCTGTAATCTACCACTACCATGGCCTGGACGAAACTGAAAAGCTTGATCTTGAACAAATGTCTTTAGATCACCAAGCTAAAGATGAACTGAAGTGGGCTCTTGACTTTGTTGCAGAGGACTACATCACTGCTTTTGACCGGGCTCGTGCCTATCTGAACACCATCATTGGCGATTATACTAAGCCAAAACGTGTTGACCTTATCAATATGGTGTGGCAATCCAATAACCTCAAAGGATATGTAACCGAGATGGAGGCCACGGCCATGTTAAAACTAGCTAAAGACTGGAATGTGGAAAGAGAACTAATAGATTTGGTGTTGAGATAAGACCTAGAGCGACATCATATCCTTAAACTTGGCAGCTTGTCTTCGGCTCACCTCTACTTTATCGCCACCTTTCAATTTCACCATCAAACCACCATTAAACCATGGCTCAATACTTTCTACCCAGCTTAGGTTTATGATGTGTTTACGACTTGCCCTGAAAAATGCACGCTCGTCCAAACGATCATCTAACGCATTTAGAGACTTATGAATCATCGGCCGATTGTTATCAAAATAGACTTTGATATAATTTCCGTCCGACTCAAAGAACCGAATGTTGGCTAAGCCTACAAACCAGCAACGTTCTCCGTCTTTTACAAATACCTGATCTTCCAGACCTAATTTCTTTCCTGCTCCGCGTCCGGCTTTGGCCCGCTCCTTCTCCATGATCTTATGCACCGCTTCACTCAGGCGATCCGTCTGGATAGGTTTGAGCAAATAATCCAGTGCGTTCACTTCAAATGCTTTTATAGCAAACTCATCATAGGCAGTTGTAAAAACAACCAATGGGGCCGAATCGAGTGATTCCAACAGTTGAAATCCCGTGCGCCCTGGCATCTGAATATCTAGAAATAAAAGATCTGGATTTAATTCATTGATCATCTGCTCTGCTTCATCGGCATTCATCGCCTCACCCACAATTTCAATGGAAGGATGTTCTTCCAGAAGTTTGGCCAATTCTTTTCGTGCCAGGCGCTCGTCATCTATGATTAATGCTCTCATGTATTTGTTAGATGTGGTATCGTTAGTTCCGTGAGTACAAAATTATCGCTTTCATTGCTAATCGCGAAGTGTGCATCCTTTCCATACAACAATTTTAATCGTTGTGCTGTATTACTTAGGCCAAGGCCGCCTCTTTTCTTATGACCATTTAAATGATAACGGCCGCTGTTGCGGATGCTTATTCTGAGTCGATTCTGCTCCACCTTGGCCTTTACTTGTATCGTTCCTCCTTCGGTAAGTTTGGAAATGCCGTGTTTAACACCGTTTTCAACTAATGTTTGAATCATTAATGGTGGTACCAAAAAACCTTTTGAGGCAGGATCGATATCAAACTCTGTCTTTAATCGTTCCTCAAAACGGATTGTCTCCAATCCTAGATAGTCTTTTACCATTTTAAGTTCATCACCAAATTTGGTAAGTCCTCTTTTGTCTGCTACCAATGAGTTGCGAAGAATATTGGAGAGCTGGTTGATCGCCATCTTTGATTTTTCAGGATTTTCATCCACCAACGCGCGAATACTGTTCAGTGCATTAAAAATAAAATGAGGATTAAGTTGAGATTTAAGGTTATTCAACTCGATCTCCTTTACCGAAGCCTCTAGCTTAAGTGAAGTATTGTATCGCTCAAAATAGTTATAAATAAAATAAAATACGGACCATAGAAAAAACAGAATGCCGTAGTAAAACGACTGCCCTACTATATTAAATGCGTCTAGCACTTTTTCCTTATTGAATAAACCTAAAGGAATTGATGCTGGTATTCTGAATACATACATGACTAACCCGAGTGTCATCGCACTTAGTAATACCCGTGGAATCAAACGAGGCATGCCCAGGCTAAGCCATCTCCATCGGTTTATAAAATACCGATATCCGTGCGAGATGGTAAGACAAAAGAAGGCTTCATAGGCCAGAAAGAGTATTCGTTGGTAACTAATAGCAGTACTTACAGACGCAATCACACTTGCGGAAATCTGAACGAATCCATAGAGTGCCCAACCTCCGATTTGCAAAGTCCAATAAAGTCGCTGTCTATTTCTAAGCATTATTACCGCAAAGGTAACAAATCACGAAGGTGCTATAAATAATCTTACATAGACGGAACAAGAGGAACTCCTAGGTTAATTCAATTCCGGTTTCAAAAACTTGCCAGTGAAGCTGGCCGGATTCTTTGACACTTCCTCCGGAGTGCCTTTTGCAATGATGCGACCACCACCAGCGCCACCTTCTGGGCCCAAGTCAACAATGTAATCGGCAGATTTGATTACATCCATGTTGTGTTCAATCACTAAAACCGTATTGCCTTTATCCACCAATTTCTGGAGCACGTCAAGCAAATGGCTAATGTCCTGAAAATGCAAACCGGTTGTTGGCTCATCTAAAATATAAAGTGTTTTTCCCGTATCTCGTTTTGAAAGTTCGGTAGCCAACTTCACTCGCTGAGCTTCGCCACCCGATAACGTTGTTGCATGCTGGCCTAATGAAATGTATCCCAGTCCGACTTCACTTAGAGTCTGAATCTTTCTTAAGATGCGATGTTGATTTTCAAAAAAGCTAACTGCCTCCTCTACCGTCATGTCGAGCACATCGGAGATTGATTTTCCTTTAAATCGCACTTCGAGCGTTTCGCGATTGTATCGCTTGCCTTTGCAGGTTTCGCATGGTACATATACATCGGGCAGAAACTCCATTTCAATCAAACGTAGTCCTGCTCCTTCGCAGGTTTCGCAACGCCCACCTTTTACGTTGAATGAAAAACGTCCTGTTTTATAACCCCTGATTTTTGCTTCTGGCATCTGCGAAAACAGATCGCGGATTTCGGTGAACACGCCTGTATACGTTGCCGGGTTAGAGCGGGGCGTGCGACCAATCGGTGACTGATCGACTTCAATTACTTTATCAATCAGTTTAAGCCCATCAATCTTTTTATAAGGAAGCGGTTCGGTGCGTGAATTAAAAAAGTATTGATTTAAAATCGGGAATAAAGTTTCATGAATGAGTGTCGATTTACCACTACCCGAAACACCGGTGATTGCAGTGAAAGATCCCAACGGAATCTCCAGGTCTATATTCTTCAGGTTATTACCTGTCGCTCCTGTCAAAATAATTTTTTCTCCTGTTCCTTTTCTGCGTTCCTTCATGTAAGGAATGTTCATTTTGCCACTCAGGTACTTAGCCGTAGTGCTATCCCTTTTTAAAAATGTTTCCGGGTCTCCTTGTGCCACCACAGAACCACCATGTCTTCCTGCCCCCGGGCCAATATCAATAATGTAATCCGATTCGAGCATCATCTCTTTATCGTGTTCAACCACGATTACTGAGTTGCCTAAATCACGTAAGTCTTTCAGTGCTTTGATGAGCTTCGCATTATCTCGCGCGTGTAAGCCAATACTCGGTTCATCCAGAATATAAAGTACTCCTACGAGTTGAGTTCCTATTTGTGTGGCTAGACGAATGCGTTGTGCTTCACCTCCACTTAGTGTGCGAAGCGGTCTGTTGAGATGAAGATAATCCAAGCCGACATCCAGCAAAAAACCGATTCGCTTACGAATTTCTTTCAATATCTCTTTGGCAATTGTATTTCGTTTTTCATCGAGGCGGCTCTCTAAGCCGGTAAACCATTTTTTCAAATCGGTGATATTCAAATCTGCCAACTCCGAAATGTTTTTATTGTCGATCTTCACATGCAGCGATTCCTTCTTCAATCGTGCACCATTACAATCCGGACATACTTTAACCACGGTGAAATCTTCTACCCACTTACGAATGGCTTCTGAGCCTTCATCTTTCTGTTTCTGAAGAAAGTTAATAATACCTTCAAACCTCGTATTCCATTCAGTGCCTGGATACTTTACTGAAGCTACGGCTACCGGCTCATCATCGCCATACAATAAAATTTTAATTGCCTCCTTGGGAATATCTTTAATTGGTGTGGTGAGTGTGAGTTTATATTTCTTAAGAATTGCTTCCACCTTTTTAAAAATCCAGATATCGCGATATTCACCCAATGGCAAAATGCCTCCACGGCTTATGCTCAATTTTTTGTCGGGCATGATGGAGTCTTCCGTGATTTCTTCGATGGCACCTAACCCAGTGCAAGTCGGGCACGCTCCATAAGGAGAGTTGAACGAAAAATTATTAGGAGCTGGCTCATCATAGGATAATCCGGTTTTAGGGTCCATCAGAAATCGTGAGAAGTGATGGACTTTTCCCTTTTCTTCCATAATCATGATTACACCCTTTCCTTCCTTCATGGCAGTGTTAATCGACTGGCCGATGCGATGACGATCCTTTAAATCGGGCACAATGCGATCTATCACCACTTCGATGTCGTGAATCTTAAACCGATCCAGCTGCATCTTGGCTGTGATTTCCATTACCTCCTCATCCACACGGACTTTGGTATAGCCTTGCTTGCGTATCTGAACAAACAACTCACGATAGTGACCCTTCCTTCCTTTTATAACCGGTGCCAGTAATGTCAACTTCTTGCCAAGATGATTGTTCATAATGGCATCCAAAATCTGATCATCCGATTGGCGCACCATTCTTTCTCCACTTAAATAAGAGAAAGCCTCGCCAGCACGCGCATATAACAAGCGCATGAAATCATAAATCTCTGTAACCGTGCCTACAGTAGATCTGGGATTACGTGAGGTGGTTTTCTGTTCAATTGAAATTACAGGACTCAACCCATTGATTTTATCGACATCTGGGCGTTCAAGATTTCCGATAAAGCTTCGCGCATAAGCCGAAAAACTTTCCATGTATCTGCGCTGGCCTTCGGCATAAATCGTATCAAAAGCCAATGACGATTTGCCGCTACCACTAATTCCCGTAAGGACCACCAGCTTATTGCGCGGAAACGAAATACTGATGTTTTTCAGATTGTGCTCACGAGCGCCCACAATTTCAATAAACTCGTGACCTGACAAGTCGGTGATTTTCTTCGCTGCGGTGGATTTGGACATTAAAAGGAGATTAACTCAAAGGAATACAAAAATGGGGGTAGGATTGTTGCCTCACAACTAAATGAAAAAAGAAATACAGCCCCTCGTTTAATTGCCGAAAACCGCTATCGGGAAATCATTTCCAAACGAATAAGCCGATGGGAATTGAGAAGTGCCCTTTAGTTGCTCCGATAATTCGGGCACTTTGTTTTCTATATAGGTACTTAACTCACGAATGGTGAGTCGCTGATCTTTGTTAACATCGGCCGCCCCGTTCATTCCTTCCAACAACGTATAAGTAAAAATGCCATGACCCAGTTTGGCAAATTCAGATGCAAACTGATCGGAACCCGTTGAGGTGATCCAGCATGTGCCTGTGCTTCTGGCCAGGTGAGCAATCGCCTTTTCTTCAGCTACGCCTCTGCTTCCACCCAAAGACTCGAGGGCTCCTGCCGATTGGCATGCATCCAGAATAAAAACCTGCTTTTGAGCATTGATGGCCTGTGCATATTTTTTAAGATCTTCAGCCGATATGGCTTTCTCAAAGAGAAGTTCATCTTTGCCATACATCTGAGTTACATCGTGAGGAACAATGAAAAATTCTTTCTCCTTATTCGATCCGCCCGACATAACACCATGACCCGCATAATACACGATAATCATATCTTGCTCCAATGCTTTTGTCTTGATCTGCTCCAGAGCAGCATAAATATTTGTCTTGATCGCTTTGTCGTTTCGTATAGCGAACGGAATGATTTCCTGAAAAAGAGTTTTTGATTTCTGGCTGATCACTTTGGCCACACCATCGGCATCGGCTTGTGCATAATTCAGATTATACTTAGGGTTTCTATATTTATCGATTCCTATCGTGACCAGAAAAAGGCGAGGCCTGGCTTCAGTTGCTCCTTTGTAGATGATGGTAAACTTTACCTTTTCAGATTCAATGCCGGTTTTGCTTCCGGCTGTGGCATAAAAGTAATTTTGTTCGCCAAAGGAATTGGTGAGAGAAACATCCATGACATAAGAAGCCTTACCTGAACCCGGAACTACTTTAATCAACTTTGAATTTTGAAATAACTTGATCTCCGTTACTTCCAATGCATTTTGTGTTACGGCAACTTCAACCTTTGTTACCTTTTGAGAAGAGGTGAACTGCACATTGGCTGAGGAAGCTTTTCCATTCACCGATTTAAGTTGAATGACCGGAATTTTTTCCACCACTTTGTCTACTTCAAAAGCCGCCTGTTGTAAATCTTCTTTGCTGATCAGCTGCGAAAGCAGTCGTGGTGTAAATCCTTTTTCAGAAGTACTCTCCAACGAACTTCTTTTCATGGAACTACGTGCCGTCCAAAAAACTTTGCTCAGTGCTTCCGGAGTTCCTTCCACCCGACCATCGCGCGATACTATGGCGAAATCGTCATTGCTATCGCAAAAGAAATAACCAATAATCGAGTTGCTGTTGATGTCATATACCTGATTAATATTATTGCCCAAAGAATTGATCAGAAATCTACCATTCCCCAATGGAAAAGGGAGCGCATTGCCAACACCCATGGTTACCGGTGATGGCATTTTAAAGCCATCCGACTTGGTGGTAAACGATATGCCACCGGTTTGAATTTCATAAACGTTAAACGACAGTGACGCTGTTATTGCTAAAAGTCGATTCTGGAAAATTCTGCCGCCATGTGGCATAATGGCATTGCCAAAAAGTGCTTTGCTTTCAACTTCCTTCATCACAACAAGCGTGTTGCCCTCAAACGTCTCTACGCTGGTTTTCAGTCCTGTGCCTGCTATAACAGAAGCCACAAGCCGATCTCCTTTTTCGTCATAAACAGCCATCGGATATGAACCCCTTTTCGATTCGGCCAAAACTTTTCCACTCTTGATTTCATATAACCGCAGCGGGTTCATTTCGACCAATACCGATGGGATAACACCGACTACCACCGACTTGCCATTGGGGTGAAGTGCCAGTGCGCTTACATGATGTTTCTTATACTGAAATGTGTTGATGACGTTTATTTGATTCAAATCATAAACCGTTACCCAACCTTCCCGCTGGCCAACGGCCAAAACATTGTATGTTGACAGATAAGAAGATTTTGTGATCTCAGCCGAAGTGGTAAACTGGTTCAACGTTTTTTCTGATTTCACATCGATGATCACGACCTGATTTTTTTCCAACATCACCAACTTCCCATCGTTGGTCAATTGAAGATCGAATAAGTTGCTGAATGGTCCTGTGAATCTTTTCACAAACCGACCCGCCTGCACATCAAAAATTCTAATGACTTTATCTTTAAACACAAATGCAATCAGCCTCCCATCTACAGAAGCAGTCATGCCAATCTGTTCAGAAGTTATTTCTGATTTTGTATAGCCTAATCGAACAAGATCCACTTCCTGGGCACCGGCATGTATGCTCATTAAAACCAAAGCAATCAGAATAATTTTCTTGTTCATCATCTTCATCTAAACGTTAAGCCACCTCTTTTCCCGTCACCCACTGCAACATCTCAAACCAATCTTGCCTAGATAGATCAATGGCCAAAGACTTTACTGATTCTGTAATCCGCTCAGGTTGTGTGGTGCCGATCACCGGAAAAATCGAAGCATGCATCAATAACCACGCCAACGAAAGCTGAGCATAGGAAGCATTGTATTTTGCCGCCTTACCAAACCACTCACGATCGCCAATCATCAACTTGCCACCGCCCAAAGGTGACCACGCCATAGCTGAGGCTTCATGCTCCATCAATACATCTAAATCACCATTAGAGAACGACTCTACTTTTGAAAGCGAAATTTCAATTTGATTAGTAACCAAAGGAAAATCGAGATAGTGCTGCAACATTCTGAATTGACCAGGCGTGAAGTTGGATACACCAAAGTGTAATACTTTGCCCTGCTCCTTTAATAGTGAAAAAGCTTCGGCCACTTCCGTGGGATTGAGTAACGGATCAGGGCGGTGGATAAGCATTAGATCCAACCGATCAGTGCCCAGCATCTTCAACGAATTCTCTGCCGACCAGATAATATGTTCTTTGGAAGTATCATAATGTTTGATCCAGGTGGCAGGGCGTTTTTCTGATTTGAATTTTATCCCACACTTGGAGATCAACTGCATTTTTTCCCGCAGGGAAGATTCTTTGCGGATGACGTTTCCAAAAATTTCTTCGTTGCTATGATCTCCATAAATATCGGCATGATCAAACGTGGTGATGCCTTCGTCCAGTGCGGCATGAATCAAACGCCCCACGGTTTCCTGCGACACGGTGTGCCAGCGCCATGCTCCCGCGATAATGCGCGAAAACTCTGGGCCTTGCGGATGAAGATTTTTGTATTCCATATTAAAGTTCTTTAATCAAACCAATAAATAACTCAGTCAACTTCTTTGCGGATTTTGATGCCACATCAATCACGTCATTTAACGACACGGGCTTGTTACCTTCTTCACTCGCATCGTTGGTTAGCACCGAAATAGCAGCGCACTTCATGCCCAGGTAGTTGGCCATCAGCACCTCCGGCACGGTTGACATGCCCACGGCATCACCACCGATCATTCGAAGATATCGATATTCTGCCTTTGTTTCTAACGCAGGCCCCATGTTGGAGACATATACACCTTCGCGCAGGCGAATTTTTTTTGCACGAGCCACCGCCTTGATTACTTTGTTCATGGCCGCTGAATAAGGCTCGCTCTGATCCAGAAAAAAAATTCCTTTTTCCAACTGGCCCACCCCGCGCAAGGGACCATCAGGCATGGCATGGATATGGTCTTCAATCAACATCAACTCACCCTGTTTCCAGGATGGATTGAGATTGCCTGCAGCATTCGATACCAATAAAGATTTTGCTCCGAGCGCATTCATCACCCGAATGGGAAATGTTACTTTTTGCATGTCGTAGCCTTCGTAATAATGAATGCGACCTTGCATGACCAACACTTTTTTCTTTGCCACCTCACCGAAAACAAATTGACCTTTATGACCACTTACGGTGGAGACAGGAAAAAAAGGAATTGAATTATACGGTACAAAAACCGGATCGGTAATACGACTCACGAACTCCTCACCCAGGCCAGTGCCAAGCACCACTCCAACCTGTGGCTGAATGCGCATGGCTTTCAGATATCGGGTTGCCTCGGCTAATTCTTTACTTCCTGCGTGCAAGTATCGATGAAGTTAACTTTTCATATTTTTTTAACCCAGATTATGCATTAGAAAATGCTAGTCGTTGATCTTTTTGCCTGACGATATCAAATAATCCGTCTAACCATATTCGTTTTTCACCAATGGCGGAGATATTGAGTGTTGTTTTTCCTGCATGTTTTGTTATCCAACTTCCT
>CANIVF010000068.1 GCA_947470895.1 Bacteroidota bacterium
CCGCTTCATCCGGTAATCAAATGTAAAGCGATTTCAGGACTAACTAAAAAGTGTAAATTTGAATCAGGACTTTTAACCAAAAAGTGTAAACTTTTTTCAGGACGAGTCAAGCGTTTCTGCCCCGCGACAAAGTGCCTGAACAGTGGACATAAAAGATAAAAAAGTGAAAGATTGAAACGACTGACTTTAAAGCGAATAAATCAGACCAACATTGACGTTTGACAGACCAATGAGAGAGAGGCACAGGCCACAACATATAAGGCTTAAACGAAGCACAGCCATGCACGACAGTGGCTACGAAGGATAACCCGTATTTGGCTGGGGTTCGTTTAAGCCTGGGTTGAACTGAGGCTTCGATAGTTTTCCTATATGGAATTTTCATCACATGTGGGGTTTGGAGATTTTCGAATTAACTTCATAAAAATTAGGCTTTATAAGTATTAAACTGCTCTCGCAATACTGATTTCTTAAACTTGCCTACGGATGTTTTAGGAATCTCTTTTACAAACTCATAAGCATCGGGCAACCAGAATTTAGCAAAGAGCGGTTCAAGAAATTTTTTTAACTCTTCGCGTGTTGCCGTCTTGCCTTCTTTCAATACAATACAGGCCATCGGCCGCTCCGCCCATTTCTCATCGGGTATTGCAAACACCGCAGCTTCTGCTACTGCGGGATGCCCCATCAATGCACCTTCCAGAGCAACGGAACTAATCCATTCGCCTCCCGATTTAATAACATCTTTACTTCGATCTTTAATTTCAATGTATCCCTTATCATCCAGGGTTACGATGTCGCCAGTGCGGAACCATCCATCCTCCGTAAATTTATCGTCTTGTTCTGGTGAATTATAGTAAGCACTGGCAATCCAGGGTCCCCTGATCTCGAGCTCACCCATGGTCTTTCCATCCCATGGTATCAATCCATCTTCGTTCCTGCCCCTGATCTCTACAAACGCCACAGGTACACCTTGTTTGGCGCGATAGTCATATCGCAACTCAATATTTTCTTTTTGTATTTCACTGTTGAGAATGCCGATGCTTCCTAGTGGTGAGGTCTCCGTCATTCCCCACGCATGGAGAATACTCAATCCGTGACGCTCTTGAAAACTTTTAATCATGGATCGTGGTGCAGCGGAACCTCCTACAATCATGGATCGTAATGCACTGAGGTTGTATTTACCGGGAGTAGCATCAAGAACATTTAAAATGCCAAGCCAGATGGTAGGTACACCGGCTGTGATGGTTACTCTTTCTTTTTCAACTAGTTCCAGTAAACTGATTGGATCCAGATAAGGACCGGGAAACACAATCGTGCTGCCAAGCATAGTACAGGTAAAGGGAAGCCCCCAGGCATTCACGTGAAACATGGGTACCACTGGAAGCACAACATCAGCTTCTGTTATGGACAGGCCTTCCGCGTAAGCGCTTACCATAGAATGTAACACAATGGAACGATGGGAATACAACACGCCTTTAGGTTTGCCGGTGGTGCCTGAGGTATAACACATGGCAGCGGCTGTATTTTCATCGCCTTCAAAAGGAATGTATTTACGTTCATCACTAGATGCGATAACCTCTTCATAGTTCAACGTTCCTTCCGGAATGGGTTGGCCAGCATTAGGGATAACAATGACGTGCTTCACGTTGATCTTACTTTTAAATTTATCAAAGAGAGGCAACAATACCTGATCAACAATAATCACTTTATCTTCTGCATGGTTCACAATGTATTCGAGATCATCGGGTGACAAGCGCAGATTTAATGTGTGAAGCACACCTCCAAATGATGGAACACCAAAATAGATTTCAAGATGCTGATAATGATTCCAGCAGAGCGTAGCAACGCGATCGCCAGGCATCACCCCTAATTGTTGTAACGCCACGCTTAACTTTTTAGTGCGCAAAGCAAAATCCGTATACGTGTAGCGATGCAATGATTTGTCTGGCTGTCGTGTGATGATTTGTTTTTTGCCATGCAATGTCTCAGCCCGCTTCATGAGTGTTGGAAGGGTGAGCTGATAGTTCATCATTAAGCCATTCATAGAGCTAGAATTTAGGTAGAAACGGAGAGTGAATAGAACACAAACCTTACAAAGGTTAATACATTTTTTTTAGAATGTCAATCTGGCAATGTTAAGAAAGGTTATCCAAGCAATTCTAATTCAGCTTTTCCTTTACCATCCGGGGTAGTGTAGAAAGGCCGCTCTTCGATGATATAATTGGTTTCAGGATCTATACCTAGTGCGTGGTAAATGGTTTGATGAATCTGATCTATTTTTATTGGTTTTTCAATAGTCTTGCAGGGGCGTTCATCAGCAGTTTTTCCGTATACGTTGCCCTTCTTAACACCACCACCAAACATCAGTACAGAGCAACCATCGGTGAAATGGCGATGCATGCCGTAGTGTTTCATCTCCTGAATTACATTCGGCTGGTCTACTTGCTCCAGCACTTTTAAACCCGGTCTTCCCTCTACCATCATATCGCGGCTGAACTCACTGGCTAAAATAACCAATGTTCTATCCAACTTTCCTGTTCGTTCAAGATCCAGAATCAATTGTGCAATAGGGCCATCGATTTGTTTCTTCATGTCTTTGAGGCGGGTGTTTCCGTTTTCATGAGTATCCCAACCTTTGAACGGTTCGTATTCGGTAGTTACGCTGATGAATCGTGCACCTTGTTCAGTCAGTCGCCTTGCCATCAAACAGCCAAGACCAAATCGACCTGTGTTATATTTATCGTAAATCTCTTTAGGCTCTTGCGATAGATCGAATGCTTTTGCTTCTGGTGAGTTAAGCAAAATGTAAGCTTGCTCCATCGATCTCTTGAGAGATTCTTTTTGATAGTCACTGCCAAACTCACCGTGTGGCCTTTGGCTGATCAGATCATGATACAATTTGTTACGGCTTTCAAATCGCTTTACCGACATTCCAACAGGAGGTCTTACACTTTCCAAACCCGATGAAGGATCAGGGATCATGAACGGCCCATATTCATTACCAAGAAAGCCAGCCGTGTGAAAAGCTTTCAACTCTTCACCTTCACCAACAGTAAATCGTTGACCGATATCGATGAACGCTGGTATTACCGGATTGAGAGGTCCAAGTTCTTTTGCAATCCAGGCACCCAGGTGTGGAGCGGATACACTTTGAGGTGGTTCGTAGCACGTGTGCCAATGATATTGATGGCGCGAGTGAAGGATATGACCAAGATCGGCTGCCACATACGATCTGATCAACGTTCCTCGGTTCATCACGTTGCCAATCGAATCAAGGCCTTCAGAGAAGTTAATTCCATCGAGTATTGTTGGCACTGCTTTGAAAGTGCTTAACACGCTATTTGATTCCATTCCTTTTTCGAAAGGAGTAAACTTTTTTGGATCGAACGTTTCAGTATGAGCCATGCCACCGGCCATCCATAATAAAATGACAGTGTCTGCAGTAGAAGTAATTTTTTTTGAATCGCAGGAAATCAATCCTGCCATAGGCGAAGCTGCTGCTAATGCCGCAACGGTGGCCAGGCTGGTTTTCTTTAGAAATTCTCTTCTATCCCAATTTGTATTCATACAGACTCAACCTATTAATACACGATCTGAAACTCCGGCAACAATAACACACTCCAGAATAAGTCTGCAATGGCATCAACATCGGGGGTATCACCCAGCATTTGCCTCGCTACTTCTAATTCTTTTTTATCAGGCTCACGCCCCAATGCTTTACTGAATAGCGCATTCACGAGGCCATCGCTTTCAGGATATTTTTCTTTCCAATACCCGGCACCTTTGGTTAATACCCGATTAAATTTTTCTCCGTTGGTTAATTCCAATGCCTGCAGAAGATTTGCTTGTGAATCTCTTCCCGTTGATACCGTTTCTCGATTAGGTCTGCCTAGTGCCGTGAGAAACTGATCATTGGCTACCAATGAAGCACGCGCGAATAGTTGATTGGATTGATCAAACTTTAATTTTCCGAACGGATTATACTTTATGATTGAATCGGGAAATACCGGGATAAGGATGCCACTCAAGGCATCAGAAAATTGTTCTGCCGAGATTCGCTTACGCAGCCTTCCGGCAAATTTGAAATCAGCACTACCTATATTATTCGCATCACTAACTCCGGTAGATGGAAGTTGATAGGTTTTCGAAGTGGTGATCAGATAGATCAGTTCTTTTAAATCGTAGTGATGCTCTGTGAAATAGGTTGCTGTCCAATCCAACAAGTCCTGACTCCATGGTTCATTGTCCATTGCATCGACAGGTTCAACTAAACCGCGACCAAGCAGTTGTGCCCACATTCTGTTTACCATAGTGCGATAGAGACGACCGTTTTCCGGCTTCGTAAGGAACTCTGATAATTGTTTCAGCTTTTCAGTTCTATTGGCTTTGCTGTCAATGTTACCCAACTCTTCCCAAAGTATTTTTGTACTGGCCATCTTGCCCGTTGGTTTATCACACCGGTTTATTTCGAGTGTTGAATCAGAAAAGATGTTAGCAAAGGCATAAGCATCTTCCAGCTTCCAATCACTGATAAAGCTGTTGTGGCACGATGCGCATTTTAAATTTAATCCCAGAAATACCTGTGAAACATTTTGTGCGGCTTGCATCTGAGTAGTCTGACTGGAATTCACTACACCACGCCAGCGAATACCTTCAATAAAACCCTTTGATTCTTTGGTCGGACTTATTAACTCTTTTACAAATTGATTGTAAGGCTTATTGGTTTGCAATGATTTGTATAGCCAATCGGTAATATTGAATCTTCCGTTGGTAATATAACCGGTGCCGGTATAGTCGTTGCGTAGCGCATCGTTCCAGAAAGAAAGCCAATGCATCGCATAATCATCATTGCGATTAAGTAGATCTTTAATCCAGAGGGAACGTTTGTCGGTTCGTTGATCACTGACAAATTTTTCCTGTTCTTCCGGAGTAGGGAGAATGCCGATGATGTCGAGGTAGATTCTTCTCAGAAAGATTCGATCATTTACTACCTCTGGCCATGTTATTTTGTTTTGGATAAAATATTCATTCACCCATAAATCAACGGGATTTGTAAAAGCTGATGAAGATGCAGCCGGAAGTGGTGGATTGCGTGGCTCAAGTTTCGCTATACGAAATCCGGTGGTTTGTCCTGCCGAATCTGGCCATGGTGCACCTCTGGCGATCCAATAGCTGAGTAACTCAATTTCCTGCTTCTGTAAAGTTTTTCCTTTGGGAGGCATGGATTCTTCATCATTGCGTGGCAATGTTAACCTTCTCATGATTTCACTCTCTTCTGGTTTTCCGGGAATGATGATAAGACCATCTTCTCCGCCTTTAAGCGCCATATGCTTTTGGTCGAGTCGCAATTCTCCTTTTACTTTTTGTGAGCTATGGCACTTATAACAGTTATGCGCAAAAATTCCTTTCACCTGAATGATCAGTTCTTGTTGTTGTGCCAGACTAAGTGCGCTATCTCCGCGTACTGAAGTGAGATTGAAATTATTTGCCTTTACATAGTCATTGCTCCAGGGAAGTGTGCTGGTAAGATAATCTTCACCATGCGTGAGGGAAGCTCCATAATGACCGGCCACAGACACGCCCAGTGTTGACAAGAAGAGAATTAGTCGATACGATTTTACCAATCTGACTTGTTTATTTTTTTGGATGCGATAAAGTAATATCGCTGTTATGGAACCCACGATGGCGGTGATATTTCCTGTCCATTGATGAACCGTAAACGAATCTCCAATATTATCTTCCTGATTGGAAAGCTGCCATCCAAGCAATGCAGCAACTACAGCGGATGTAGCTCCAACGAAAACCAGTGTATTAATGCCAGGCCGGAGCGAGGATTCAAAGTTTTTACGAGTAAGTAATTCTAATAAGGCAGCCAGTAAAAGAAAAGAAATGGGCAAGTGAACCATCAGGGGATGCAGGCGTCCCATAAAGTTCCAAAGCCAGAAGGTAGTATCGGTTGAAAGAGCAGCGTCATCAGATCCGTAGGCCAAATTGGTCAAGACGAAGAATGACAATGCCAGTGTATTATAAAAAACGGTGCTCTTAAATGGTCTTTCCATGCTTTAATGTGATGAAGGCATCAAAGCAATATAAGTAAAAATGGAAGTATCACGGAGAATTTTATGAAGAGTGGTTATCTAGTATTGATAAAGCTTTGCTTTTGTAATTCAAGATGAAATAGGTAGTAAAAAAAAAGCTCCCCGATTTGGAGAGCTGATTTTTACGATTTTTTAAAACGCAACTATTTCATCTGACCATATTTTTTTGAATAGCGCTCATAGAGTTCTTGCTGATTACCCGGCAAGGCCACCATCTTACCAGAGATGAATGCGTGAGTCAATACATTACCGCGATAATCCAACGCATCGCCATGAGATACAAATAGGGTAGCATCTTTTCCTACTTCTAAAGTACCCACACGGTTGTCAATGCCCAAAGCTTTTGCCGTATTGGATGTAATGGTTTTTAAGGCTTCTTCCTTATCCATACCATAGGCCACCGCAGTGCCTGCATAAAAGCCCAGATTTCTTGCTCCATGTAATGCCCCATCGTTGGAAATTGAAACCATTACACCGGCTTGCGAAAGCAGGTAGGGGAGTTTGTACGGTAAATCCACATCATCGTCTGCACGAGCCGGAAGATTTTGGGTGGCAGGAAGAATTACCGGTATTTTATTTTCTTTCAGAAATTCAGCTACATGATAAGCACCTAAACCTTCCACCAAAGTAATTCGCTGCACACGAATGCGTTGAGCAAAGCGAACAGAAGCTACGATTTCTTTTGGATTATTGGCGTGAATGAACAATGTCTTCTTACCATCAAACAATCCTTGCATCGCTTCAAATTTCAGATTCGTTTCTTTGGTGGCAAGCTTCCCATAGGCTGTAGCTTCAACAAAGAATTGCTCGAGTTCACCCACTTGCTTTTCATAATCTTTGTTAGCCGATTCGGAAAATGAGAATGTATTAAAATCAAATTGGCGTCTCATCATCGGAGGCCAGTTCATGTGAATGCCCATGTCAATAGTATGAGCAGCATCTTCCCAATTCCATCCTTCCATTTCCATCACTGAGGATGAGCCGGAAATCAACCCTCCGGTAGGTGTTGCTTCCGCCAGCAATACTCCGTTGAAGCGAAAGCTTGCGGTGTATTCCGTGTCGGTGTTGTACGAGATCAATGCTCTAATGTTTGGATTCAGTTCACCGCGCTCAGTATAATCATTCATGGCACGAACGGAACTCACTTCTTGCAATCCAATTTGTGAGTTTGGTAAAATGAAACCAGGATAAACATGTTTGCCAGCAACATTAATTGCTTCATAGCGTGATAAATCAACTTTTGAAGTGGTGGCGTCTAATACCAGGGTGAGCTTGCCTTTATCGAATGCGATAATAGAATTCTGAATTACTTGTCCGTTACCTAAATGGGCAACTGCTCCAGTTAACGCAATAGGTTTTGATTGGGCTTTGGCCGGAACCGGTGTTTGTGCCCAGGCTGCATTCAATACGAATAGCGCTATCAAAAGTGTCAATGTTATATTCTTCATAAGTGTTTCTTCAAGTATGGATTACTAGTCTTCTGTTTTTTCAAAACCTAACACATCATCGCAATGGAAGTCTAACTGACTGCGGCTTTCCCCCCGTTGCGTAGGCACACCTGATTTCTTGGCATTTTTCAACTTTTGAATGATGCGTGCACGGTCTACTTCGATGTCTTTATTATTCTGCTTATCTTTTTCGATATCGAAGTACACTTTACCATCGATGATGGTCTTCTCCGCTTTTGCGTAGACGGATAATGGATGATCAGTCCAGAGAACAACATCGGCTGATTTACCCGCTTTTACACTTCCCATTTGGTTGTCGAGGTGCAACATCTTGGCCGGATTTAGGGTCACCATTTTCAATGCATCTTCTTCTGATATACCGGCATACTTCACTGATTTTGCTGCTTCCTGATTTAATCTTCTTCCCATTTCAGCATCATCAGAGTTAATGGCCGTAAGAACACCTGCGCGATGCATAATGGCAGCATTGTAAGGAATAGCATAGCGAACTTCCCACTTGTAATTCCACCAGTCGGAGAATGTAGAAGCAGCGACACCATGTTGTGCCATCTTATCAGCAACCTTATATCCTTCCAGTATGTGTGTGAAGGTGTTGATGCGGAAGTTGAAACGCTCAGCTACTTTCATCAGCATATTGATTTCTGATTGTACGTAGGAGTGGCAGCTAATGAAACGTTTCTTATTCAGAATCTCCAGCATGGTTTCATCTACAAGATCTCTACGGGGTTTAAGAGCCAGTGCTTTTTCCTTGGCGGGAAGGCTATTGTAAGCGCTCCACTTCTTTTCATATTCACGTGCGTTGGTAAATGCATCAACAAACACTTGCTCGACACCCATGCGGGTTTGAGGAAATCGAATGGAGGCGGGATTGCCTGTGCGCTTCACGTTTTCACCTAGCGCAAATTTGATGAATCCATCAGCGCCTTGAATTTTATAATTCTCCGGTGATTCACCCCAGCGCAGTTTAATCAGTGCCGACTGGCCACCAATAGGATTGGCTGAGCCGTGTAGCACCTGAACTGCGACTACACCACCGGCAAGCGCCCTATATACGTTGATGGCTTCGGCATCGATGTTATCGCCAATGCGCACCATACCAGAATTAGAAGCGACATCGTTAATACTGGCGGCACCAACGTGTGAGTGTTCATCAATGATACCCGCGGTAAGATGCTTTCCAGTTCCGTCAATTACTTTGGCTGCAGGATCAGCAAGGTCTTTTCCGATTTTTAAAATTTTTCCATCCTTAATGAGGATATCTGTATTTGGTAAAATACCATCAGCTTCATTGGTCCATACGGTAGCATTTTTTATCAGCATCGTTTCGGCTACCGGAAGGGAAGGAGTGCCATGTGCGACAAATGGATAAATCACTTTTCCAACTTCTTCTTTCTTATCACCACCATTTTGTTTTGCCGGACTTTTTGCTGCAAGATCTGCGGTGCGACTGCTGTTCCATGTTATCCAGGTGCCATCTCCCAGTTGACCCTTACCTTTCCACCCATTGGCATCACTCCATCCGGAAAGGCGAATGCTTTCAGGGTTTTTCTTTTCAGGTTTGAAACTGAGTGTGATTAAGTCGTTACTGAATATTCCGGTCACATCAATGGATGTGGTGTCGTTTACTTTGATTTTTGATTTATGACTTCCTGCTTCACCACTTACCTCCAGGTTATAGCTCTTGCCATTGATGGTGAGGTTGTAGTTACCGCTGAAGTCGCGCGTGTCCATCGACTTTAATTCAAAGGGTTGACCTTGTACCCAGTTTTGAAAGAAGGTAGTTTTCTCGTCAAATATTTTACCAGATGTTACGATGAAGTTGGCTAGCATGCCTTTCTTCAAGCTTCCAACCTGATCATCGACTTTCAATAATTGAGCTGGTGTACTGGTGAGAGCTTTAAGGGCGGTGGTTTCACTCAATCCATTTTCAATTGCCTTTCTTACGTTAGGAATGAAATCAGATAATTTTTTTAAGCCATTTGTTGTGATGGAGAAATTTATTCCGGCTTTTTCCAAAGCGGCCAGGTTAGTAGGAGCAAGTTCCCAATGTTTCATTTCGGCTAACGATACACGTTCTGCATCAAAAGGATCTTCTACATCATACGCTTCGGGATAGTTTACGGGAATGATCAGGTTGGCATTGGTTGCCTTGATCTCATTAATCCGCTTGTATTCGTCACCGCCACCTTTAATCACGTACTGCACACCAAATTCATCACCGATTTTATCTGCACGCAATATGTTCATCCACGTAGAGGCATCAAAAATCTGCGGAAGTTTTTGGCTTTGAATCCATGCTTCTAATGATTGATCTGCAAACGGTCTTGGGTTTTGACCCGCAAACCACTCGGCATCCAGATAAGTTTGTCGCAATACGGCAATGTACCCCATCATGGATGATGGATAATTTTGCGTTGATGATCCTTTGGTTAACGAATAGTTAGCCGCTGCTTTTTGTTTGAGCATGGCGTTGTTATCAGAACGTTCAGCGAGCGTTACGAAGGAAGAGGTTCCCCTTGCAAGACCGTCTTGTTTCACTGTCATGACGGCACCAAATCCAAGTTTCCTCATTTCATCGGCCACTTTAGAATTCATGGTGAATTCATCAGCAGCATTATAGTGTGAGCGAATGGCCTGATTAGCATTATATGCTCCTTTTGTTTTAGACTCTATTTGCTCCACACCACCAAAGCCACCACCACGAACACGTTCTACTTCTGATAAACCATAGTTGGTATAGATATCAACCAGAGACGGATAAATGTATTTTCCTTTTAGATCCACGGATGTATAACCTTTTGGAACAGTAATGTTTGTACCTACTTGTTCCACTTTTCCGTTTTTCACCAATAGCGTGGCATTTTGTATGGAAGTCTGATAGTCGACCACAATGGTAGCATTGGTAAAGGCATACAAGCCGGCTCTGGCATCTTTCACATCATTTCGAGGAAAGGTTTCCTGCGCGCGGGCAGTCCATCCGCAAAAGAGTAAAGCAAGGATCATGACGACCTTACTTTTTTTCATCTTCATGTAATTGGTAATTGTCATATTCTAACGATGGTAATTTTATGAACTAAAGTATCGAATAATGCGAATCCGGTAGATAGTAAAAGGATGTACGGTCGATAGTTGGTTTTTACATAAAGTACCGGAATCGTTTGAAGTTCATGTGTATTATATTCTTATTTGTTCTCATTGAAATTTCTTCCGTTTATGAAAGTGATCAAAACAGTGCTTTTTGGTTTAGGAACAGTCAACATTGGATTTCTCAAAATTTTGATGAGCAGTCACCGTCAACTAATTCAAGAATATAGTCTTTCATTTAAAATAATCGCAGTGGCCGATTCATCAGGCTTCGCTGTGTGCGACCACGGATTTGATTTTGAAGCATTAATCAGTTTAAAAATGGCGAAAGCCAAGATTAGTTCATTGAAAGATTTTCAAGCTCACATCACCACAGAAAATTGTATAAATCGCATTGAGGGTGATTTATTGATTGAAAGTTCTCCGGGAAATCTTAAAGATGGTAATCCTGGATTGTCTGTTTCGATGCTGGCATTGCAAAAAGGATGGTCGGTCGTGTTTGCCAACAAAGCTCCTTTGATTTTTTTATTTGATCGGTTACATCAATTGTGCTCGGAATACGGTGGTAAGGTGGCGTATAGCTCTACAGTATGTGGCGGTTTGCCTGTGATCAATGTATTAAAACGTGATTTAAAGTTGGCTTCCTTAATTCGGCTGCGTGGAATATTTAATGCAACCACCAATTATATTTTACAGGAGTTGGACAAGGGAGGGACTATGGAAGACGCTATTAAAGAAGCGCAACGATTGGGCGCAGCCGAAGCGGATCCAACCCATGATATACATGGGCACGATACTGCGAATAAATTATTTATCATTATGAAATCGTTTACAAGTTATGCTGGTTCAATCAGCGATATTGAAGTGACCGGTATTCAGCATGTAAAACGCGAACAACTTATCGAAGCAAAGTTGCGAAGTAAGAAAATAAAATTAGTTGCGTCAGCAGAACCAAACGAAAGTGGATGGAAGTTATGTGTGAAACCTACTGAAGTTGATGCGGACTCCTTTCTGGCTACTTGTGAGGGATGGGAGATGGGTATTGAAATCAATACCGACTTCTACGAATCCATCGCAATGAAAAATTACGAAGCTGATCCCATGGGCACTTCTGCGGCAGTCTTGCGCGATGCAATTGACCTATGTTTGCAAAAATAGATGTCATCCTTAATAATGAATTAGGAATGACATCGATCAAAAACTTCTAATTAATTCTTTGCTATTCGCTCTACCTCAGCTAGAGTAAAGTCAATTTCTTCAACCGAATTGTATACAGAAATTCCTATTCGCGTAACACCACCACGTTCTAAAAGTCCTAATGATTCGATGGCGCGAATGGCATAAAAGTGACCGTCCCAGGCGCAGATATTTTTCTTAGCGAGCTGTTCGCAAACCTGTGTAGGAGTCTTTCCTTCTACGGTAAAAGATAGGGTAGGCGTGCGGCTAGTGGATGAAAAATCTTGACCAACCATCGTTACTCCCGGAATTTTTTTAAGACCAGCATATAACTTACTGGCCAGCACAAATTCGTGCGTGCTGATTTTATGATATGCGTTAATCAGTTTTTCTCTCATCGAACTTCCATTTCCAAGACTCGCCAGAAATTCAACCGCAGCGGATACTCCTGCAATAGCTGCATGGTTTAGTGTTCCCGTCTCTATGGAATCAGGGGCGATTTGTCCTGCAGTTCTTAATCGATCGGTAGGAAGCCTGTCTAAAAGTCCCGGCTTGCTGTAAAGTATTCCTACATGTGGACCATAAAATTTGTAGGCAGAGCAAAGCATAAAATCACATCCAATGTCTTGCACATCAATAGAAAAGTGTGGAGCATAATGGACGGCATCTAACAACAACCATGCATTGTAACGATAAGTAAGCTCGCGGGCAAATTTAAAGTTATTCACTGTGCCAATACTATTGGCCGACATGCCCATGCAAACTAATCTTGTATTCTCATTTACCTTACTGGTAAAATCTTCGTAATCCAAAACTCCATTAGGTTGTAGTCTTACTTCTCTTACTTTCACTCCAAAGTCCCTGAGTGTAAGCCACGGGCCGCGATTAGCTTCGTGATCGAGTTGTGTGATCAACACCTCATCACCAGGCTTAAGCACTCTTGACATTGCCCGAGCTAATGCAAAGTTCATCGTAGTCATATTCTGACCAATAGAAATGGAGCTTTCACTTTCAGCGCCAAGCAATGCCGCCATACAGGTTCTCATGTGATGAATAACCTGATCCGTTTCGTTGGTTGTTATGAAAGCACCATGTGAGTTGGCATTTGAATTTTTATAGTAGTGAGTAATGCTATCGATTACGGATTGCGGTACTTGTGTTCCCGCAGGCCCATCAAGAAACACCATGGGCTGATCATTATGTTTTCTCAGAAGAGATGGAAATTGATTTCGGATGGCACTGGAGTCGATGGAAAGAGAGCTCATAAAAACAAGGTATTATTTAATGACAAATATTAAGAAATATTAAGTGATATCGATGCATTCTTACACCACTGGACTATTTTGAGATATTGAATCGTTCACCTAATTGAAGAATTCGGTATGGTTGCAGAATCTGTTTGGCGGCATCCGCAAAATCGGTGGGATTAGCCGTATTAAATTCGAATAAATCATAATGATGCGGAATAATCAGCTTAGCGCCAATGGATTTTCCCAACTGAGCAGCTTCTTCCGCATTAAGATTTCCAGCCACTCCGCGAGCAGGATCATTTCCGTTAATGGGAAGAAAGGCAACATCGACATGAAATGGTTTTAGCGTTTCGACTATCGAGTCGTACCAAAGCGTATCGCCACTATGATAGACGGTCCATTTTCCAAACTGGACTACATACCCCATATACTTGCACCGGTTTTGTTCATCTCGTGCCAGTTCATTATGTGCGGCAGGCACGCCATGAAACGAGAATCCATTAATCTCGACTTTTTCTCCGTCATTTAATCCAACGGGAAACTTATAATCACATTTCACACGGTCCATAACAAAATCACGATTTGCCTCTGGAATGATAAACTGGATATTCGGGTTCACTTTGAATAATGGAATTAACGTTTCTCCATCAAGATGATCAGTATGGTTATGACTGGAGGTTACAATATCGATGCCATCGAGCAGGTGAGGAGTAATCACCAACTCACTGATACGCGTGTGAGGTTTGTTGGTGTTCAGGTATTTTTTGGTGAGTGAATCGGATAGATAGGGATCAAATAAAACACAGATACCATTCCATTGAATGAGAAATCCACTCTGTGCCAGCCACCAGATATCAAAAGAATCTTGTGAGCCGTCATTCTTCGCCTGATGGATTTGTTGCTGAAGATTTTCTCCTTTGCAAAAGGCTTTAATTGATGATTGACTCATTTTAATTTATGGATAATTTGGCGTATCGGTTTGCCTACTCCTTATTTTCATTAGAGACTTTCCCTGACCTTCTTAGCGCCCTTCACCATGTTAATCAATTTCTGACGAGATGCCCACCTCGCTGTTTGACTTAACCCACAATCGGGAGCTACCGCTAATTTTTCAGCAGGCACATATTGGAGACACTTACGAATACGTTCTTCTACATCCGCAATTGTTTCGATATAATAATTCTTCACATCAATAATACCAACAGCTACATCCATTTTCTCTGCGAAGGTGGCCAGTAATTCTACCTCTGAAAATTCGCGATTGGCCATCTCGATGTGGACTTCATTTACATTCAGATTTAAAAAATCAGGTAACATCGGTTTCAGGCTGCGATAGCCGACTGGCCTGCCTTTGAAGTTTCCAAAGCACAAGTGTGTGGATAGTCTACATTTGCCACCAATACTGCTTACTGTGCGATTGAATATATCCACAAAGCGTTTTGTGTCTTCTTTATATGCGTAGCAACTCATGGAAGGTTCATCCACAGTGATCTCCTCACAACCAGCAGCGACAAGATCTTCCAGCTCTTTTTTGATGAAGGGGAGCAAAGCTTCGGTGATGGCGAAACGATCTTTGTATTTTTCATTCGGTAACAATCGCCCGCTTAACGTGTATGGACCAGGTATACTTGCCTTGAGCGTAGGACCGTTGGGAGCTAATCTTTTCAATCGTTTATATTCTTTAACAGCGCCAAGACCTTGAGGAGCAGTTAATGTGTCGATGATTGAATTTTTTCCTCGTTGATCATGAGCAGGTGGGCCAAACTTTCTTAACTCATCAGTATTTTCCCTAATGCCTTTAATAAATCCGTAAAACGAAAGATTGAAATCCAGGCGTGTTTGTTCGCCATCGGTAATTACATCCAAACCGGCAGCAAGCTGATCATGAATGGCAGCAATCACAGCATCTTCAATCATCTCTTCACGATCGGCATTGCCAAACTCGTTCAAATTTTTCACAGCAAATTCAAGCCAACCGGGAAAGGGATAGCTGCCAATAACAGTCGTGCGGATAGGAATGGGTTGCATGGAGTATTAGTTATTTTTACACTTTATGTATTTAAATTCTTGTTCTTTATTGCAGGACCATATGAGTTTCAAGTATTAAGTCTTTGTCCTACCTGCGCATACAATTTTGCCAGCCGATGCGCATGTTCGTCATAGGCACTCTCGAATAATTCCACAGCGCGTTCAGCCCCAACGAGGTTACCACTGGTTAGTACTTTTGGTGGCTGACCTGCTTCAGTGAGTAGTCGTGCTACCTCTGCTTTGAGGGAATTGACCAACAAAGCTCCACCCACCGTAGATCCAGGTGACACGGGTGTATCCAATCCTTGAATCTTCACCATCGAATCACCAACAGGAGCGCCAGTATCTAAAATCAAATCAGCGAAGTCATACAATTTTTTTCCGTCTGCTCTCTTACTAGAACTTTTCTCTGCGTGAAGTTTCGTGATGACCACAACGACTTTAACATTGCGCTTTTGAAATTGCTCAGCCATTTCGATGGGTACGATGTTGGAACCTCCGGACGAAATGATCAATGCAGTATCTTCTGAGGTGATATCAAAATTGCGAAGGATACGTTCCGCAAGTCCTGAAACATTTTCAAGAAACATGGCCTGACGCTGACCATTGGCTCCGACAACAAGATTGTGAAACGTTAGTGATAACTCAACGATTGGATTGAATCCGGGAAACGATCCATAACGGGGCCACATTTCTTCCACCATAATTCGGCTATGGCCTGAGCCAAATACATGCACCATACGCCCTGCAAGAATAGTTTTGGAAAACCACTGTGCTGCTTTCAGAATGTAAGCTTCTTGCTGAGAAACAACTTCTAAAATCTGTTTACATTTAATAAGGTAGTCTTGGGTGGGTGTCATTTTATTTGGATTTTGATAGAGAGAATCCAGCGGCACCAATGGCTCCGGCCAGATCTGAAAATTGAGCTAGTTTCATTGGCGTTTTTTTATTGCCAGGCCTCCATTCATAAAGATCTAAAAAGTCTTGTAATGGTTTGAGCAGATCGTCTCCGGCAAGGGATATGCCGCCACCTATTATTACCGCTTCAGGAGCTAGTACATTGATTGCTGATGCGATGCTAATCGCCAACTTACGCACCGATGATAACCACAACCATGAAGCAAAGGAGTCGCCTCTTTTGTATGCTTCAACCAATTCAAACGTAGTGCTGAATTTTCCCATCGAACGTTTTGCAATAGAAAGGTTGCCAATGGCGTCTTCAATGCTGCCCGGCATATTTGTTACATCTATGTTGGGATTATCTGCATCTACGGTAATGTGCCCAAGGTGCCCGGCCATTTGTGAAAGGCCTTGATACAATTGACCATTGATTAAGATGCCACCACCAACACCAGTGCCCAAGGTGAGCAGCACTGCATGTTGCATTCCTTTGGCTGCGCCGAACGTAGCTTCCGCCATAAGAGCAGCATGAGCATCGTTGAGCACCAAAATTCGTTGACCAAAAAAATCTGTCCAGTTAAAGTTTTCAAGTCCAGGCAAACGACCCGGCATGCAAGCAATGCAGGTATTATTCGTGTTGGCTAAACCAGGAGCAGATAAACCAATGTTTTCAACTAGTATGGATGATTCATGTATTAATTCGTTTATCATCGATGATACTGAACCCTTCCAATGTTGATCGTCTTGCTCATTGGTTTCTTGTCTCCGTTGTGCAAGAATATGACCATCCGCATTGATCAAAACACCTTTTATGTTGGTGCATCCTAAATCAATACCGATGGAAAGTTGCTGCATGATGCGAATTTAATATTGTCCTTCGGATAAATGCCAACCGCCATCTACCGAGAGAATCTGCCCCGTAGTAAATTTAGAATAGTCGGACAAGAAATAAACGGCCGCACCATCCAGATCGGTTGGTGATCCGATTCTTCCTCCGTCAAGAGGTTGTTTAGTTTTAATGAATGAAAGAATTGTTTCATCCCTGGCAGCGCGCTGTGCCATAGGCGTTTCCACCAGGGCAGGAGCGATGGCATTGAGGCGGATATTTTCTTCTGCGTAATACGATGCTATCGATTGTGTAAATCCAATGATCGCGGATTTTGAAGCAGCATAAGCGTGGGTGACAAAATGTTTTGGTGAAGGGGAGTATCCAAGCACCGAAGCCATATTTAAAATAGTTCCGCCTGTATTATTTTTCTTGAAGGTATGGATGGCGGCACGATTAGAAAGCATGAGCGAGGTAAGATTCAATTCCAATGTTTTATTCCAGCCTTCCAATGTAAGTTCATGGAGCGGGCCATCTCCAAATTTTCTTCCACTGCCACCAGCAACGTGATAGAGTCCGTCAAACCCTCCAAACTTATCTTCGCATAGAGCAATTGCCTGAGGCGCTGTATCTTCGGATGTAGCATCGCCAACAAACGAAGTTCCATGATCTCCAAGGAGTTTTTCTGCCTTAAGCGAATTTTCTTCATCGCGCCCCACTACGAGGACTTTAGCACCTTCTTTCACAAAAGCGAGTGCAGCAGATAACCCGATGCCGGTGGTACCACCGATGATTACAATTCGTTTTTTTAATAACCAGGTCATGATTGCTGTATCTTGGTAAAGATATTAATTTTCAAATAACGAATTATTTTGTGATCAAATCATATTTAATATCTATTACTTATATTTAACATATGTTAAATATACGTTTGTATTGAATGGAAGATCACGATCAATCTATTTCTGATATTGAACAGCTGATCAATCATGGCCGGTATATGGAGGCACGTGAACTGGCCCTACGGTTAAAGAATGATCATCATGTAAATCATTTGAGAGTTGATCAATTGTTGGCGTTAAGTTTATCGAAATCTGGCTCACCGGAATTGGCTCTTGCTCATCTTGATTTGGTCTATCGGGGAAACCCTGAAAATTCTGAAACAGCCGGAATTATGGGAGGCATCTATAAAGCACTTTTTAAAAAACACCAGGATTCTAAATACGCTGTTTTATCCAGAGATACCTATGTAAAAGATTTTTCCTTATCAAAGAACTACTACACGGGTATTAATGCCGCTACCATGTCTGCTATTATAGGTCGCTCGATGCAAGGAAGGGAAATAGCCACATCGGTAATTGAATTAATTGGTAGCAGCACTCCTGGTTTTTGGGAATTAGCAACCTTAGGTGAAGCTTATTTACTTACTAAGAACAGAGATCGTTGTGTGGAATATTATATCAAAGCGCGTCAGTTGGCCGGTAATGATTGGGGGAAAGTGATCAGCGTTCATAATCAATTATGGTTGCTCAATCACTATGTGGCCGTTCCCAAAGATGTGCTTCGGATTTTTGCTCCACCCGAAGTGGTTGCATTTGCAGGACACATGGTAGATGCTCCAGGCCGTCAAACGCCTCGTTTCCCTGCTTCTATTGAAGAGAAAGTGAAGGATTCAATCAGAGGTGCAATTCGTACGTTACATGCCAGCATAGGGTATTGTTCGTTTGCTTGCGGAGCGGATATACTTTTTGCTGAGGCAATGGCTGAAGAAGGAGGAGAAGTGCATGTATTGATGCCTTTTTCAAAAAGTGATTTTGTAAACACCAGTTTACGATTTGCCGGAGACCATTGGGTGGATCGTTTTGAAACGTTGCAGACCAAGTACCCCATCAATTTCATTACCCATGAAAGCTATGGCGGTAATGACGATCTATTTATCCTGCTGGGTAAGGTGATTTTTGGTTCTGCTATCTTAAGAAGTCAGACTTATCATCAGGAGCCATTTTTGCTTACGGTACTTTCTGAATTCGATTTAAAACAGTTGGCTGGGGGTACCCGAGACACGATTCAAATGTGGCCTTATCCTCAGAAGCATACCAATATAAATCCTGATACCATGTATCATGCGAAGGAGATCATTAGCACTCCTTCAAGCACTCCTAATGTTGAGTTAGGAAAAATTACGGATCGTCCGGTCTTGAATATGGCCTGCATCGTCACTTCGGATTTGTTGCCCATGGAAAAGGATCGGCTTGAGAAAATGATAAAGGCCTACATGGACGAACAACAATTGTCTTCCAAATTTTTAAATGTAAGTGACCAAACCATCATACTGGCTTTGGATACTGAAATAGCCTTGATGGATATCATCAGAACGATTTGGAATAGCACAGCACCCTTTAAGCCAGAAAAACCGATCCGTGTTGGTTTACATATAGCTCCTGTTTATGTGAATTCCACCAGCGATGACGCCAGCATCAAGCTACTGAATGCGCTCGGACAATTTACCCCTAAGGGTAGTATTTGTTCAAGTATAAGTTTTGCGGCTGTATTAGCTTTGCATCCCAAGAAATTTCAGCTTGATTATGTTGGGGTTATTCAATTGCCTGAAGAAACCCAAAGTAATGGGCTCTATAAAGTAAGTCTGAAATAACAAATAGCTTTCAGTTTGGGTAAAACAGAAAGTTTGTCCCCGTTAGATGTTTTCCCCGGTATCATTTTGTGATCGTGATCTCATCAAAGGCAACTCCTTTAGCGTCCAGTTGTTTAAGTATTAATTTTTTGCCGTTTGTTTCGATCATAGAAAAGGAGTGAATGTCGGAAACAATCTTCGTTGTGAATGGCACCCAGTTTTGTTGAGGATCATGTTTCCATAATTCTGGTTTCCCGCTTAAAGACAGATCGTATAGCGGAGCACCTCCTGCACCAGTAACGATATAGATGATTCCCTTGGGTTTCGTGTTGATTATCCCATCAAAGCTTTGGTCTAATGTAAACTTTCCATCTACTCTGCCTTCCGGTGAGATCGCATAATGTGTGCCCGTGGAATCTAACTTTGGATCAAAGGTGAGTGGTAAAGTGCGTTGATAGTTATGTACGTGTCCGGTGAGCACCAGATCCACACCTAATTGCTCCAATACAGGTGAGAGTAATCGCATATATTGATAATCGTAGTGAGCCTTGCTGGAGTTAAAGCCAGGATGATGATAAGAGACTATCTTCCAGTCTGCTTTTGTATTTTTTAAATCATTAGATAGCCATTCCACCAATGTTGGATCCACCGGATTAGCATATGAGTTTGCATCAAGACAAACGATATGGACATTACCATAATCAAATGAAAAATTAGACATCCTGGGGAAGCGAGCACCATTAGCTGATTTGAATGCCTTCACTAAACTTTCGTTTCCTTTTACGGTTACCATGCCTTTTGGGTGGGGTCCATTAAGAGGCAGATCATTGTAGTAGAAGTATGCAAGACCATCCGGAGTTTTATCAAGATCGGCTCCAAACACATCATGATTTCCTAACAGCATATAAAAAGGAATAGTTTGCATGATAGGTGCACCTTTTAGAGTATCCGCTTCCTTTGCTGTGTAGTATGGAAAAAAGTTTTTTCTATACTCGTTCTCTAATCCACTTCGATATACATTATCACCTGTGACTAAAACAAATTGAGGTTTTTGCTGATAGATCTGATAGGCAATTTTTGCCTGTTGAGGAGTGCCAGCCCCACAATCCCCAAACACAGCAAATCGTGTGGTCTTTTCTTTTGTGCGAGAGGTAAAGGAGGCTTCTGCCATGGGTTGCCCGTTCAAAGAAATCGTATACGAGTATTCTGAATCGAATTTTAATTTTGGAAGCGTGGCTCTATAAAGAAACGTGGTCTTGTTTTTCAATTTCAGTTGAACTACAGATGTTTTCGCGATCGTCTTTATTTCTCCTGGCTTAGCCAGAGAAACTTCCACTTTAAAATGGCCAGGTATGCTATCCGTTTGCCAGATCAGAATCTTCTGTTCGTTAGAAAGGTTGGAAGAGTTTCCTGGTTGAAGGTATGGAGGAACTAGAACTTGTTGAGCATGAATAGAAAGAGTAGCCAGAAAAAAAATAATGGATAGAATAGATGTGGTCGATCTTTGGTTTTTCTTACTCATACGATTTCAATTATTTTTATTCTATATTTTAGCTGATTAGTCATGCTATATTTTCCTTCCAATACGCTTGGACGAGGATGAATTCAATCCTAACTACAAAGGCATCTGATACGCTAAACTTAACTAATGTACGCATTGCCAGAAGTACTACAAGTTAGTATATTTGGAGATATGCCATCAATAGTTCCTGGATATGAATATGATATTTTTGTTTCATATCGCCACAAGGATAATAGGAATACTTCAGGTTTGTCCCAAAGCCCAGGCCATCAAATTGGCAATGGATGGGTTACTGATTTTGTAGCTGATTTAAGCAAAGAACTAGAGAGCACCTTTAAGGAAGATGTATCGATTTATTTTGACTCTGATCCCATTGATGGTTTGCTGGAAACTCATAATGTCGATAAGAGTCTGGAGGGAAAATTAAAAGCGCTGATTTTTATCCCTATCCTTTCTCAGATCTATTGTGATCCCAGAAGTTTTGCCTGGCAACATGAATTATGTGCTTTTAATAAAATTGCCCTGGATGATTTTATTGGTCGCGATATTAAACTCAGAAGCGGTAACGTGGCTAGTCGCATACTACCGGTCACGATTCATTATTTAGATCCTGAGGATCGCAACCTCATTGAAACAGAATTGCGATCAAAGCTTCGCGCTATCGATTTTATTTTCAGATCACCCGGTGTGAATAGGCCACTGCGCGCTGACGATAAACGTCAGGACAATTCCAATAATTTATTTTATCGCGACCAGATTAATAAGGTTGCCAATGCAATCAAGGAAATTATTAATGCAATCAAGCATCCTGGCAGAGTAGCAGATGTTTATTTTGATGGTGCCACCGATGAGGATGTTTCTGAACAATCCATTAATGTGGCAGACGCTAAGAGTAAATCGGAAAAGAATGACCTTGAAAAATCATTGGCTGTTCTTCCTTTTGTAAGCCTCTCACAAGATCCATCACAAGAATATTTTGCTGATGGGATCACTGAAAATATCCTGATCCAGCTTTCGGGTCTTCCGCAGCTCCGGGTAATTTCAAGAACTTCGGTGATGCGCTATAAAAAAACGATAAAGTCAGCTCCGGAGATAGCCACGGAACTTGGCGTTAAGTTTATTCTTGAAGGGAGTGCACAGGCGCATGGCAATAAAGTTAGGATCACGGTTCAGCTGATCGATGCCATAAAAGATCATCACGTTTGGTCTAAAGTTTTTTTGGAAAGTATGGATGACATATTTGCCATTCAAAGCAGTGTAGCCGAAGTAGTAGCAAAGGAGCTTAAATTTTCATTAAATCCTCAGGAAAATGAGAAATTGAAAGAAATTCCGACCAAGAATCTGGAGGCTTATGATCTTTTTCTAAAAGGCAGGCACGCGTTTAATCAATGGAGTGTCGATGGCTACCGCACTGCTTCCGAATATTTTAAGAAGGCCGTTGAAAAAGATCCTGAATTTAAGCAGGCTTATTCGTATTTGGCTAGTTCTTATTCAGGAAGGATGTCGTGGAATGGTGATCTTTCACCAGGCGAGGCGCTTAAGAATATTGATATACACCTGAACGAAGCATGGAAGCGGGGACCTTCGGATAACGATTATCTGACAAAAGCATTTGTTGAATTTTTCATCACCAAGGATTTTCAATCTTCGGAGAAATTGCTTTTGCAAGTCATCGAATTAAGTCCAAACAATTCGACCGTGCTTTATACTTATAGTTATTTGTTAAATATGATGGGCCGTTTTGGTGAGGCCATTAAATTTGTGAATAAAGCAAAGGCAATAGATCCACTTACTATTGCCTACTTTAACTACCAGACCATTAGCTTATATCTGGTGAGTCGATATGAGGAAGCATTGAGTACCATTAATGAAGCGTTGCGATTGTATCCAACGGTAATACGCCTTTATGATTTTCTAGGAAGAATTTACCTTACGATGGCCCGATATGAGGATGCTATTGAAGCTATTTCGTCCGGTTTACGATCTTCCAAAATAAGACCACCCTCTATGGTGGCTTATAAGGCACGTGCATATGCAGGGCTAAGAAATGAAATAAAAGCCAAAGAGCTATTAGAAGAATTGATAAAGAGGAGTGAGGCCAATGAGAAGGGTATAAATATTTATGTCGTTTATATATTCCATGCTTTGGGTGATATCAGTTCGGCAAAAAACTGGTTGAAAAAAGCTAAGAAAACTAATGACATCGATCTTATCTGGTGGAATGTTGATCCGTTATTGAAAGGCCTTCGCGATCAACTTAGTAGCAAGTCAAGTGACTTAACTGTTTCTGATTTCGCTGCAGCAGAAAAACAAATTATTGATTTATTGAATAAACAAATGCCTAAGCTCCAGTATCATAATATCGATCATATCTATGATGTACTCAATGCTTCGTTAATTATCGCAAAACATGAACAATTGTCTGAGGACGAAGTTAACCTGCTAAAACTGGCGGCACTCTACCATGATGCAGGGTTTATTCATTCGCCCAAAAATCATGAACAGAAAGGAGCGGAGATGGCTGGTGAAATGCTGCCCGTTTTTGGATTAAATGAGAATCTGATCGAGATTATACAGGGAATGATTCTGGCAACTCGTATTCCGCAATCGCCATCGAATCATCTTGAAAAAATACTTTGTGATGCCGACCTCGACTATTTGGGGCGCGATGATTTTTATGAAATAGGTGGTCGCCTTCTGGAAGAACTAAAAGCACAAGGTGTGGTGGAGACAGAGCGAGAATGGAACCTGGTGCAAAAGACTTTCCTGGAGTCACATCGTTATCATACCAAATTCAGCAAAGAAAATCGTGAAGGTAAAAAACACCAACATATTCAAGAGATCATTGCTAAATTCAAGCGGTGAAGATCCTGATTATCTTATTTGAGGAACTTGGTTTGTGATCTTACTCTCGATGAAATACATATCTACCTCACCAATATTCTTGGCAGTTACCTTTCCCCTGTATAAACATTGATAATATTCTTTGATTCGCTGGTAGGTCGAAGCTGAGATATTAACTTTTCCAGCTTCTCCATTGGATTCCATTCTGCTAGCAATATTAACGGTATCACCCCAGATGTCGTATGCATATTTCTTCTTGCCTACTACTCCAGCTACAATTGGGCCAGTATGAATTCCAACCCGGAGCTTCCAGCCTTCCTGATTTTTATCTTTTCTTGCAGCATTCTTTTTAAACATATAACCTTGCATCTCAAGAGCTGCATGTACGGCATCTAACGGATGCGTGTTGTTGGCTGTGGGAATTCCACCCGCGCACATGTATGCATCACCAATGGTTTTGATTTTTTCCAGATTATGATTACCCATGATTTCATCAAACGCCATGAAATAATCATTCAGTTCAGCAACTAATTCCTGGGGAGGTAACTTGCCGGCAATGGTGGAAAAGCCTTTAAAGTCAGTGAAGAGTACCGTAGCACTTTCATAATAGCGCGATTGTGCCGACCCGTTGGTTTCCAGTTCGCGAGCTGTTTCTTCTGGTAAAATGTTGAGCAACAATTCTTTTGATCGATCTCTTTCCGCTTGGATGATCTTATTTGTTCTTCTCACAAACTTATATCGATTATAGGAACCCACCGCAAGAATGAGCAGAAGAACTCCTGAAATACCTGTAGCATAAGTTACTATTTTCTGTCTTTGAATGGTTAGTTCCTGAAGATTGATCTGAGCTTCTTTTTTATCAATATCCGCATTGAATTGTAGCTGTTGTATTTTCTTGTCCTCAGCAGTATTGTAGAGCGTATCTTTAATTTGAGTTAGCAATGACTCATAATTGTAAGCATCTTTAAACTTTCCCGCTTTAGCATAGGTATCAGCCAGAGCTTGATAGGCTTTTTTAATTTCCTGTTTAGCATTTATTTTTTCGCTAATCGCTTGAGCTCTTTGATAGGTTTCAATCGACTTTGGCAAGTCTCCTTTTTTCATTTGAGTTTTCCCCATACTCAAAAGGCTTTGGGCAAGATACTGCTGAGCGCCTAACCTTTCGGTAACTTCAACGGCTTGGTTATGATAGATAAATGCATTATCAAAGTCATTCTTCTCTGCATAAATTTCCCCAATATAACTTAGTGCTAATGCAGCATCGGCTGTGCTTTCATACATTTTTATTGAAGTTTGAAAGAAGGTCAGCGCGGAGTCATACATTCCTTTATTGAAATAGATTTCTCCAATATTCACAGAGGCTGTTCCGATACCTTCTGTATAGTTAATCTCTTGAAAAATAGGGAGCGCCTTGCGAAAGTAATCGATAGCCATATCGGTGGTGGCCGGCTTATTGGAATAAACATTTCCGATGTTGACCAGGCCTGTGCCTATTCTCAATTTGTTATTGATCTCCTCGGCTATCTTAAGTGATTTTAAATAGTACTCGATGGATTTGGCATCCTCACCAAGATTGTAATTTAGCGTGCCCAGATTATTTAAAATGTTCGAAATTCCCTCTTTGAAATTGATGCTTTCAAAAACCGCCAGGGATGCCTTAAACTGTTTATCTGCTTCAAAATTATTATTCTTAAGTCCATAACTTATACCAATTAATTTTAAAGCATAGCCAAGCCCTTTTCTATAGTTTACTTGTCCAGCAAGTGCTTGTGCCTGAATTCCATAATTAAAAGCCTTGTTGATATCGGTACTTAAATGCAACGTGCCCAGTTCGATGAGTGTGTTGACTTTTAATGAATCATTTTTTTGAGATGCGAGAATGGTTTTTAAACTGTCAATCTCGGGGTTAGCGTCTTGTGCCAGACTAATTAAAGACAGAGAAATGAAAGCAATCAGGAGATAAGTTCTAATCATGGCACTGTTTCTATCAACGAATTTACAAAATCATTTCAGTTCAATAACAGACTTTAGATAAACCCAGATTATGCATTAGAAAATGCTAGTCGTTGATCTTTTTGCCTGACGATATCAAATAATCCGTCTAACCATATTCGTTTTTCACCAATGGCGGAGATATTGAGTGTTGTTTTTCCTGCATGTTTTGTTATCCAACTTCCTA
>CANIVF010000069.1 GCA_947470895.1 Bacteroidota bacterium
ACTAAGCCTGTCGAAGTCGATGTTGCCTACGAAGCAAAAAATGGGACTCTCGTATGCAAAGGTTCAAAAAAAATAAAAATGACTGAATTCAAAGTAGAGCCTCCCAGCTTCATGTTTGGAACAATCAAAACCGGAGACGAAATCACCATAACCTTCGATGTTACTTTATCACAGGTGAAACTTTAAAATAAGACCTATTTAAAATACTCAACTAAATTTAATTGTTATGAAAACGAGAATACTTTCCTTAAAAACCCTGGTGATGACACTAGGGCTACTTTTTGCAGGCATGCTTGCTTTTGCACAGCAACCTGCAATCCAATATTTCAGACCCTATGACAGACGCGGTGTTAACGTGTTTGAAACCTCAAAAGAAGACACTGTGGTATATGATGGTTTTAAACTTCGCTTCGGTGCCGGCTTTACACAAGGCTACCAAAATATAAGCCATAGTAATGGACTAACCGACAATCCTTCAAAATTGTATGAAATGGGTGGTGGTTTTCCGTTGGCACAAGCTAACTTCAACATTGACGTGCAACTGTACGATGGTGTTAGCCTTAACTTAGTGTCTTATATGTCATCTCACCACCATAATGAATTCTGGGTTAAAGGTGGTTATTTAAAGGTTGATAAAGTGACCTTCCTGAACAGCGAATTCATGAACAACCTATGGAAAAACCTTACTTTGAAAGTTGGTCACATGGAAGTTAACTACGGTGATGCTCACTTCCGCAGAAGCGATGGTGGAAATACCATGTGGAATCCATGGATTGAAAACAACATCATGGATGAGTTTACCACTGAAATCGGTGCCGAATTATACTGGCAGAAAAACGGTATCATTGCGATGGCTGGATTTACCGATGGCGAAATTCAAGGTAACATCAACGCTCCAGCTAATCCTGCGGGTGCCCAACGCAAGCCTTCTCTTTATGCAAAACTTGGAGTTGACAAACAATTACAAGACAATCTCCGCGTGCGTTTGACTGGTTCAGCTATGACTACCAAATCTTCCGCTAGCAACACCCTCTTCGGTGGAGATCGTACAGGATCTAACTATCTCTATGTAATGGAAAATGCTCCTGTTACATTAACTGGTAATGCATTCTCTGGTCGTTTCAATCCAGGCCTTGGCGATAACCTAACTGCCTTTATGGTAAACCCCTTCGTGAAATTTGGTGGTTTAGAAGTGTTTGGAACTTGGGAATATGCCTATGGAAATAGCAAATTTGAAAATGGCGAGGGCACTACTTACACTGCAGAGGAGACTAACAGACAAACTCACCAGTTTAATGGAGATGTCCTCTATCGCTTTGGTAAGAATGAGAAATTCTACATCGGTGCTCGTTATGGTAAAGTAACATCAACAATCGCTGAAGGATATACAGCTAGTGTTCGCGGATCACGTTACGATGTATCTATCGAACGTACTTCTGTTGGTGGTGGCTGGTTCGTTACCCGCAATATCTTATTGAAAGGTGAGTATGTTAGCCAGAAGTATGATGGTTACAAAAATACTGGTGCTAACAACAGGTTTTATCAAGGAGAATTTAGTGGAGTGGTTATTCAAGGCTCAATCGCTTTCTAACAATAGGTTTATTGGATCACTCCTCCGGCCGGCTCGCAAGAGTCGGCCGGTTTTTTTATGCTAATTTTCATTTTCACTGTCAGGGGTTAACTTTGGAGTCATTTTATTGAAATTCAGCTTAATGAAGTTAATCTCCGCTATTCTGTTCTTTTTTATATCCTCGGCATTTTTACTCAGTGATGCTCCTCTTGTTCACCGGCTGATTGTGCTGCCAGCCAGTAAATTATCAATAGATGGAAAAACCAACGTCAATTCTTTTACCTGTTCAATTGCCAAATACACCGGCACGGATACGTTGGTCTTGCAGGAAGGAGGAAAAAAAATACGGCCTGTGTTTGTAAAAGGTTCTGTCGGTTTAGATGCCTCCACCTTTGACTGTGGCATGGCCATCATGACTTCCGATTTCAGGAAGACGGTTAAATCAGAAGAATATCCTGCGATTGTTATTGATTTCATTTCATTTGAACGCACCCCTAGCTATGCGCAAGGTGAAGAAAAGTTTAAAGGCATTCTCAAGATATCCCTGGCCGGTATTACTAAACTATTTGAAGTCGATTGTTCTATCGAAACCAAGTCAACCGGAATGATTCATTTGAAGGGAGGCCGCGCATTTACATTCTCTGATTTCGGACTAAAGCCTCCATCACGCATGATGGGCACCATTAAAGTGAAAGAAGAATTGATGGTGAACTTTCACCTCGTGCTGAAACTGGATCCAAACGGTTGATTTGTTATTTACTCACTCGTATCAAGTCATGATAAACATTATAAAAAAGAACTATTTATTTTAAATTTGCATTGAAATTTTTAAAGACATGATGAAAGAAATAATAACCGGTGTTGTAATAGTCGTTTTTGCGGGGGCTTGTTTAGAGAGCTCACCGGAATCTACTAATGTAACGATCAAAGCTTCTACCGTTTCTTCTACTGGAAAGACATCTTCCAACGGACGCATCGCGGCCAATTCGGTAATCATCACCGACTTTAAAATCAACCTGAGCAACATCAAGTTTGAACTGGATGAAGAAGACAGTCGCCATAGCGAATCACCGGTCTATGAAGATCAAAAACTGATGGGCCCTTTTCAATTAGACCTGCTTAATCCTGACGAAACACTAAACCAAACTATCGCGTCTTTGGATATACCCAGTGGAGTTTATGAAAAAGTAGAAGTACGGTTCGATAACAGCGCCACAGGTACTGAATTAGCCGGAAAGACTTATGTAATAAAAGGAACAATTGATGGGGTTCCATTCATTTGCTGGAGCGATGAAGACACCAAGATTGAACTTGATTTTGAAAACGCACAGGTAGATGTGGTAGCCAATGGCGATGCGTTAATAACCAATATTAAAATCAGTATTGATGCCCTGCTTGCACGCTTCACTGAGCTGGCCAAAGCGGGCACGCTAAAGGACACCGATGGAGATGGTGTGATCGAAATTACTACAGAAAACGATGATGATAATCGTTCGCTGGGTAGGGAGGTCAAAGGCCTGCTAGAAACAGAATGCCATATTGATGACAAGGATTAATTGAATTAATTCTCAACCAAGCTAAAGGTCAGATTTATTCTGGCCTTTTGATTTTTACAGTATAGCTTAGGCGTTTCAGTTAAATCATTATTTTATGCAGGTTTAGGGCTTTTGGTTTTTGATGACTCTGGAAAGTTTTGATTTCTTACGCGTTCTTTCTGCGGCTGGGCTGTCCTTTCTAGCCATGACGGCTCTGATTGCCGGAACCTTTATCGGGATATTTACACGACCATCGCAGCGAACCAACGCCATCATTATGGCATTTGGTACGGGGGCTCTTATTCAGGCATTAGCTATCGACCTTGCCTATCATGGCGCGAGTCGATTAGTTGAAAAATTAGCGTTTTCGGGAATGGAGGCCTGGTTGATGGTCTCCATGGGATTTATGTTAGGTGGGCTGGCTTATTACCTGATTAATAAAGCTCTTGAGAAAAAAGGCGCGGCCGTCCGTCATCCGGCATTGGCCAAGTTTTATTTTCTTAAAAAGAAGCGGAATGAACAAGGTCATATTCTTGAACAACTTTCAAACGTTGAACTACTCCGCCTTCTTCCTCCGGAAGACATGGAATTGGTTTTGGGTTCGGTTGAACCTGTTATGTTCAATAAGGATGAATTCATTTTCAAAAAAGGGGATGATGCCGATGGGCTTTATTTAATTATTGGTGGCCAGGTAAATGTGCTTGATCAACTCGATTCGTCAAAAAATGTGATGGCGACACTTTCTGCTGGCGATTCATTTGGTGAAATGGCGCTGCTCACAGGTGAACCACGCTATGCGAGTGTCATGGCGACCTCAATGGTTTCCCTTCTCAGGATTAGTAAATCTAAATTTAACTCCCTAATAAAGGTATCGCCATTTTTGCGCCAAGCCATTGAACAACTCAACTCGCAACGCATTACCAAAAATGTGCAAACTACGCACATGGACAAGGAACACTGGCTGAAAATTGCACTATCAAACATTGAGCGACTAAGCAAAACGGAAGAATACCACTACTTTAATAAGAGCGTGCCAAAAGGAGCTCCGCTCGCCATTTTTTTGGGTACACTCATGGATCTGATTCCGGAGTCTATTGTGATTGGTGCCGGGTTCAACGATTTTAGTTCTTATCGATACACTTTTTTGGCAGCGGTATTTCTGGCCAACTTTCCGGAAGCAATGGCCAGCTCAAACGCCATGATGATGGCTGGTTTTAGTAAGAAAAAAATATTCCGGCTTTGGGGTATGATGATTCTTGCCGGGGTTGTGGCGGCCATTTTAGGTAATGTCTTTTTACATTCAGCTTCGCCCGTCATTATCACGTTTGTTGAAGCAATTGCTGGAGGTGCGATTCTGGGTATGGTTGCTTCTGTGATGATGCCGGAAGCCTATGAAGACGGTGGCTCTGAAGTAGGCTTAGCGACCATTGCAGGCTTTCTGATTGCATTTCTGTTTACACTTATTTAATGCTAAGAAACTCTAAATAGTCATATAGATTTCTTTATGACAAAAGAGGCTGTGACGGCATCATTCATCCAATGATTCATTTTACTCTTTTCAGTACGGCCCTGGAATACAATTCGAAATCTTTTCCAGGTTATCGTTTAAGATCTGATACGTTTCTTTTGCCTCATAGCCTTATGTAATATTTTCAATGCTCTCGGATATGAATACAATTGTTTTTTGAGCGGGTGTCACTTCAATGAATTTCTCGTAAGTACAAATTCATAGCTTCGTTCGTATTTCCCTTTTACTGATTGACCCTCCGATTCACGAATCCATTTAGCTACAAACTCGCGCATTAGCAAAAAAGGCAGGCAAACCCATCCGGTTCTTGAAAAGATTCGGTCAAAATGGTCAAAAAGCTGTTTTCAATAACTATTCAATAAATTTATTGAATAGTTCAAACTAATATGTCTCCTTTACAGTTCTTCCGTTTTAGCAATACAGATCATGAACAAAAGAGAATTCAAAAACGAGGTATACGGTGAACTGGCCAGGATTACCAAGTCAATGGCCAATCCTCATCGGCTGGAAATTATTGAGCTGCTTGCACAGGCCGAATTTTCAGTAGAGCAGATTGCCGAACATACTAATCTTTCCATAGCCAGCGCATCACAGCATTTACAGGTATTGAGATTGGCGCAGCTTGTAGAAATCAATCGGCAGGGAAATTTTATCTATTACCGATTGGCAAATAAAAATGTGTTCAAAGCATGGAAAGCACTTCGCGATTTAGGTGTTGAGCGTATCGCTACCATAGAAAAACTGGTTAGGGATTTCAGGAAATCAAAATATGATTTTGAGACGGTAACCCATAATGACCTACTTCGCAAATTGGAATCCGGTAATGTTACCTTGCTCGATGTGCGACCAGAATCAGAATACAAGACAGGGCACATTGCCCATGCTCTCTCTATTCCGATCGATCAATTATCCAAACGACTTAATGAACTTCCCAGGGGCGCTGAGATCGTAGCCTATTGTCGCGGCCCATTCTGTGTATTTGCCGATGACGCAGTTGCTCTCCTTTCTAAAGCTGGCTACAAAGCTACCCGCCTTGAAGAGGGTTTCCCCGAATGGCAACTACAGGAATTGCCTGTTGAAGTATCATTAAATTAATAGTGCTATGAGTAAGGAAGTAGCCTTAGGACTGAACCAAAACTGGAAGCAATTTACGTTGCTGGTTATTGTCAATGCATTTGTTGGAGGCATGATTGGTTTAGAGCGAACTATTATTCCTCAGATTGCCGAAGCCGATTTTGGCATGGCCGCCAAGACCGCCATACTCTCGTTCATCGTTGTGTTCGGTATAACCAAAGCAATCGCCAATTATTACACCGGTACTTTAGCTAACCGATTTGGAAGAAAGAATCTTCTGGTAACTGGTTGGCTGTTCGCATTGCCTGTGCCGTTGCTTCTTATTTACGCTCCGAATTGGAACTGGATTATTGCCGCCAACCTGTTTCTCGGAATTAGCCAGGGATTAACATGGTCAAGCACAGTAGTCATGAAGATTGATCTTGTTGGTGAAAAGGATAGAGGCTTTGCCATGGGACTCAACGAGTTTGCCGGTTATGTGGCAGTAGCAATTGTTGCATTCTTTACAGGATGGATAGCCAACAACTATGGATTACGCCCTTATCCATTTTATATAGGCATTGGCTTAAGCATAATCGGATTGCTCCTGAGTTGGTTGTTTGTAAAAGACACATGCCATCACGTAAAACTCGAAGCAACCTCTAGCACAATTCCATTGATGAAAAATATTTTTTGGGACACGACCTGGAACCATAAAAATCTTGGTTCCATCACACAAGCCGGTCTCGTCAACAATTTAAATGACGGCATGGTATGGGGATTATTTCCGATTCTACTGCTATCCAAAGGTTTTGACCTTCATGAAACCGGAATCATCGTAGCAACTTACCCGGCTGTTTGGGGTTTGGGCCAACTTTATTCCGGCAAGCTTGCTGATAAATATTGTAAGAAGACCTTATTGTTCTTAGGCATGTTCATGCAGGGAATTGCGTTGCTGGGGATGATCTGGGCAAATTCTTTTTCAGGGTTTATTGTCCTGTCTTCCATACTCGGCATCGGAACGGCTATTGTTTATCCAACATTTCTCGCTGCTATTTCGGATTATACCCATCCCGACCAAAGATCAAAGAGCATTGGAATTTTCAGATTATGGAGAGATTTAGGTTATGCCATTGGCGCTATACTGACTGGTCTGATTGCCGATCGTTTCGGATTAGTTGCACCTATCCTTGTCATCGGATTACTAACGGTTGCTTCTTCATTGATTGTAAAATTCAGAATGCGCTGTGCTCGAAAGTCAATCGTTCCATTTTCACATTTGCATTTCAGACTTACTTAGGTAGCCTTTTAAAAACTGCAAATCAGAAAGATCTGAATCGCGTTAAAGGTATAACGTGATCATCAGTGATGCCAGGGATTTTTTTAAAGTTATAAGTCAATGCTTTCTCTAACTCGCTTTACGTTTACTAATTAATATCAAGACTACTCATTTAATGGAACGCTCTCAGGCAAAGAGCAAAGCTCTTTGCCCTTTCGCTTAACAAGTTCAAATTTTCTAGTGCGTCTTCAACGACCTAACATAAACTACTACCTGCCAAATCTCCTCTTCATCTGGAATTTTCTTTTTAAACGTAGGCATTTCGTCTCGGCCTTCTGTTATTTTATAAAACAATGCACCATCACTTTGATTTTGGGCTTCAGCTGATGTCAAATCTCCTACTTCCGTATCAAGTTGCGCAGCTTTGGTTCCGTCTCCTAAACCAGTTTTGCCATGACAGGATTGACAATGCTTTATCCAAAGTGCCTTTCCTGCCTTTAACGATTCCGCATCGGATTTAACCGGATTAGACATTTTAACATATTTATCGGGAGCATCCCAGGGTTTTTTCTGATAAAACGTGAAGGAAAAAAGAAGTGTGCTTGTAAGCAGCAGCGCTAAGAAATAAACATTTGCTCTCATAGGTATGGTGATTAATTGTTAAAGTTTCCTTTATAAATTTTTATGTGTTTTGCCAATTTTACGAATCTCGATGATCTGATAAATTAGATATAAGATGACACCCCATACGCTTGCAATAATCAAGTTAGGGAAAATAAGCAGCCACCATGGAGTCTTATCTCGGGTTGACCACAGCGTGCGTTTCGCAAAACTATTATCCGACATTAGCGGTGTTCCCCATTTTACTGCCTTGCTTGAGCTGATACTGCCGTATACATCACTCTCATCAATTTTTGCAGCGATAATAACGTCCCCATTGGCATTTCCGGGAATATTAAGCTTAAATTCAGAACTTGCCTCTCCCAATTCATCGGTTGTATACAATTCCTCTTCGCCTGCATTCAGGTCACTCAGCAATCTCTTAACAACAAATTTTATCTCTGTTTCCGGAGCAGGCTTCCAACTACCTTCTTCAAAAAGAAGCACTTTTGCCTTCATGATTCTAATACTATCTTCTTCATTCAACGTGAGTTCAATTTGTGCTTTTGCAATTTCAATTTCTGATGACACATCTTCAAACTTCTCATTGTCAGTAACTGTAGCAATGAACTTGAGCGCAGCGGAGGAATCAAGCTCATAAGTGAATTCGTTAGGGATGGTTAGGAAAGCCGTTCCTTTGTCACTGGTCTTAATTCTACCTAAAAAGCCTTTAGATGTTTCTTCATTAAAAAAAATGTTGATCTCAACATCATGTACCGGCTCAAACCTCTTTCCTACTTTGGTCATTGTAGATGTTCTCAACATAGGTAATTGGCCGTTTTCCTGTCGATGGTAGGTAAGATCAAGTCGAAGGGTTACCTTCTCTGCGTCCTGAGCAGAAACATCCATGAACAAAAGAAAGAGCCACCAGACAGAGGCAATAGACAAAATCCTCAGACTTCTCATAATTTGTGTGCTTTAGATTGTTCCTCGATCGTCTCATGAATCGGTATGATTGGAAAGAGCCTGACAAACACTGTTATGATTAGCAAAGCTCCTGCCAACGTTCCAACCGTGATCGCCCATTCTTCCCATGTTGGATGATAATGCGCATACGACTCTGGTGAATTGGAAATCGGTAAAAAAGGACTCAGCAACGTTGGTGTAACAATAAGAAATCGTTTAAACCATGCACCTACCACAACGCACACACCCATTACAAACATTGGCAGAGGTTTTCTTCCCGATGGAAACAATAAAACGACTATTGGTATAATCATCCCGACTAGTATAGCTGACCAAAACAAATATGAAAATTCACCAGTAAACAAACTCATCAAGTGGTGTTCTTCCGCTTTCTTCATTTTGAAAGCAGGAACCAAATATTCATTGATATTGAAATACAAGTATAACAAGGCTAGCATAACTACAATTTTGCCCATGTAGTTAAAATGCTTTTCTGTAATATACTCTTGAAGACTATAGGCTTTGCGAAACACATACATTGCAACCACCACACCGCCTGAACCAACCAGAAAGGCTCCTGAAACAAAGTAGGCGCCAAAATTTGTACTATCCCATCCGGGTCTGTATGTAGTGGCAAATAGCCATGAAGTAACCGTGTGAATAGCTAGAGCCACGGGTATAATCATTATTGAAATAATCTTGACGGCACTTTCACTTATCCGAAACTGTTCTGCAGTACCTTTCCAAAATGATCCAATGAATTTATAAATTTTTTGATTGACACTTCCTGCTCTACTGTGTTTGATCATAATTGGCAAATCAGGAAGAAGCGGAAAATAAAGAAATAAAAGGCTGAGGGCAAGATAGGTGGTAATTACAATCACATCCCAAATAATGGGCGACTGAAGGCGGCCGTGAAGAAATAAATTCGTGAAGCGCTCAGGGCGCCCCATATCGATAATGATAATAAGACCGGCAAATATAATAGCCGATACTGCAATGATTTCAGAAATGCGTGTTAACGGAGTGCGCCAACTGACATTGGTTAACCGAAAAATTGCAGTGATCAGTGAACCCACCAAACTAATGGCCACAAAAAAAACAAAATTTGAAATGTAAATACCCCACGAAGCGTAGTCACGCATACCGGTTACGCTCAAACCACTTTGCAGCTGCCTAAAATACCCGATAAGGCCACCAATACTTAGCATAACCAGTACCGTAGTCCAGATGATGCCGGGTTTCCCAAACTTCTTTGGCAATAGATCAGCTGTAATTTTATTAATGGAAACTTGAGATAGCGTACTCATGATCTTGAAGCTTCTTGATTTTTTAAACCCTCTTCAAACTTAAACAACCGGTCCACTGGTGGTAGATAATAAACGCTGGGTTTTGTCCCTAAATCCTCCATTAAACGATAGCCAGATCGATCGCGGATTAATTCACTGAAGCGCACCGTATCAGAACCGTTGGTTATCACATCTTCATTCATATCGCCAAAATAAAATACTCCATTCGGGCAGGCCGACACACAATGAGGTAACTCTCCCTTGCGAGCCATATCAGGGCAGAAATCACATTTTGAAACCGTACCGATTTTTGGAGGACAACTAGTCTCTGATGAATAGTTCAACGCCAACACTTCAGGAGGAAGCACCGGTTTATCCCAATTAAAAACACGTGAAGAGTAAGGACATGCAGCCATACAGAAACGACAGCCAATGCATCGTTCTGCATCAATACCAACAATACCATCTTGTCTTTTGAACGTAGCATCTACTGGACACACCTTTACACATGGAGGCTCTTCGCAATGCATACACGTAGTGGGTTGCCAATATGAAGCGGTGTGTTCCCCTTCGTGCATAGCGTGTACCTTAATCCAATTTTGAGCATCACTTACAAAATGAGCATGATTACAAGCTGACTGACATTTTTTTAGATTGCGACAATGGGAAAGATCGATCACCATCACAAACTTTTTGCCTTTTATTCCCATCCGTTCTTCCAAATTTGTAGTGGAAGGAATTTCTTCAATGGGTTTTAGAAATGCTTTGTCTACTTCTATAATTTCACCCGTTGTGGATAGGAGTTGTACCGTTTCTCCCGAAGCTTGAACAAGTTCCCTCTTTGCGGCTTCCGTGAAAGGATCCTTGGTGGAGCAACTAGTGGATATTCCCGCAAGCAAAACTCCCTTCAAAAAATCTCTCCGCTGTATTTCTTTACTGCCAGAGCTTTCTGCGTTACCATTCATTGTTGCTTGTTTTTTATCCAATGTTGAATATCTGCTTTGGAAGCTGTTCGCTTAACCGTGGGCAACTTATCGGCATCGATCTCAACCACCTTACCTTCCTGAGTTAAGAATTTGATCGTGTTCTTTTTCAGTGGTGGTTCACTCTTCCATTTAAAGAAGGCCGCTATTGCTGCCAGGCTTATGCCTGCGAACAAAAAATTTTTCCTGGTCTGCATTTCAGAACAATATTTATCAGTCTAAAAATTCCACAACCGGGTGATGTTAAATCCTATCAGGAACTGTCCATCACGATAGTCATTCTGATTGTACATGTTGTTCATCTGAGGAACGATGTATTGATAGTTAGATAAGAACAACTGAAAGGCGTGCGCACTGGTATTAAACTCTACCCCTAGCGAGATATTTGGCATTGGATTATTTGTCGTGTGCTTAGTGATCGGTTGATCGTAGTTAACCATAATCACTGTGCCCTGAGTTATTTTATACCGGGCACCTACGGAAACTGCAATGTGATCATGGCTCATTTTTCCAACCAGAACCCCCTCTTCGTTAAGGTATCCTTCTACAGCATTATAGTGAGAAAGACTTGGGGCTACTTGCACAGAAAAATTGTCGGTTACTTTACGGGCTATGATAATCTGATTAAAATAGGATAGCCTGTCCGTATTGTTTACAAAATTCTCAGCCGCCCGTGTATCAATGGCCACATTTCCAAAATAAGTTACACTTACAGGCCAGCCTCCGGTGTTCGTTTGCTTGATCAACGCATACTTGGCGTTGATGTCCCAAGTCATATGAGCTTTGGTGAACCCAAATCCCACATTGAGCTTGTCAATGGGCGCATAGCTCATTCCGATTCGAATATTGGAAGGAGCATAAATGCCATAGAAATCTTTGTAGCCATTATTAACCGTTCCAAAGCGGTGCATGATATCCATTTGCAGGGTACCCTTTACAGGCACCATCACACTTTGGTTGTCGATTAACCAGGTACTTTCAAAAGTACTCTTTACTGGCTTAGGTTTAGGTGCCACGGTAGCAGTAGTGTCCTGAGCAGTTACCGGCATGCTGTTACTCACCAGAAAGACTGAGAGTAGCAAAGCCGGGATCATTTTATAATAGTTATATATTGATTTCATACCATTTGTTTATTAGTTGTTGAGTGCTCCTAGTTCAATCCATTTCAAAACTTTGGCGTTATAGGTTGCGTTTGATCCGGAAACTGGCATCGGTGTACCTTTATTGCCTTTCATCTTTTGATAGAGTAAACTGTTTTCGGGATTTGCGGTATCAATGTAGGAGCCAGTAGTCAGGTTGGGGTAAGCATTTTCCGGATTAAGGTTCGGTTTTTGTCCACCCTTGTTATGGCAGCCTGACATATTACAACTCGCATTAAAGATTGGAATGAGGTCTGCAGTAAATGTGATATTCCCCACATCACCCACTGATTGCTCCACTGGAATGACTTCGTCATAAAAGCATGCATTCAAGATCAACAGCATGCCCAGCAAACTTACGAGTGAGACTATTTTTCTATTTTTCATAGTTTCTGTTTTTTCGATTACTGGAAGAAGAAGATGCGCATGACATTATCATGGGCCGTTTTACTTCTTAAATTTCAGTAATAGATTAGGCTTAATAGCGTGTTGATAATTTGATTTATCAAATCGGGCAACACCAAATGGTTGATCCTCCAGACTAGAAAAGTCAATATCCTGTTTCAAATTATCCGTGGTTTTTAATAACCGTTTCCATTCGATAATCCAACCAGAACCAGTATATACAGCCTGACAAGTCATATCAGCACGACCATTAGTAAGAGGAGCTGAAATATAACTTGGGATAATTTTGGATCCATGTCCACCAGAAACGCCATCGCCTGTGCGTTGATAGTCTGCGTTTGGAGTAATTGTAGAACCATCTTTTAAAGTAAGAACGCCTTCAGCATCTACCGCTGTTACAAGTTGTGCTGTGCCTTCATTGACTTCACTGAGTAAAATGTAGTAGTAGTTTGTCTTGTTCGGGATAATATACTTAGGGACATTAACTTTTACCTCAGGGGATGATCCTGTTATCGCTAGTGATTGAGTATTATTACTCGTACCTGTGTTCGCAGCATTTGAAGTATATGTTGGAGCATATGGATAACTCGTAGAAAATGAACCTGAAGGCACTTGATCATCTTGATGGCGACCATTAGCACTACCACCCGCAATGCTAGAGTAAGTAGGTCCGCCTGCCCAATCCTGATATTCATCTGAAAACTGGCCGTGTATTGGATCTCTTCCAATTTTCAACCACCACATGTCAATTTTTTCATTCGATCCATTCGTGTAATGGTTTCCGCTTTGGTTGGGCTTCGTTGAAGGTGGAGTAGTTGTCGGATCGAGATAGGGGGTAAATACATGGCAACTTGCATAACATGTTTGGGTGGTGAATTTAGGTGTTGACTTATCGATGTTCCACAATAAGGCTAACTTGTCTTCACCCCATCCCTCTCTGGTTAGTTTTCCATTTAAATCAAACGTTCTTGCGCTTGGCTCTTGTGCCCACCGTTTAGTTGTTGGGCTAAAATACCAAGGCTGAACTTGAACATTCTGAGTTGCGTCAGAAAACTCTGCTAAAAAATAGATAGTAGTTGCATCATACATGGAGCGTAGTGTAATCGGATATTTTTCTCCGATATATCCGGCAAACAAACCGTTGCCGGGATCGGGTACTTCGGCCACCACATCAAGTTTCTGTGCATTGTCCCATATCGGATCAACTACTCCATCAATAGTAGGTGAAGAGTCAGTCAATGCAGAAAGGAGTTGAGTTGACGTATTTGCTGCTGGTTCTATTATCTGATCTTCGTTTACACAACTCGATAGATCAAAAATCATTCTTCCAACCACGAATAGAGATAGAAAGAAGATTATTTTGGTTGTCCTTTTCATATAGAATTACTTTTGTTTTGGGAATTTTTTTGCGATCTCTTTAAAATGAATATCCGATTGATTTTTTGATTGAATGTTCAATCAAGGTAATTCTACTCCAAAGATCATCTCATGATTTTTAAACAGTGATCATGGTGATCCTTATCATAACTCTGATGATGAGAAACTGGATCAAATACATGATTATTATTAGTTAAGATGGGATAACCGAGAAAATGGCCGCTATTTGACCATCCGGATCAATCAATAATTCCATTCTGGAAATCTACTTTGATAGCAATTTTGCTAGTTGGGAAGTGGACTTGATATAATAAAGGGATTAATTAATGGGATGTTTCTTTCAACAAATCCTGGGTAGCTGTTCACCGGGTAGCATATTCACCACTCTGCGTCCGCCAATTTTGCTTTGCAATATCACTTGGCCGGGATGGGCTTCGGTTACTTCGCCAATGATAGATGCCATGTTAAAATTTTGTTTTAAAATTTTAAGAACACGATCGGCAACATGAGGCGAAACGATAGAAATGAAAACACCCTCGTTAGCCACATATAAAGGATCAAGGCCCAGCATTTCGCACGCGCCTTCTACTTGCTCATCAATGGGAATCTGTTTCTGAACTAATTCAATGCCCAGCTTACCTTGCTTTGCTACTTCACTCATTACGGTTGCTACACCTCCTCGTGTTGGATCCCGCAGAAAGTGAATATCTTCTCCACATTCGTCAAATAACTTTTTTACGATACGATGCAGCGGTCGCGTGTCACTGGTTACAGTGGTTTCAAATTCTAATCCTTGTCGCACGGAAAGAATGGATACGCCATGCTGAGCAATAGGCGCATTAATCAATATTTTATCGCCCACTTTGATTCGCGCAATGTTGATGTTGGCTTTTGGATGAACGCTTCCTATTCCTGAAGTATTGATAAAGATCTTATCGCCTTTTCCGCGTTCGACTACTTTCGTGTCTCCGGTTACTATGGGCACACCTGCTTCTTCGCTGGCTTTTTTTATGCCAAGTAATACTTCCCAGAATTCTTCCATGGGTAATCCTTCTTCAATGATGAATGCCAGTGAAAGATATTGAGGCATAGCTCCGCACATGGATACATCGTTGATGGATCCATTCACGGCTAACTCACCAATGTTACCGCCAGGAAAAAAGATGGGAGAGATTACATAGCTATCCGTGCTGAAAGCCACTCTGCCTGAAAAGTTTAGCAGGGCGCCATCGTGCTGCTCATTGAGAATTGGATTTTCCAGAATTTTAAAAACACCTGACTCCAGTAGTCGATGGGTAAGCAATCCGCCACTTCCATGACCTAATGTGATGATATCAAAATCTAGTTTGGGAAGCGGGCAGTTGAGTTGGATGGAGAGCTTAAAGTCAGATTTCATATTTTTCAAACCATTTCTGAGAATTACGACTCGTAGGAAAAACTAATTATTTTCAGCAACCATATTATTACTATTCGAATAGTGATAATATGCTGCACATGAACCCTCACTGCTCACCATCGGAGCACCTTGCGGGTGTTCAGGATTGCATGCTTTTCCAAAGAGCGGACAATCAAAGGGTTTCTTCTTTCCTTTCATAATCTCTCCTGCCATACAGTTTTGGTTTTCCTTTACTTCGATGGGCTGAAGATGGAACTTCTTCCTGGCATTGTATTGCTGAAAGCGATTGCTCACTTCCCATCCGCTTGACGGAATGGTGCCAATGCCTCGCCAGTCGCGATCAGATACCTCAAACACTTTATCGATCACATCCTTCGCCAATAAATTTCCTTCGCGTTGCACCACGCGAGCATATTGATTCTCAACTTTTGATTCTCCTACCTCCAATTGTTTTACTGTCATATAAATTCCTTGTAACAAATCAACCGGCTCAAATCCGGTAACAACAATTGGAACTTTATATTTCTCTGCAATAGGATAATATTCATCTATGCCCATAATGGCACACACATGGCCTGCGGCAAGAAATGCATTTACAGTGGTTTCCGGATCAGAAAGAATGGCTTCCATAGCGGGTGGTACCAACACATGTGAAGCGAGAATACTGTAATTCTTTAGTCTTGATTTATTAGCCTGAATGACCGAAAGGGCATTTGCCGGTGCCGTTGTTTCAAAACCCACGGCAAAAAAAACCACTTCACGATCAGGATTATCCTTTGCAAGCCTTACGGCATCCAGGGGTGAGTATACCATCCGCACATCAGCTCCTTCCGATTTAGCTTCGAGCAGACTTTTATCCGAACCGGGCACACGCAGCATATCGCCAAATGAACATAGAATCACTTCAGATTTTTTAGAAAGCATAATTGCTTCATCAATAATGCTAATAGGCGTAACACACACCGGACACCCCGGGCCATGCACCATCGTAATTTCGTTGGGCAACATTTCAAGAAGACCATTCTTTACCAGGCTGTGTGTCTGGCCTCCACATACTTCCATGATCGTCCATGATTTGGTAGTAATGGCTTTAATGTCTTCTACCAACTCGGTAACCAGCGTCAGATCGCGATACTCTGAAAGGTATTTCATGATTGTTTGAGTTGTTGATTCGTGGAGGGCATTTCGTCCTCGTTCAGTTCATTCAGTTCTCCAATTTGCTTTATGTATTCGAACGTCTTTAATGCCTCCTCTTCATCTACCACACTTATCGCTACACCTACGTGCACTAATACATAATCACCTACCTGAGCCTCGGGCACCATGGATAGGTTCACTTCTTTCATGATTCCTCCAAACGAAACTTTACCAAAGCGAAAGGTTTCATCAAGCTGGCCGGTGATGGTGATCAGTTTTCCTGGTATGGCGAGGCACATAATGTTTTTAATTAATGATAATTTAAAGCGAATTGATTTTGCTCTTGTCTCCGTTTCATAGAAACGCACGCAAGCTGACCTAATGAAATATTTTCGTCATTGGCAGAAAGTTCTTTGTTCAGATATATATTGAACGTATCGTTCATTTTTTCTTCAATCAGATCAATCAATAATGCATTCTGAAATACGCCTCCGCTCAAAGCGACATGTTTAAATTGGTTACGTAAAGCCACCTGATAAATTACGTCCACCAACCAGCCATGAAACTTATAGGCAATCCGCTCGGTGGGAACGTGCTGATCAAGATCCGTCAGGATTTGATTCATCAATAATGCTGCATCAAATAAATGTTGTGTCCAGTTCACGGTATAATGTGATAAACACTTTCCTTTCATGGCATGGGTCTCCAATAGCATGGCAGCCTCACCTTCAAAAGTATTGTGGTCACAGAGATTCAACATAACAGCAACGGCATCAAACAATCGCCCAATGCTGGAGGTGTATTGTGTTGGTTTAGTTTGAATGAGTTTTAAATAGTAACTCCATTCTGCATCCTTGAATTTATTTCTCAATGAAGTCTCTTTTAAAAAATCCCTGCATAGAAAAAGAGCCGACAAGCGTGGTTCGCGCGCCATGGCATCGCCTTGCCAGACAGGAATGTATGCAAGGTGCGTGAGGCGTTTAAACGATTGCTTTTCATAAGTGAAAAACTCCCCGCCCCAGCTATGCTTGTCTTCCCCGTAACCGGTACCATCCCATGTTATGCAAAGAATAGGCTCTGTGTTGTCCAGTAATTTGTTTTCTGCCAACACCGATCCCGCATGAGCTTCGTGATGAAATACTTCTTCGACAGGAATCTGCCAACATTCTGCAAGCTGCTTGCCCAATTGTGAAGAGAAATAATTCGGATGTGCATCAATAACAATTTGCTGTGGCTTTACACGAACCAATGATAGCAAATGATCCAAGGTGTGCCGATAAGATTGTTGACTGTCATAAGTTTCCAGGTCGCCTAAATACTGGCTAATGTAAATACGCCCAGTCGCCTGCAGCGTGAATGCGCTTTTCATATCTGACCCCATAGCGAGAATGCAATCCTGACCTGAGGCAAATTGCGTGTTTAAAAAGGTAGGTGCATAGCCGCGCGATCTTCTGAGAAACAATCTATGATTTTTTGAAAATCGCATTACGCTGTCGTCTTCCGAAATTTGTATTTCGCGGTCATGAACAAGGAACACATCGGCAATAGCACCAAGTTCTAGAATTGCCTGATGATCTTCATACACAATAGGTGAACCGCTCAGGTTTCCACTCGTGGCGATGATGGGCTTGCGCCATTCCTTCAACAACAGTGCAAACATCGCGGTGTAAGGTCGCATCGCACCAATGTGTGTTAACCCTGGTGCAATTTGATCAAGGCAAATTCCTGATGTTGGGGTCACCTTCGCTCTCACAAGCACCACCGGACTTTGAATACTCTCAAATGCTTTTACCTCTTGCTCTGTCACATCAGCATCTTGTTTTAATGTTTCCAGATCTGGATAGATAATCGCAAAAGGCTTGCTGGGACGATGTTTACGCTTGCGCAGTTTCTTTATTGCACTTCTATTCGTTGCATCAGTCATTAACAGATATCCACCTATTCCCTTTATTGCTGCAATTTCACCTGCCTCTAATCTCTTTAACACTATGGATAAAGCTTCCTTCCAAAGGGCGGACAATTGAACGCCTTGATTGTTCACTAACCTTAGCGGGATGCTGCACTCCGGGCAAGAATTGGTTTGTGAAAAATGTCTTCGGTTGCGCGGATCATGATATTCGGTTTCACATTCATGACACATTTCAAACACATCCATCGAAGTGGTGTGCCGATCGTATGGCAATGATTTCAAAATCGAATACCGTGGACCACAATGTGTGCAGGTAGTAAAGGGATAATGATGTCGTTTATCTGTTGGTGTTAAAATGTCTTTCTCACAAGCATCACATAAACCCAGGTCGGGTGTGATCAACAAATTGGGCATGCCCAGCGGATTACTCGCAACGATTTGAAAATTACTTACTCTGATTTCACTAATTTCTTCAACAGAAAACTGAGTAACGAATGATTCTGCCGGAGCTGACTGCTGCAACTGAACTATAAACTTTTCTACGTGTTCCTGATTGCCACCTGCTGCAATATGCACGCCATCCACACCATTGCTCACCCATCCCTTTAGCTTTAATTCATGGCCAAGTTTAAAAACAAAGGGCCGAAAGCCAACCCCTTGTACTAATCCTTCAATATGGACATGCACCCATCTCATACAGGAACGGGAACTTCAATGGTTTCTTTTTTTAACCAATCATACCAATGATCAAAGCCTTCGCCCGAGGTACATGAAAGCTCAATAAATTGAATGGTTGGATTTATTCTTCGTGCATAGTTCTTCGCTTTCTCTACATCAAATTTTACATAGGGAAGCAAATCAATTTTATTGATGATGCATAGCTGACTACTTTGAAACATGTCCGGATATTTGAGTGGCTTATCATCTCCTTCTGTCACACTAATGATGACTACTCTTTTCTGTTCGCCCAAATCGAACATGGCGGGACAGACGAGGTTGCCGATATTTTCAATAAATAAAATAGAGTTCTCGCTTGGTCTTAGCTGTTGTATTGCATCCCAAATCATTTTTGAATCGAGATGGCAGCCTTTGCCCGTATTGATTTGCACTACGGGAACTTGTGTGGCCGCAATACGATCGGCATCATTGGATGTTTGCTGATCCCCCTCTATCACAAAGAAACTTTCTTCTGTCTTTAAATCATGAAGCGTTTTCTCTAACAAAGAAGTTTTGCCCGAGCCAGGCGAACTCACGAGGTTAAGAGCCACAATATTCTTAGCCAAAAAATAACCGCGGTTACGCTCCGCTCTTAAGTTATTCTTTAACAGAATATCTTGCTCCAGATCGATTTGTTTTCTACCGTTTGGTAATGTTGTGGTCTTTGGTTCAACCGGGGTGAATGTGATATCTCCCAAATTCAATGATGTTGGTTGATCAATTCGATGAATGGAGATCTTGGCTTCGCTATCGCATCCGCAAGTGGCACACACGGGAGTAGTGTTTAGTTATTTATTAATGAGTGTTGTTTATCGGTCATGGCTTGAGTGAAGACCGATCAATTCAGAATCATAGACTTTATTTGAAGTTCCTTTCCTTGTATAATCAATAAGAGTGGTTCTCCACAGAGAGGACAAGAATCATAAATTTCCTTTATCCCGAATTCACAATCACATTCTAGGCACTTGGCTCTTGCTGGAACTTGAATAACATTTCTTATTGCTTTCTGCAACACGGTGTTCTTCACTGCCGAATCCCAGGCAAAATCGAGCGCCTGACTATCCACTCCGGCTAAGTCACCGATAACCAAATCGATTGATTCTACTGAACTGGCATGATGCTCCTTCACTTTCTCTTCAGCCGTTTCGACAATGCTCATCACAATAGAAAGTTCATGCATACTCTTTGTGTTTTATTTTTTTTGCTTTGACTGACTCAGATAGAATTGATAGGCTAACACAGCAATAAGAACTACTCCAATACTTAAGGCAAGCGGAAGAAAATGTTCTGGATTCGCCACATAGTGCCCAGGACTTAAAGGACTTTCATGACCATGACCAGGATGAGCAAACAATCCAAATGGTGTAGATAGTATGCAAATAATAGCGATGGCGACTTTGGTTATCTTTTCCATATTCTTTTAAGGATTTAGTAATCGAATGTCCGATCTATCATTTATATAAAGGATGATATAAGTCATTGAAGACGATGAATTAAATCATGCATTAATGATATAGGAGTTAGTAAGCTTGTTTATTGTTTTCTCAAGTTTTTGTTCAGACGCACTTAGATTCTTTCTAAATAAACTTAAAGGAAATTAAACATGCTTACTGAAACCTCTACACATCGAAAAACTTACTACGAAGAGTTGCGCGACAAAGGATACACACGCAGAGACTTCATGAAGTTTTGCACCCTGTTTGCAGCCTACATGGGTTTGCAATCCACTGGTGCAGCACAAATCGCTGATGCGCTAAAAAACACTCCTCGCGTTCCGGTGATCTGGTTACACTTTCAGGAATGCACGTGTTGCAGCGAATCATTCATCCGCTCTTCGCATCCGATAGTAGCAGATATCATCCTCGATAAACTCTCTTTAGATTATTCCGAAACATTGATGGCCGCTGCCGGTCACCAAGCTGAGGAGGTGAGAGCGAAAACCATGAAGGATCACTATGGGGAATATATACTATGTGTAGAAGGCTCTGTGCCCATGGGCGGTGACGGTGAATATTGTTGCATTGGTGGAAAATCGGCATTAAATATTTTAGAAGAGACAGCTGCGGGAGCAAAAGCCATTATTGCGTGGGGTAGCTGTGCCTGCAATGGATGTGTGCAAGCTGCAAAACCAAATCCTACTCAAGCCACACCTATTCATAAGATCGTCAAAGGAAAACCTATTGTTAAAGTTCCTGGTTGTCCTCCTATAGGAGAAGTGATGGCGGGCACTATCGTTCACATCATTACGTTTGGCACATTGCCTGAACTGGATGGAACCGGAAGACCTAAAGCATTCTATTCAAAACGCATTCACGATAGTTGCTACCGCAGACCTTATTACGATGCTGGCTTGTTTGTCGAAACTTTTGACGATGAAAATGCAAGACGTGGTTACTGCTTATATAAAGTAGGATGTAAAGGACCGAGCACCTATAATTCGTGCGGCATCATGAAATGGAATAACGGGGTGAGTTTCCCTATTCAATCAGGTCATGGTTGCTTTGGTTGTTCAGAAGAAAAATTCTGGGACAATGGACCAATCTATCAACGCCTGCCAAACTTCCCTGGCTTTGGCATCGAAACCTCGGCTGATAAAGTAGGTATGGTTGCTCTTGGTGTTACCGCTGCTGGTATTGCTGCACACGCAGTAGCTACCAATCTGCGCAAGCACAAAATGGTAGATCATCTTATTGATGAAGGCAAACAATCTGACCGCGATCTTAAACTTGATTAACGAGAATTTTTATGAGTCAACGAATAGTTATTGATCCCATCACCCGTATTGAAGGACACCTGAGGATCGAAGCAGAAATAAAAGATGGAAAAGTAATCGAAGCTTATAGTGCCGGCACCATGGTGCGTTTGCTGGAAGAAATATTAAAGGGACGCGATCCGCGTGATGCCTGGGCTTTTGTAGGTCGTGTTTGTGGTGTTTGCACAACGGTGCATTCACTCGCATCGGTGCGATCGGTAGAAGATGCTTTAGATATTGTGATTCCTCCCAATGCAGAGATGGTGCGTAACATCATGTTTGCTGTGCAAAACATTCAAGATCACGTCATTCACTTCTATCACCTCCACGCGTTGGATTGGGTAGACGTGGTAAGTGCTTTAAAGGCTGATCCGAAGAAAACTTCCGAAATCGCACAAAGCATTTCGCATTGGCCAAAGAGTTCGCCCGGATATTTTTCAGATCTGCAAAAGCGCTTAACTAAATTTGTGGAGAGCGGTCAGCTTGGAATTTTTGCCAATGGTTATTGGGGACACCCCGCTTATAAATTACCAGCAGAAGTAAACCTGATTGGCGTTGCTCACTACCTCGAAGCTCTTGAATGGCAGAAAGAGATTGTGAAAGTGCATACCGTCTTTGGAGGAAAAAATCCACACCCAAATTACTTAGTGGGTGGCATGGCGTGCTCTATCAGTTTAGATGATGTAAGTGGTATTAATGCCGAGCGTCTTGCTTATGTACAGCAACTTTTATTGCAAGCAAAAACATTTGTTGAACAAGTTTACATTCCCGATCTTCTTGCTATTGCTTCCTACTATAAAGACTGGGGTGCCATTGGTGGTGGTCTTGGAAATTATCTCGCTTATGGCGATTTGCCGATGAATGGATATCGCGATCCATTGAGCTACAAGTTTCCCGGAGGTGCGATCCTAAACAAAGATGTAAGCAAAGTTCTTCCGGTGGATATGCGCAATGATTCTGAGATTCAGGAATTCATCAGCCGCAGCTGGTATGAGTATGCCGGAGGCGATGATGCCGGTTTGCATCCCTGGAAAGGCGAAACAAAAATTAAATATACCGGACCTAAGCCTCCATACGATTTCCTCAATATTGAAGAGAAATACAGCTTCCTGAAAACTCCAAGATGGAAGGGTCATGCAATGGAAGTTGGTCCATTGGCAAGAATTCTTGTTGGCTATGCCAGCGGACGCGAAGATTTTAAAGAAGTCGTTGACAGCGCATTGAAAACATTGGATGTTCCGATTGATGCATTATTCTCCACACTAGGTCGCACGGCAGCACGAGGGTTAGAAGCAAAATTGATGACGGGTTGGGCGCTTGAGTTCTACGATCAATTGATCGCTAACATCAAAAATGGCGACACGCGCATGGCGAACATGGAAAAATTCAAACCCGAAACATGGCCAGCCAAAGCAATGGGTGTTGGTCATACTGAAGCTCCACGTGGAGCACTTGGCCACTGGATTGTAATTGAAGACAAGAAGATTGCCAATTATCAGTTAGTGGTTCCTTCCACCTGGAACGCTTCGCCGCGCGACAAGGACGGAAATCCTTCTGCGTATGAATCTGCATTGAAAGGCACTCCGGTTGCTGATGAAAAAATGCCATTAGAGATCCTCCGCACCATTCATTCATTCGATCCTTGCCTGGCGTGTGCTGTGCATTTGTATGATGAAGATGGCAAGCATGTAAGTAAAGTAAATGTAATGTAACCATTAAGAGCTACGTTATGGAAGCAACAACTGTTCAATCAAAGCCACAAGTACTCAGGCGCGTGTTTGTGTGGCAATTGCCGGTGCGCTACTATCATTGGGTCAACGCCCTTTGTATTCTTGTTTTAACAGCCACAGGATTTATCATTGGTGATCCACCCGCCTTATTGTCGGGCAAAGAAGCGTATGCTAATTTTTGGTTCGGCACTACCCGGTTCATTCATTTTGTAGCCGCTTACATTTTCCTGTTCAACTTTTTGTTTCGCATCTATTGGGGTTTTGTTGGCAATCACTTTGCCAGCTGGAAAAACTTTATTCCTACCAACAAGAAATTTTTTCAGGACATGTGGCGCGTAATTCAGGTCGATATTTTCATGACCAAAAAAGAAGAAGAGGGAGCGATTGGTCATAATCGGTTGGCTGGTTTCATTTATTTTCTCACGTTTATTGCTTTCGCAATTCAGTGCCTTACCGGCTTTGGTTTATATGCAGCCATGAGCGATTGGTGGCTGCCCGGATTATTTACCTGGGTGCCCACACTATTTGGTGGAGATTTTATGCTCAGGCAAATTCACCATTGGGCCATGTGGTTCTTTATCCTCTTTACCGTAGTGCATGTGTATCTTGTGTTCTATCATGATTATGTAGAAGGTCGTGGCGAACTATCATCGATGGCCGGTGGATGGAAGTTTATTGAAGAGAAGTATTTTAATAAAAAGAAATAATTAAGCTATGAGTTTCCAGCTTTTGAGCCACGAGAATTCACTCGAAGCTCACGGCTCTACGCTCTTAAATACAAAAATACCATGAACAAAAAGGTTCTCATTCTGGGCGTTGGCAATTATCTCATGGGCGATGAAGGTATGGGGGTACACTTAGCCCGACAGTTGAGCAACGAACTGGATGACGAGCTGATTGATGTGGTGGATGGTGGAACGGGTGGCTTCGCGCTGATGGAACTGTTTGAAACCTATCAAACGGTAATAATGGCAGATGCCACCCTCGACCAAAGGCCAGCAGGAACCATCCGATTGATTCAACCTAAATTCTCAGCCGATTTTCCCAAAGCGATGAGCACGCATGAGATCGGATTGAAAGACGTGGTGGAATCACTCATCTTGTTAGACAAGCTTCCGCAGATTTATTTATTCGTCATGTCTATTGAAAAGGTGCAGCCGTTGAGTATTGATATTTCTCCGGAAATTGAAGTGGCGATACAACGACTTAAGAAAAAAGCAGTCGAGCTGGCTAAATCCCTCTTAACTGTTGAGCAGGAAGTGATGTAATTGTGCAAATGTGTTACTTGTAAAGATAAATCAAACCCCGTCTTTCGTTGGGGATTTTCATTTCAGCTTAGTCTTTGTCAAAACTCGTGCCTGCTCCACCCACTTATCGCGCTTGATGCGATCAGGAAAAAATTTCAATGTGTGTGCTATTTGATCAAGGGCTTCATAGGGCAATTCACTGATTTGTTTGAAACTGACAATACCAATCATGTTCAATTTCTTTTCAATCACAGGGCCAATGCCCTTTATTTTTTTCAGGTCATCGATGTCAGTCTTTTCAATGGTGGCCGCCATGTTAAATGGATTGATAAAATAAGGCACACCAGAGTTCTTCTTTTCCCTCTGAACATCCTGTCGCTCTTGAGTTTGAAGCTTTCTGGTAAGATCAGCCACATTTTGCTGCTCATTGCTCAGTTGAATCTGGAGAAGTGCATATTCGTTTTTTAATTCACTCAAAATCTCGCGAGTGGCGTTGCGCTCTTCTTTTAGTCTTTCTTTATCACGCGATACCTGCATAAAGTCATCATGAAAGGTCTGTTTGGCACGTGCCAAAGTATGCTCTGCTTTTGTTGCACGATCTCTTTGATTCCGTAGGTCATTGATGATACTATTTCTCACTTGCAACAATGCCTGTATATTGTTTTGCTTTGCATGGAGATGATCTTCACGCATGTACCAGGCTATTCCAAAACCTAAGAGAACTGAGACCAACGTCATGATCAGTATTTGAATAATCGCCA